>NZ_CP100449.1 GCF_024227715.1 Halomarina litorea | reverse complement strand
ATCTACACACGCTACACACCGTTCGAGCGGTACGGACCGTTCGTAGGTGTCGCGGTCTGTCCCGACTGTTCGGACTGCGGAGCGTTTGGAGCCTCCCGGCCCGCGCGACAGCCGGGACCCCGCTCCGGGAGGTAAACGCCTATCCGCCCGTACGACGAACCCCCGGACGGATGCGTCTCGACGAGTACATCGAGGGGTTCGAGGTCGACGAGGCCGCCGAGCGGCGGCGACTGGCCGAGGAGAAGTCCTACGAGGTGCTCGACTACCTCGACGACGTCGACGCGAAGCTCGACCCCATCCGCGACACCACGCACGTCGGCCGCAGCGCCCCCTCCATCTTCGTCGGGCGCTCGTCGTACCCCAACGTCTCGACGGGGATCCTCGCGCCGGTGGACGCCGACGCCGACCCCGCCGAGTTCGCCACCAGCGGGCAGTGGTACGACGGCGGCCTCGGCATCCGCGACGTGCTCCAGTACCGGACCGGACTGCTGAACTCCACCCGACGGGCCGACGTGAACGTCCACGACACCTGGGACGGGTTCGTCGGGACCCAGCGCGAGGTGGCCATCGCGGATCGACCGGTCGCCGTGGAGGTCGACCTGGGCGAGCGACCCTCGATGGACGTCGGCATGGACGCCGTCTCGACGCCGACCGGCCCCCGGGCCAACGCTACCGACGCCCGCCTCACGGAGAACCCGCACGTCCCTCGGGCGGTCGAGAAGACGCTCTCGGACGACGACTGGCGCGCCGAAGGGGCGATGACGTACCTCTACAACCGCGGGTTCGACGTCTACGACATCAACCGCATCCTCTCGGCGGGCGCGCTCGGACAGGGCCAGAATCGGCGGCTGGTCCCCACGCGCTGGTCCATCACCGCCGTCGACGACACCGTCGGCCAGTTCCTGCGCGGACAGGTCAGAAACGCGCCGAGCGTAGACGAGGTGGAGGTGTACGAGGAGTCCTACATGGGCAACCACTACTGGATCGTCCTCGCACCCGGCAACTGGGAGTTCGAACTGGTCGAGATGAAGTCGCCGGGCAGCATCTGGAACCCCGACGAGGGTGCCTACCGCCTGCTCGCGGCCAACGAGGGCTACGAGGGTCGGACGGGCTACGTCGAGGAGACCAGCGGGGCCTACTACGCCACTCGCCTCGCGGTGCTCGAACACCTCGCGGAGCGCGACAGACAGGCCAAGGCGTTCGTCGTCCGGGTGGCGACCGACGAGTACTGGGCGCCGGTCGGCGTCTGGCAGATTCGCGAGTCCGTCCGCGGAGCACTCGGGGGCGAGCGGGCCGTCGCGGAGACGTTCCACGGCGCGGTTCGCCAACTCGCGCCGCTCTTCCCCGTCCCGTTCGAGCGCCTCCGTCGGAAGTCGCACCTCGTCTCCGGGGTGCAGTCGACGCTCGACGGGTTCGGCCGGTGAGATGAATCGTATGTCGCGATACCTTCGACGGGTCGAGGAGGGCCAGAGGTCGGCGTTCGGAGTTTCACGAACCTCACCGGTGGGTACCCGAGAACGCACCCGCCCGATACGCGCGGGTTCGGATTCCAACCCCCGTAGAGAACCAGATGGACGTTCCGCTCGGCGAGAGCGACGGGTATCGTCTTAGCGGGTCCGACGTTACCGCCGCCATCGAGAATCCGGAACGTCCACTCGACGGAGGCCCCGGTTCGAAGCCGTTCCCGTCGGGAACCAACTGGAGTCCGTCGGCGGCCAGTGAGAAGCCACCTGCGAGCTGACGGCTGCTCCAGTACTCGCTTCGCTCGTCGTCCCGTGGTGAGATCCAGCCCCGTGCGACCGAGCGTCGGTAGTGCGCATGGAGGTGGGAGGGCGTCTGAGGATATCTTCGTAGCGCCGCCTCGGACTCCCGCGGTACCTGAAACGGAGAGCGGGGCCCTCCCGGTCGTGCTCAATCGGAATCCGCCAGTCGCTCGTACCGCTCGGTGATGTCGGAGGCACACGCCGAGCAGCAGACCACGTGGCGGTCGCCGCTCTCGACGTCGACGCTGACGCCGTCTTCGGTGGTCGTGTTGCCACAGACCGTACAGACGAGGCCGAACGCGCCGGTCACACCGAGCTACGGGTCCCATCGAGTCCCGACGAGCGGTTCGACCGACCAGTCGGCGTCCGGATACGACTCCGAGAGGTCGCCGAGCGTCCCGTCGAGAGTCGCTGCGTCGACGGTCACCTTCGCGACGACCGTCCCCCCGACGCCACGGAACACGTGTTCGACCGCCTCGTCGTCGGCCAACTCGTCTGCGAGGCCTTCTGCGGCACTCGGCTGAACGCGAGCGACGACGAGCGACTGCTCGCCCGTCGTCAGCGTCGACCGGTCGACGTCGAGCGTGAACCGTCGGATGACGCCGAGTTCCTGCAGTCGGTCGACCCGGTTCGACACCGTCGGTGCGGACCGACCGATCTCGTCGCCGATCTCCCGGAAGGAGCGGCGGGCGTCCTTCAGGAGGAGATCGAGGATCTGCCGGTCGAGGTCGTCGAACTACACCACCGTCAGTCGGCGGCGGAGGCGCCTCCGCGCATCTCCGAGGGGTCACTCATGCCCTCCTTGACGCCGAACTTCACGAGGAGGACGTTCACCGGCCACGCGACGAGGAAGCCGATGGACAGCGAGAAGGCGAGCGCCGACCAGAACAGTACCTCGCCCATGTGCGCGTCGGCGGCCAGCAGGAGGTCGGTGCCGATGGCGAATATCTCCATGACGGTGATGGAGGGCGTCTCGCTCAGGAGGGCGTCCCACGTCGCTTCTTTGAAACTCACGCCGTCCTGCATCAGCGGGCCGATGGTGAGCGCGTACCCGAAGAGGTACGCGAACCCGAAGGTGACCGCCGCGACCCACCCGACGGTGAGCGCGAGGAGGCCCTGTGCGAGGGAGATGCCGACGACCTCGCCCGCGCCACACCCCGAGTAGCAGTGGCTCGTCGAGCGGAAGCCCCGTCGCCACAGCGAGTCGTGGGGGATCTGCGTCCGCCCGGAGTACCAGTAGACCCCCAGTCCGAACGGGCCGGAGTAGGCGACCACGAGCGTCCAGACTGCCTTCATCATCGAGGGCAGCGGCTCGTTGTTCGACCGGAGGTCCCACCAGAGCACGCCGAGGCAGGCGAGGACGACGACGGCCCACGCCCCGACGACAACGGGGTTCGACAGAATCGGGACGAGTACCTCCCGGGCCGGCTCGAACGCGCGTTCGAGCTGTTTGGCGAACTCCGCGAGTCCACCGGCCGATTGGAGCACGGCCGGTCCGACGACGCTGGCGCTTGTGGACATCGTCTACAACACGGTTCGTGTGGCTCGTTTAATGCGCTTGTGCCTCACCATCCAAAGCGGTGTCCCACGGGGGCGAGGCGCCCCCTCCGAGTACGCGTGCGTCCGTGACGACAGCTATCGAGACACCCTTCGGAATCACGTCCGCACTCGGACTCGGCGTTTGGATTGCTCGGATAGCTCCGCACCGGAATCGACCTTCCCAAACGTCACCGGAACGATACGCTGTGCCGAGCGGCCGTCTTCAGCGCGCTCCGGGTCGCTCCGCGAACGGCTCATCAAGGTTGTGCCCGCAAGGGTGACTCGGTTCGTTAGCGAAAAACCGCTTGAATCAGGCGCTCCTCTCTCTACGTGCAATGGCACTACAGCAACTCGACCACCTGAGCGAGGACCAGCGCGAGTGTATCGACAACTGTCTTGAGGCCGTCCAGGCGTGTGAGTGGTGCGCCGACGAGTGCGCAGGCGAGGGCGAGGACATGGCCAAGTGCATCCGCCTCTGTCGCGACGTCGCGGACATCGCGTCGCTCCACGCGCGACTGATGGCCCGCGACTCCAACTACAGCACGCAGCTCGCGGAAGCCTGCGCCGGCGCCTGCGAGGAGTGCGCCGAGGAGTGCGAACGACACGACCACGACCACTGCCAGACCTGCGCCGAGGTCCTCCGCGAGTGCGCGGAGTCCTGCCGCAGCATGATGGCCTGAATCGGCGCGCTCCGCCGAGCGACGAGGCACACCGCGACCGGACGAACCCGCCGTAATTCTTCTCGAAGACGACGAACCAGCGGCCGGTTCAGCCGCCGCGACTGCGGGTATCGGGTCGTCTCGAACCGAGTCGAGACGCTCCCGGACAGTCGGTTGACTCGACGCCGGGCCGGCACCGAGGAAGACGACGTTCATCGACCGTTCGACCGACGACGATCCGTTCGAGACGTGGTTCGGTCCCTGCCTCCGACTGCGTGAGTCATTCGGACGAATCGTACGGCGACCCGCTTCAAGTCGGGTTCTCCTCCGGAACGAATCGCTGGCGAGGGAACGCCCGGTTGCCCACGACGGCGCAGACCGTGGTGTCGTTCGCTCCCGAGATGCGCTCGAAGACGGTTGCGACGGTCCTGATACCTCGCTCAGGCGTGGGACGTGTACCCCGCATCCTCGACGACGCGGACGAGTTCGGTCCGGTCGGCGTCCCCCTCGACGCTCGCCCGTTCGGCCTCCCGGTCCGCGGTGGCGTCCGTGACGCCGCTCACGCCGCAAAGCGCCTCCTCGACGGTCTGCTCGCAGTGTTCGCAGGTCATCCCTTCGACGGCGATTGTCTGGGTCATCTTCCGAAGTCGTACGGGTCGAAGACCCTTGTCGGTTGTCTCTTCGAAACCAAAGTCTGTTCAGATTTGTACTAATGATTCGAAGGCGAAGTAGGAGAAGAGATTTGTATCGCGTCAGACAACGGTGGGTATGCGCGAACTGGACGACACCGACATCGAGATACTGTCGCTGCTGGTCGAGGACGGCCGGCGGCCGTACAGCGACATCGCGGACGTCGTTGGACTGTCGGCACCCGCCGTCTCCGACCGGGTCACGCGACTGCAGGAGGCCGGCGTCATCAACCAGTTCACCGTCCACGTGGACCAGTCGACGCTCCGGGCCGGCGTCCCCGTCTTCGTGCAGGTCGACCCCGCCGCGAGCGCCCTCGAATCGCTCCGGGAGCGGTTGGCCGACGCCGACGGCATCGAACACCTCTTCGTGACGGCCGAGGGGAGACTCTGGTTCTACGGCCGCGCGGAGGCACGGAACGTCCGCGAGTGGGTCGAGGGGCTCCTCGGCGACGACCCGAACGCGGAGTACTCGGTGACGCTCGTCGACGAGGCGGAGTGGACGCCGTCGGTCGACGGCACGGCGTTCGCGCTCACGTGCGCGGAGTGCGGGAACACCGTCGACAGCGAGGGCGAATCGGTCAGAATCGACGACAGCGTCTATCACTTCTGCTGTCCCTCGTGTCGCGGTCGGTTCGAAGAGCGCTACCAGCGCTTCGAGTCCGAGGCCTGACCCCGGGCCTTTGGAACCGAAGGACTGTCGGGAGGAGACCCCCGAGGTCGAAACAGTAACTGCCCAAAGGGTGGAGCCCCTACTGTACTCCAATGGGAACCAGAACGGCACACCTCGACATCACGGGGATGTCCTGTGCCAACTGCTCGTCGACGGTACAGGACGCCCTCGAACCTCTCGACGGGGTCCACGAGGCGAACGTCAACTTCGCCACCGACGAGGGTTCCGTCGAGTACGACCCCGACGTCGTGACCCTCCGGGAGATATACGACGCCGTCGAGGAGGCGGGTTACGGCGTCGTCTCCGAGACGGTGAGCGTCGGCATCACCGACATGACGTGTGCCAACTGCGCGGACACCAACGAGTCCGCGCTGCTGGACACGCCGGGCGTCGTCGACGCGGAGGTCAACTACGCCACCGACGAGGCGCAGGTCACCTACAACCCCGCCGACACGACGCTGAGCGCGCTCTACGACGCCATCGAGGCGGCGGGCTACTCGCCGGTCCGCGAGGCCCCCGACGACGAGTCCTCGGGGACCGACGCGCGGGACGCCGCCCGCAACGAGGAGATACGCCGACAGTTCCGGCTGACGGTGTTCGGCGCGGCGCTCTCCCTCCCGCTGTTGTTCTTCCTCGTCGAGAAGCTCGTCCTCGGGGGCGGCGTCCTCCCCGAGACGGTATTCGGCGTCGAGTTCGGCTGGGTCGAGTTCCTGCTGGCGACGCCCGTCCAGCTCGTTCTCGGGTGGCCGTTCTACAAGAACTCCTACAAGGCGCTCGTCAAGAACGGCCGCGCGAACATGGACGTGCTCATCGCGCTGGGCTCCTCGACGGCGTACCTCTACTCCGTCGCGGTGCTCTCGGGGCTCATCGCCGGCGGCCTCTACTTCGACACCGCCGCACTCATCCTCGTGTTCATCACGCTCGGCAACTACCTCGAGGCTCGCTCGAAGGGACAGGCCGGCGACGCGCTCCGCAAACTGCTGGAGATGGAAGCCGAAACGGCGACCGTCGTCCGCGAGGACGGCAGCGAGGAGGAGGTCCCGCTGGAGGACGTGACGGTCGGCGACCGGATGAAGGTCCGGCCCGGCGAGAAGATACCCACCGACGGCGTCGTCGTCGGCGGGCAGAGCGCGGTCGACGAGTCGATGGTCACCGGCGAGTCCGTCCCCGTCGAGAAGGGGGAAGGCGACGAGGTGGTCGGCTCGACCATCAACGAGAACGGCGTCCTCGTCGTGGAGGCGACGAAGGTGGGCGAGGACACCGCCCTCCAGCAGATCGTCCAGACCGTCAAGGAGGCCCAGTCGCGCCAGCCGGAGATCCAGAACCTCGCCGACCGCATCAGCGCGTACTTCGTGCCCGCGGTCATCGCCAACGCCCTGTTCTGGGGCATCGTCTGGTTCCTCTTCCCGGAGGCGCTTGCGGGGTTCGTCGAGTGGCTCCCGGTGTGGGGGCTGGTCGTCGGCGGGCCAGCGGTCGCCGGCGGGTCGGTGTCGGTCTTCGAGTTCGCCGTCATCGTCTTCGCCTCGTCCGTCCTCATCGCCTGTCCCTGTGCGCTGGGGCTGGCGACGCCCGCGGCCACGATGGTCGGGACGACCATCGGCGCGCAGAACGGCGTCCTGTTCAAGGGCGGTGACGTCCTCGAACGCGCGAAGGACGTCGACACGGTCATCTTCGACAAGACGGGGACGCTGACGAAAGGCGAGATGGAACTCACCGACGTGGTCGTCTTCGACGAGGGGCGAGCGGTCACGGACGGCGGCGAGACGACCACCGACGGGGGACAACTCACGACCCGCGACAGACTCACCGAGGACGACGTGTTGCGCCTCGCGGCGGCCGCCGAGAGCGCGAGCGAACACCCCCTCGCCCGCGCAATCGTCGACGGGGCCGAGGAGCGGGGCATCGACGTGCGCGACCCCGAGGACTTCGAGAACGTTCCCGGACACGGTATCCGGGCGACGGTGGACGGTTCCGAGGTACTGGTCGGCAACCGGAAGCTCCTGCGCGACAACGGCATCGACCCCTCGCCCGCCGAGGAGACGATGGAGCGCCTCGAGAACGAGGGGAAGACGGCGATGCTCGTCGCCCGCGTGGCCGCCGATGGAGACGGCGGCGAACTCGTCGGCGTCGTCGCCGACGCGGACACGGTCAAGGAGAGCGCGAAGGACGCGGTGAGCGCCCTCCGCGAGCGCGGCATCGACGTGATGATGATTACGGGCGACAACGAGCGGACCGCCCGCGCCGTCGCCGAAGCGGTCGGCATCGACCCCGAGAACGTCCGGGCGAGCGTCCTCCCGGAGGACAAGTCCGACGCCGTCGAGTCCATCCAGGACGAGGGCCGCAAGGCGATGATGGTCGGCGACGGGGTCAACGACGCGCCCGCGCTGGCCGTCGCGTACGTCGGGACGGCAATCGGGAGCGGGACCGACGTGGCCATCGAGGCGGCCGACGTGACGCTGATGCGCGACGACCCCCTCGACGTCGTGAAGGCCATCCGCATCTCGGACGCGACGCTCCAGAAGATCAAGCAGAACCTCGTCTGGGCGCTTGGGTACAACACGGCGATGATTCCGCTAGCCTCGCTCGGCCTGCTCCAGCCGGTGCTCGCCGCCGGGGCGATGGCGTTCTCCAGCGTGAGCGTCCTCTCGAACAGCCTGCTGTTCCGGCGGTACACCCCCGACCACGACTACGAACTGCTCGGCCGGTTCCGGTAGTCCCACCCTCGTCGAGGTGATTCGGGGCGACACGCTTCTCGACGAACGGGCCCTCCCGACGCTGGCAACACGCTCCCCGTCCCGTCTGTGGTCGGCCCGTTCGTCCCGTGCGTACGATGACAGCCCCGGAGCCAGCCGGACACGGCCTATCCGAGGAGCCGGTCCCGGTCGGTCGCCGACGCTCGGTTCGGAGACCGAAAGTCGACGGCCGCTCGGCCCCGCACAGCGGATACCCTGTGACACGGCTACCGCTGTAAGGGAAACCGATGCCGTATCGAGGTGCACGACCGGTCGCGCGGGCGAATTCCAGAGGTATCGTGTTCGTCGACCCCAACACTACACACCGTGGTCGCTCCGACTCGTTCGTGGATGCACGGTCAGTAACCTCATTCGTGATTGTCTTCGTGCACGGATCGAATGCTCCGGCAGGCTATGGTGTTTAGTGTTCACAAGACTATCTCCGGGGTGGGTTCCGATGTTCGAAACGATCACCGCGCGGGAACTGGCGGAGATGCAGGACGCCGGCCGCACCGACTACACGCTCATCGACACGCGCCCCGAGGACAGCTTCGAGGCGTGGCACATCGAGGGCGCCGTGAACATGCCGTTCGGCCCGACGGACACCCTGAGCGACGAACAGCGGACCGAAATCGAATCGTGGGCCGACGGCGGCGAGATAGTCACCATCTGCGGGAAGGGGGCGACGTCGACGACGCTCGCCGCCGAACTCGACGCGAGCGGGTGGGAGGACGTGAGCGTGGTCAAAGGCGGGATGCGCGACTGGAACGCGCTGTACGAGACCGCTCGTCTCGATACGGGGGACGACGACCTCGTCGTCGTCCAGTTCCAGCGCCGCGCGAAGGGCTGTCTCAGCTACCTCGTTGGCTCGAAACGGGCGGGCGAAGCTCTCGTCGTCGACCCCACCCGACACACCGACCAGTACATCACGACTGCCGCCGAGGAAGGGCTGACGATTTCGCGGGTCGCCGACACGCACGTCCACGCCGACCACATCTCGGGCGGACACGAACTCGCGGCGAGACTCGGCGTGCCGTACCACCTCGGCGAACACGCGACCGACCGCGACGTCGAGTACGACTTCGAACCCCTCGCGGACGGGGAACGCGTCTCGGTCGGCGAGGTCGACATCGAAGTGCTCGCCGCCCCGGGCCACACCACCGAGATGGTCGTCTACCGCGTCGGCGACGAGGCGGTCCTCACGGGCGACGCCCTCTTCCTCGATTCGGTCGGCCGGACCGAACTGGAGTTCGGCGAGGACGACGCCGAGGAGGGCGCACGGATGCAGTACGAGACCCTCCACGGGACGCTCATGGACCTGCCCGACGACCTGACGGTCCTCCCCGGCCACGTAACGGTCGACAACGACGGCACCTACGAGAACGCCTCGCCCGGCGAACTCGTCGGGGCGCCGCTCTCGGAGGTACGCGACGGCCTCGACCTCGTCGGTCTCGACGAGGAGGCGTTCGTCGAGCGGATGGTCGGCGACCTGCCGGAGAAACCCGACAACTACGAGACGATCATCGACGTCAACAGGGGGAAGGAGTCCGTCGAGGGCACTGACGCGACGGAACTCGAAACCGGCGCCAACAACTGCGCCGCCTGAGTCGGGGCGCCCGCACTCGACTACCAACGACAACCGAACCCCGCACACTATCACGACTCGATAGCCGGCCGGTCGCCGGGTTCTCGAGGACTGAGAACCGCTCCGCGAGTATTTACCCGTCTGGCCCTTATTGTAACGTAGATGATGTCATGACGACCTCGACGAAGCGGCTGTTCGGGTGGATCGGTGGTGGACTCATCGTCCTGACCGTGCTCATGCTCGGCCTCGCGATGACTGCCGGCAATCAGATGACCGGAGGCTGGTGGATGCCCCACATGGGGGGTGGATGGAGTGGGATGGGCGGCTGGGGTATCGGCATGCTGCTCCTCGGAATCCTCTGGATGGTGTTGCTCGTGGCTCTCCCCGTCGCCCTCGTCTACGGGCTCCTCTCCGACCGGGGTGGACCGCGATCCGATTCCGCGATGGAGGTACTCCGCGAGCAGTACGCCCGGGGGGAGATCGACGAGGAGGAGTACGAGTCGCGTCGCCGCCGCCTCTCGGAACAGTGACGCTCGGTAATCTCCCTATACGACACTATCTTGACATGGTGTCGCCGAGCAACGGACCGATCCGCCGGCGGGTCCTCTCCCCGTCCTCGGCCTGTACCGTCGAACGGAGGCGACACGATCGACATGACGGGGACTGAGGGGTCCAAAGCGCACGACCACGCCACACACCCTCGGGAGGGAACCCACGGAGGCCCCCGAGCGCACACCGACCACACCGGTCACGAATGGATGTTCCGGCGCCGGTTCTGGGTGTCACTGGTCCTCTCGATTCCGGTCGTCTTCTTCAGCGAGTTCATCCAGGAGGTCTTCGGCTACACCGCGCCGACGTTCCCCGGCAGCGCGTGGATTACGCCGGTTCTGTCGGTCGTCGTCTTCGCCTACGGCGGGGTGCCGTTCCTCTCGATGGCCCGGACGGAGGTCAGAAACCGCGAACCGGGGATGATGTTACTCATCTCGCTTGCCATCACCGTCGCGTTCGTCTACTCCATCGCCAGCCTGTTCGTCGAGGGGACGACGCCCTTCTTCTGGGAACTCGTCACGCTCATCGACATCATGCTCCTCGGTCACTGGATGGAGATGCGCTCGGTCCGGCAGGCGTCGGGCGCGCTCGACCAACTGGCCAAACTCATGCCGGACACGGCCGAGCGAATCGTCGAGAGCGGCGACGGCGCGGGACGAAGTCCGGCGGGCGACCGGACCCAGTCCGGTGACACCGAGGAAGTCCCCGTCTCGGCGCTCTCGGAGGGTGACGTCGTTCTCGTCCGTCCCGGCGCGAGCGTCCCCGTCGACGGGACGGTCATCGAGGGCGAGTCGTCGGTCGACGAGTCGATGATCACCGGCGAGTCGCGCGCCGTCGACAAGGAACCCGGAGCGGACGTCGTCGCCGGCACGGTCAACCAGGACGGCAGCCTGCGCGTCCGCGTGACGAAGACGGGTGACGAGACGACGCTCGCGGGCATCATGCGCCTCGTCGACGAGGCGCAGCGCTCGAAGTCCCGGACGCAACTGCTCGCCGACCGCGCGGCGGGGTGGCTGTTCTACGTCGCACTCGGGGTCGCCGCCGTGACCGCCGTCGCGTGGGTCGTCGCGACCGGGTTCGAGGTCTCCGTCCTCGAACGCGTCGTCACCGTCCTCGTCATCGCGTGTCCGCACGCGCTCGGCCTCGCCGTTCCTCTCGTCGTCGCCATCAACACGTCGACCGCCGCACGGAACGGGATGCTCATCCGCGACCGCATCGCCATGGAGGAGGCCCGCAACCTCGATACGGTCATCTTCGACAAGACGGGGACGCTCACGAAGGGCGAACAGGGCGTCGTCGGCGTCCGGACGGCGAGCGGTTGGGACGAGGAGCGAGCGTTCGAGGTCGCCGCGGGTGTCGAGGGAGACTCCGAGCACATGATCGCTCGCGCCATCCGGACCGCCGCCGAGCAGCGAGGGGTCCAGCGAGCGCGGGTCTCGAACTTCGAGAACCTCCGCGGCCTCGGCGTTCGGGCGACCGTCGACGTTCGAGAGAGCGCCGCTCTGTCGAGCCGACCAGAAGCCGGGTCGGGTTCCGGTGGCAGCGAGACGGTCCACCTCGGCGGGCCGAACCTCGTCGAGCGGCTCGGTATCGAACGACCCGACGACGTCGTCGCGTTCGCCGAGGAGGCCGGCTCGAACGCCCAGACCGTCGTCTACCTGATCCGGGAGGAGTCGGAGGTCGTCGCGGCGTTCGCGCTCGCGGACGTCGTCCGCGAGGAGAGCCGCCGGGCCGTCGAGGCGCTGCACGGGATGGGAATCGAGGTGGCGATGCTGACCGGCGACTCCGAGGACGTCGCGAGGGCCGTCTCGGCGGAACTCGGCATCGACCAGTACTTCGCGGAGGTCCTGCCCGAGGAGAAAGACACCACAGTCGCACAGCTCCAGTCGGCGGGGAAGCTGGTCGCGATGGTCGGCGACGGCGTCAACGACGCGCCCGCGCTCACGAGAGCCGACGTCGGCATCGCCATCGGCTCGGGAACCGACGTCGCCATCGAGTCGGGCGACATCGTCCTCGTCGAGAACAACCCACTGGACGTCGTCCGTCTCATCGTGCTCTCGAAGGCCAGCTATCGGAAGATGCAGGAGAACCTCGTCTGGGCGACCGGCTACAACGTGTTCGCGCTCCCGCTGGCGGCAGGGGTGCTCGCTCCACTCGGTATCCTGCTCTCCCCGGCGGTCGGCGCGGTGTTCATGTCGCTCTCGACGGTCATCGTCGCCATCAACGCCCGGCGACTCGAAGGGGTCGACCTGTCGGTGTAGCACCGACCAACGCGGCGGGGACGAGGCACGGGACCGACGCTACCGCTGTCCGTCGACGACTTTCGCCGCCGTCAGCACGGGGTCCCACGTCGTGTTGAACGGCGGGGCGTACGCGAGGTCGTAGTTCGCCAACTCGTCGACGGTGACCCCCTCGGTCACCGCACCAACGAGCGCGTGACTGCGGTGGACCGCGCCCTCGCCGTACTCCGAGACGAGGCTCCCGCCCAGTACCCGACCCGTGGGTCGGTCGACGGTGAGCGTCACCTGCACCGTCCCGCCCTCGGGGTAGTAGCCGGCGCGTGACTTGGCCTCGATGGTGTCGGTGAGGGGGTCGAACCCCGCCCGCCGTGCCTCCTCGGGGAGCACCCCGGTGCGTGCGGCCTCGACGTCGAAGGCCTTGACCGCGGCGGTGCCGGCGACGCCGCCGCCCTCCGTCGGACTCCCGGTGACGGTCTGTCCCACCGCCCGGCCGTGACGGTTCGCCGTCAGCGCCAGCGGGACGTACGCGGGGGCGCCCGTGACGACGTGTTCGGCCTCGGCGCAGTCGCCCGCCGCGTACACGTCCTGCACGGTCGTCTCGCGGTAGGCGTCGGTCGCGATGGCGCCCGTCTCCCCGAGTTCGATGCCGGCCGCCTCGGCGAGGGCCGTCCGCGGCCGGACCCCGGTTCCGACGAGGACCATCTCGACGGGGACGCGGTCGTCGGGGGTCACGACCGCCTCGACCGACCCGTCGCCCGCGAGTTCCCGGACCTCGCTGTCGAGGTACACCGCGACGTCCTGTGTTTCGAGGTGGTCGAGGACGGCCTCGCTCGTGGCGCGGCTGAACTGCGTCAGGACGCGGTCGCCGCGCTGGAAGAGGTGTACCTCGAAGCCGTTGGCCGCCAGCGCCTCGGCCATCTCGATACCGATGTAGCCGCCGCCGACGATGCCGACCGGTCCCGTGCAGGTTTCGAGGAACTGGCAGGCGAGGCCCCGGTCGGGTTGCTGGAGATTCCCCTCGTCGCGCGCGCGGGCGACGTACTCGCGGAGGTCCTTCCCGTCCGACATCGACCCGAGCGTGTACACCCCCTCGCGGTCGAGGCCCTCGATGGGTGGGGTGACGGCCTCCGCGCCGGTCGCCACGAGCAGGTGGTCGTATTCCTGTTCGACCTCGCCGTCGTCGCCCTGTGCGGTCACGGTTCGACCGTCGGGATCGATTTCGGTGACGTCGTGGCCGATGCGGAGGTCGATGTCGCGTTCCTCGCGGAACTCCTCGGGCGTCACCGAGACGAGGTCCTCGAGCGACTGGATCTCCCCCTTGACGTAGTACGGCAACCCGCACGCGCCGTAGGACACCCACTGCCCCCGTTCGAAGACGACCACGTCGAGGTCCGGGTCGTCGCGTTTGGCCTTGCTCGCTGCGGACATCCCAGCCGCGTCACCGCCGACGACGACGAACGTGCTCATACGGGGACCTGGCGGCAGGCGCACATAAGTCCGGCTCCGGAGTGCGCGCGTCACACCCGCCGCGTCGGGCGGGTTCAGGGGAGTCCCGCGTGTCGGTCGTCAGTCGTGTCCGGGGATGCGGGCGACGGGGGGGTCGGAACGGTCAGATGGTGTCGTTGGGGTCGTGTTCGTCCGCCATGCGGATCGCTTCGGCGGCGAACCGTTCCCGCCGGTCCGCATCGTCGACGGACTCGAGGTTGTCGGGCGAGACGTCCCTCGCGGCGGTGACCGAATCGAGGTCGATAGCCTGCGCGGCGAGTTCCCGACGGTAGAGCCGTTCGCCGTCGGGCGTCGCGTACTTGAGGACGATCAGGTCGCGGTTGTTGTACCCTCGCTCGACGAGCCACACACGCACGTCCTCGGTGTCGGGCATCGGGTGAACGGACGCGATGCGCGGGCATAGTCGTTGGGCCTGACAGACACCGGCTCAGCGAGTGTCGGTCGGCGTGGTCGACCCGGATTCCGAAGGGGGGTCCGATTCGGGGTCGGGCCGGGTCTCGCGCATCCACGCGAACGTGATCGCACCGGACACGAACATCGCCGCGGCGACGAGAGAGAACGCGGCCTGTATCGACAGGAGGTCGGCGGTCACGCCGATGAGGATCGCCCCGAACCCGTAGCCGGCGTCGCGCCACATCCGGTAGACGCCGAGCCCGGTCGCCCGCCACGAGGGATGTGCGGCGTCCCCGACGACCGTGATGAGGTTCGGATACAGCAGCGCCATGCCGACGCCTGTCAGGGCGGCGGTTCCGACCCACGGCCAGTAACCGTCGACGAGTCCCGTCAGGAAGACACCTCCGCCAGCGACGAACATCCCCGTGATGACGGGGGGTCGTCGCCCGACGCGGTCGGCGAGCCGACCCGTGTACAGCTGGAGGACGCCCCAGACGCCGCCGTACACGCCGACGATCACACCGACCTGCGCGGTCGAGAGACCGGCGGCCGTCAGGTACAGCGGATAAGCGATCCAAACGAGCGCGTCGACGAACTTCTCGACGCTCCCGGCCTGCGCTGCCGCGAACAGCGTCCTGTCGCCGTAGGTCGCCCGCTTCAGAACCGCCCCGAACGGCAGGTCGGCGTCCTCCTCGGTGGCCTGGTCGTCGGCCTCTGCACGTGCGTACGGGAGCGTTTCGTCGACGAACAGGACCGACACGAGGAGGGCGAGCAGGACGACGCCCGCCAGGAAGTAGAACGGTTCGGGACGGAGGCTGTACCGGGCCGCGATGACGCCGGTGACCCACGCCCCGACGGCGACCCCGCCGTAGCCGAACGCCTCGTCGAGCCCGACGGCGAAGCCGCGGGCGTCGCTCCCCGCGAGGTCGATCTTCGCGTTGACGCTCATCGACCAGGCGAGCCCCTGATTGACGCCGAGGAGCACGTTCCCGAGCGTGATCCACCACCAGTTCGGGGCGAAGGCGAGAATCACCGGGATCGGGAGGGCGACGACCCACCCGGCGACGAGGATGGGTTTCCGTCCGTACGTCTCGGACCACTTCCCGCCGTAGAGGTTGAGCAGGGCCTTCACGAAGCCGAAGCTGACGACGAACGAGCCGATGACCAGTACCGACTCGACACCGAGCACGTCACGGCCCAGAATCGGGACGACGTTCCGCTCGGCGCCGATGGTGAGCCCGACGGCGAAGACGGTGAGCAACTGGAGTGCGAACTGCTGCCAGTTCCGTCGGATACCCTGCGTGTACGACATTATGGGGAGACGAGTTCGTCCTCAGTTCGCGGCGCAGTTGTTCGGGCCGAGTTCGAGTTCCTCGACGTCGTCGCCGGGTTGCTCCTCGCCCCAGTTGATCTGCTTGATCTCGTTGTAGTTCGCGGGTTCGTCGGCGAGGCTCTCGACGATGGTCTCGACGAACGCCTCCTCGTCGCCGTCCTCGACGTAGCTCAGCAGTTCGTTCGTCGACTCCGCTTTCAGCTCGCCGAGTTCGGTCGCGAGCGGTCGCACCTCCTCGTCGCTGAAGTGGCCGGGGAGGACGACGGTCCCGTCGTCGAGGTCGGTGAGTTCATCGAGGCTCTCGAACAGCCGGCTCGCGGCCGTCCGGACGGCGTCCTCGGAACTGTCCTCGAGGTCGGGGCGGCCGACGCTCCGGAGGAACAGGGTGTCCCCGGAGAGGAGCGCGTCGCCGAACTCGAAGGAGACGCTCCCGGGCGTGTGGCCGGGCGTGTGCCGGACCGTGAGTTCGCGCTCGCCGACCTCGATGGCGTCGCCGTCGGCGAGTTCGGTCACGCGGTCGAGAGCGGCGACGTCCTCGCCGTGGAGGTAGTAGGGAACGTCGAGTTCGCCTGCGAGGCGGCGCGCCCCGGAGACGTGGTCGGCGTGCGCGTGGGTGTCTGCGACGCCGACGATTTCCAGGTCGCGCTCGTCGGCCGCGCCCAGATAGTGGTCGAGGTACTGGGAGGGGTCGACGACGACCGCCTCGCCGCTGTCGTGGACGAGATACGAGACGCACCCGGTCCCGGGACGGACGACCTGCACGACGCCGTCGAGGTCGGTGAGTTCGTACTCGCGGTGGACGCGTCCCCACGAGTTCATCCCGTCGGGGATGGACTTCGCGTCGAAGCCCTGTTCGCGGAGGAACTCGGCGGCACGGGCGGAGGTGACTCCGCCGACGCAGACGACGGCGATCTCCTCGTCCTCCGGGAGGTCGTCGAGGTGGTCTTCCAGCCCCGAGAAGTCGTGGTCGAGCAGTTCGTCGTAGATGGGGAGGTTCCTGCTCTCGGGGATCGGCCACTCCTCGTAGTCGTCCTCGTTGCGCACGTCGAGAACGAACAGGTCCTCGGCGTCGTCGGCGGTGACGCGGCGGGCGACCTCGGACGCTTCGATATCGGTATTGCTCATTACATCCAATACTATGCAGAGTCACCTTCATAAATCTGTTGGCGGATGCGGGGGAGGACCCACGCGCGGGAGGCCGCGCGCCCCCGAGTACCAGCGAGACGGCGGCCAGCAGAAACCAGTCGAGGGAGCGCCGCCGGCCCCGGGCGCGGATGGAGGGTGCGAGGACGCCCCGCCGTCGAAGCTACCGTCGGGCGCTCCCGCCGTTAGCGCCCATCACCGTGTTCCCACGGACCCGGGTCGGAGAACGCCTCTCCGCGCGTTCGTCGGTCGTTCTCGCTGAATCGCACGGCCGAGGGCGCAGTGTACGGTGTTTCTGTCTCTCCCCACCACTCTACCCCCGACCGGCCCGAGGGCCATCGAAACCATCGAGGCGTGGCCACCGCGCGTACGGTCGGACGGGGGGGTGCGCCGTCGTCCCGAGAGCCGACACACTTTTCTGCCGAGGGCCAATATTGTATAACATCCCCAATACAGAAGCCGGCACGAGGACGATGCGCCCGGAGTACGTCGCCAGTGAGATGCACGACGGGAGGCGAACCGTGCCCGATGCCGGTCGCGAGGACCGATGTGGACCGACGAGAGGTCCTCGACCGAACTCGCCGCCGCGGATGAGGCGCGCGCGAGGGGATGGGTCACGGACGGTCGACGTCCGACCCGATTCGAGAACCGTTCACCGACGACCACCGACCACCCAACACACATGACCTACACGACCCAGACCGAAGCAGACGGAGCGTTCGACGACGTCGTCGAACGGACGGTCGACGCCCTCGAAGCCGAGGGCTTCGGCGTCCTCTGTGATATCGACGTACGAGCGACGTTCGCCGAAAAGCTCGGGGAGGAGTTCCGCCAGTACCGGATCCTCGGCGCGTGCAACCCGCAACTGGCCTACGACGGCCTCGAAGCCGAGATAGAACTCGGCGCGCTCCTCCCGTGTAACGTCGTCGTCTACGAGCGAGACGACGGGACCGTCGTCGTGAGCGCGGTCGACCCCGGCCGACTCGTCGGCATCGCGGACAACCCGGACCTCGACCCGATCACCGAGGACGTCTCCGAGCGGTTCGAGCGGGTCCTCGATTCGCTGTGATCCCACCGCTCGACGCTCGCGAGGACGGGAACGAGCCGCGGAGGTACACCTGATGACCGACTCCGAACCCGACTCGACCGAAGGAACGCGACCCGACTCCGAGCGGGACGAGTTCGACTGCGACGAGTCGTTCGACGCGGTAAGCGAGGAGGCCCGGACCATGGGCCGGGGGTTCTTCGAGGAGTCGAGTTCCCCCGGGTCGGCGATGGCACACCTCTACCGCGGGGAGATCCACCGGATGAAGCTCTGGCGCGAGCGCCTCGACCGGACCTCCAACTGGGCGGTGACGCTCATCGCGGCCATCCTCACCTACGCGTTCTCCAGTGCCAACCGCCCCCACTACGTCATCCTCGTCGGCGTCGTGATGGTGACGGTGTTCCTCGTCATCGAGGCCCGTCGGTATCGCGGGTACGACATGTGGCGCTCTCGCGTCCGGATCCTCCAGCGCAACGTGTTCGCGTACTCGCTGGACCCGTCGCAGGGAATCGAGGACCCCGACTGGCGGCCGCGCCTCTCCCGGGACTACCGCGAACCCCGAACGAAGATCTCCTACGAGGAGGCGATCGCCCACCGCCTTCGCCGGGTGTACCTCCCCCTGTTCACGGTACTGCTCGGCGCGTGGTTGTTCCGCATCCTCGTCACGCCCGAGAGCGGGGGGACGTGGCCCGAGAGCGCCGCCGTCGGTGCGCTCCCGGGGACCCTCACGATGGGCCTCGTCGGCGCGTTCTACCTCGTGCTCGTCGGTATCACGTTCCGCCCGCGCGTCTGGCAGGCGACCGGCGAACTCCGGCGGAGTGAGGTCGGCGCGTGGGACGATATCAAGTGATTCGTCGAACCCCTTGACAAGGTAGGTGACCAGGGCCTATTCCTACCACGGTCGGCGGCGTGGAACACCGATCCTCACATCTGCCCACCAACGGATGACCGCAAACGACCATGATAGACTCACGCTCTCCGTCTAACAGTAGCCTCTCCTCTCAGGTGGTGAACTCCGCTACTCTTAGAGAGCACCGAGAGCGCAATGGCGTGATAAACGACCAGGCTCGTTGCTAGAAAATCATCACGTCGAGTGTCGTCATTCGCTGTCGTCGTCCGAGGCGTCAATCGGCCGATCCTCGAGTGGATCGGCCGTCGGGTACTCGTCGACGGCCGCGTCGATTTCTCCTGCCGTCTGGTCGGATCTCTCAGCGAGGAACGCACTCACGCACTCTTCGAGCGCGTTGAGGGCCTCTCGAAATGACGCGAGCTCGGCGTCGGTCAGCGGTCCGTCGGGGGGCGTCAGATCCTGCCATTGGTCAATCTCCGGGGTAGTATGTCAATGTTCTCTCGGAGGAATGATACAGTAGTATCGGGTCTCGGTTAACAGTACGGCCAAAAGTCGTCCTTCAGGCGAGTCTTCTACCTATTCTGAAGATGTCCACGTGGAGTGGCCAGTTCACCGGACGAGGTCCGCTTACCAGCGACCGCCCAATCAGTTTATTTCCCCCTGAGGGGTGCGGGGGTGCTCGACAGAGCAGTCTCGGATCGATTATGAGCGAAACGAGCGACCAGTCCGAGCGACGAGATGCATCATCGACTGACCACGCAGCGCAGCTAGCGATCACCGAGCACGTCGAACCACTCGCGCAGGGAGGCAAGCGGTACGTTCGTTGTAGAGCATGTAACCGAGAACTACTGGGTGCTCTCGGCGGTCGAGAGCGACTAGTCCACACCGAGGAGTGCCCATATCACGAGCCATCGCGATGAGCACCAGAGCCAACGAAGTAGACCGAGAGTTCCCGATGACTGGTCCACAGGACATCCGCGCGATGAGTGAACGCCTAGCTGATACGAGAAGTCACCGGGAAACTATCTGGTGTACACGAGGAATGGATGGAATACGCGATCGAACCGAGACTAGAGCCTGCCCAGACGCGGTGTACAATTAGCCGAAAAGAGGGTGCAAACACGCTCCACGGGTTGGCTCTCTGGCGAGGCGACGTATCGCTCCCCGGCTGGGTGAATCTTGACGCCGTCGACCCGCTGCTCGTTGGCCACCTCAGTCTCGACGACACAACTGCAAACGCAAACGCAGATTGAGGGGGCGGTTGCTCGTCTGGTCAAGGCCTCGCAACAGCCGCATGTAAAAATCGACGTAATTCGACCGATACACACCAGTGAGACGTCCGATAAACGTACCCAACGACTGCTGGTGCGATTACGAATGGTTCGGGATTAGGAGTGGCGACGAACAAATGAAATTCGGGAGTGGCAACTCACAAACCCGCACACTCTTATATGTCTAACACATCGTCAGGTCAATGCGTCGAGAGTTTGGGCGCCAAACTACCAGACGGCGATTTTTGAGGGGGCTCGCGGCAGGACCAATGATCGGAGCGATGGGCCAAGGGACGTCAGATGCGACTACCGACGAAACGGCACAGTACCAGATCGGGCTGCCGCTCGAAGAACAGTGGCGAATGGAACTTGCCGAGCAGAAAGGGACTACCGGCCGTGCAGTTTCGTTAGAAGACATCTACGATGGTACGCTGTACCTGTCGGTCGATAATACGGAATACAACGAAGCAACAACATTGGCAATCGATCTGGAGACCACCGAAACCCTATGGGAGCGCTCGCACGAGTATTCACTTACTGGGCCATATCTCGCAGGCGATACAGCAGTTTTGCAACAGGGGCCGAATTTGATCGGCCTCTATCCCTCAACGGGTGAGCAGCGGTGGACACGGACACGGACGAAGGACATCTCGTTCCTTTGGCGTTCGTGGGGATCTGCGGTACCTGTCTCCTCGTTCAATCTTACAGATGTAGGTACCTCGGGTGACTCTCGATATAATATCTCGAACGGGTCAGTTACGGTCTATTCGGAAGAGGGGGCTCAGAAATGGGAGAAGACGGGAGAATATCTCAGTCAGTTCTTTCCGTTCGATTCGGTCGTGTGTCATCTTGACTCGGATCGAATGTGGGAAAACGACCAGTGGACGATCTACACGAGCGATGTCGTTGGACGCGAGAAAACGACTGGTTCGGAGTTGTGGCGCAGGTCCGACATCGACGTTCGCCGGTTGAGATATGATCATGACACCGGGCGCTTGCTGGCAATGACGAATACCAATGTGTTGCACGCGCTCGACTCAAAGACTGGAAAGAGCCTATGGAATAGATCGGTAGGAGGGACTACTGATGACCTCACATCAGGCCCCGATCGTGTGTATTACTCGATCGACTCCGTCGTTCACGCCTTGAACAAGGAGTCCATGCAGATCGAGTGGAAGGCGAAGAGCCCTTCACCGATCTACGACCTGACACACGATAGGGGGCTCCTCTATGTCGGCACTCGTGATGGTCAGTTTTTCGGCCTCGATGTTACTACCGCTAAGACCGTATGGGATTACGAATTCGTGGAGGGGGATGGGTTTCTTTGGACGACCAATGGTGGCGTGATCACGGCAGCCGGTAATTGGGTCGCTGTGCACCAAGGCCAACGCGGAGCAGCGATGGAGGCTATCCAAGGCGCTGACTCTGGTGGACTCTTCGGAAGCGTCTCTGATCGTCTCGCCGATCTCTTCGGTCGTGGAGAAAAAGTTGAGGCTGCTAGGGCTTCGTTCGAGGAAGGAGACTATTCATCAGCGGTAACAGAGGCGAACAACGCAGGACTAACTCGCGGTGTCGTTGAAGCAGGACTCGGCGTAGGTGTCGCGAGTGCTTCGTACACCGGAGGTAGATTCAGTGTTCGAAACTACCGAGTTCAGAGATTGGAAGCTCGCCTCGAGAAACTGCGCCAGGCTTATCCAATCGAGGACGGCCCCCTCGCAGGAGAAGAACCTCGAGCCCTCATACAGCAGGTTCCAGTCGCTATCGAGAGCTTGCAACGGGACTGGACAGGCGCACCAATACGGAGTCTTCTACGGACAGAACCCGAATACCGTGACATCGAAGCACAGATCGAGTCAGCACTGGAGATTGCGCCTAAATTAGCGGAAGTCTCAAAACGACTCGAAGACTTCGACCGGCCGGCTACTGCATCTGCGTGGGCGGGAACTCTTGGTCATCAACTTCAGAACTCCGAGTTAGACACACTACAGCGGTCACTTTCTGAGTGTCGCTCCGCTCTGAAAACGGCCGCCGTGTTCGACCGCAAGATGGGTGCTCTTCCAGAGCGAGCTAGCGGGAGATTTGATTTAGACTACCTTGACACGATCGTCCAACGAGTGATTGAGCCAGAGTCGGAGGCAGGCAACGATGAGCGTACGTTCTGTCACGCAGCACTCGATGCAACTGCCGCACTCTTCGAATACGAGTCTAAGTTGAACGGTTATGATCTCAACGCTCTGCGGTCGGTTATCTCTGAAAAGCTCTCGCCCACAGAGTCAGAACGCCACACCAGTGGGCGGCTTGAACTCATCCCGGAGATCCTCACCCACGCTGCAGAGGTCGAAGACATCTTGGCGAAGACGGATCTTTCCTACACAGAGGACACCCATCGGGTGTTCAAAGCTCGAATCCAAGATGGAATCTCGACATTATCGTTGGAGCAGCTCAATTCGGTAGCAAACCAGTTAAACCATATCAACAAACGAACGTGGTCGCACGACGACCTGCTCTCGTTTACCCCTACAGAGTTCGAGCATCTTATCGCTCTGTTGTACTCCGAGCGTGGTTATCAAGTCAGCATTGCTCAACAGAAACCGGGCCGAGCAATCGATATCCTCGGTAGAAGGGGAGATCAGGCAATCGGCATCGAAGTCAAGCGATACTCCAGAGGGAACAAAGTCGGTCGGCCTGATGTCGAGGAATCAGTGAACGAAGGAACATCAGTAGGGGCCAAACGAATCGTGATCGTCACCAGCTCGACGTTCACTTCAACAGCCAGAGAAGCCGCAGAACAAGCACATCAGCCCGTCGACTTGGTCGATGGGAATACGCTCCTAACATACCTCTATGAGTTGGATATCACGGTCAGCATAGCGCGAACGAAGGTCCGCAACTCGAAGTCGCGACACCGGAAGCGGTCGAGCCAACACAACAGACGGCAGCAATCGAACTCTCGTCAGCGATCGAGCAACAGAAACCAGACACACAATCAAAGCCGGCAACGGCAGTCTCGGTCTCGGACGGCTTCAGGCCAATACACTTCTAGCGAAGAATGTGAAGTGTGCGGAGACACGATCAATGGGTCACTCAAGTCAGTACCCGGGCCGAACGGTCAAACTGTCCAATGTTGTCCTGCATGTAGAGAACGTCTCGAGAACACAGCGGAGGTCAAAAGCGAACGACGCAGGCAAGCGTATCTCATACTGGGTGTCGAGCCAGGCGCTGATCAAGAACGGGTCAAACGGGCGTATCGTGAGAAGGTTCAAGAGCACCATCCTGACCGTGGAGGCGACGAAGCGACGTTTATTCGGGTGAAGAAAGCGTATGAGCGTATCACCTCCGACTGACTGAGCGGCAGCACCGCCGGTGGCCAGCTGGATAGAACCCGACGCAGGTCATCTGACTCTGGCCTATCTCCCGAATAGAGAGGGTTTTTGGCAACAGTCGAATCCATGCCCTTTCCACTCCGGTGGAGAGTACCATGAAAAGAGCGGGTTCCAACCCCCTCAATGACGAATTCGAGTCAGTAAGGATGGTATTCGTAGTCGCCACAGGAGGTGGCACCCACCGACCTACCAATCACCCATTCGATAGTCACTCGGCTCCAAACTCACTCAGACTTCGATTAACCGGTTCGGAGCGCCCTGTGGAGATAGGCGTCTCACTTGACGAATCTCGGTAGCGTTTGCGAATCCGCTTTGAGACTGTTCGAGTTACCTCAGCCCCTTCCCACCGATTTCGTTCGTCGTTTGGAAGCGACTCATCAAGCGTCCCCTCTGTCTTCCGATGTTCGTACAGGTGCTTGAGGTATTTTCCCCAGACAAGACGGGGAATGGGGCAGCTCTGGTTTCGGAACCAATCGATGACGTCACGGTCTCCTTTCGAAGAGTTGCATGATTGGCACGCTGGAACTTGATTGCTGATCGTATCCGGCCCGCCCGTACTCCGTGGAATGATGTGATCGAATCCGATATCGTCCTCCGAGCCGCAGTAGATACACGATGCGACCCCTTCCTGAAGCTGATACTTGTCTTCTTTTGTGAGTGAACTCATTTCAATCTCTCCAGCTTGTAGCTTATAGAATTTCGAAAAGATGAACCCATGATCGTCGATACCTGCAGCGACGCCGATGAGCTGAGCGTACTGATAGGCGATGAGGTCACGATACGTCTTCACTTCAGGAGGGAGCGACATTGTTCATC
Organism: Halomarina litorea; assembly: GCF_024227715.1. Taxonomy (NCBI): domain Archaea; kingdom Methanobacteriati; phylum Methanobacteriota; class Halobacteria; order Halobacteriales; family Natronomonadaceae; genus Halomarina; species Halomarina litorea. Next base: position 350,768 of record NZ_CP100449.1, on the reverse strand, counting down.
CTCATTGCCATGAAGATTTATAGCTATCGATGATAGTCATTTTTAAGCGGTGTATCGGGATATCAACGTGCGAACATTACAGGCAACAGACCAGTCGTCTATGTAGGGTACACGAAGGCTGTTGGCAAGTCGATTATGCAAGTGCAATCATAGCGATTCATACAGGCACTCGTCTTCGTGCCATATGCTCCTGGCCAGATACAAAACACTCCAGTTGAATTCATTTCCACGCTGACTTGGCGTCGGAGTCCATGGTTCTACGGCACCCTACCAGCCACAACCCGACGATAGTGAGGACCTGGGATATCGATGCGGATCAGTCGATGAACCGCTCGTTCCGTCTCTCTGCTTTCTCGATGAGGGCCCGATTGAATGCATCACCGTCGCGGCCCTGGTAAACAGAGCGTGGAATCGAGGCACCGAACCCTCCTGAGCCAGGAACGCTCGACGAGGTGGCCACGGAGGTCGAAGCATGACCGGACTCAAATCAGGCGCTGGCGACGATCTGTGGGGTGACGAACCGGAGGAAGCAGACGAGAATGATGAGGCAGAATCGGCTGAGACAGCACCAGCTTCCGAAGAATCCGAGACTTCAACGCCCGCCTCGCCAGCAGAGATAAGCGACATCGATGATGAACCAAAGCAGGCACCATCGAGCCAAGAAAACCGGAAACTACCGAACAGTCGTACATCGTTCGGCGAGCGATCCAAGACAAATCGGTGCAGTTCGAGCGCGACGAGCGGCTCACGTTCTTCGTTCACGACGATGTCGTTGAGGGCGAGCGCGAATTGATCACCGGCGTTGAGTCAGCACTTGGCCGTGACGTCCCCAAGTTCGACCTCCGAGAAGCCGTTTATCGGGCGGCACTCCGCAACCGTGAGGATGTTCTCGACGAACTCCTGCAGATGGGCTATACGCTCGACCAGGACTGATCAGCCTCTTCGTCTTCCATCGCGGATACACCGAATAGGTCGCTTCTACAGGCTCTGAACCAGTATTTCTACTCTCCAGGGATCAGAAGGATTCTGAGTACGAGTTGCAGTCGACATACGGCAAGCCCCCGCCAGAATTTACTTTGTTGTATCGCGCTACAGCAAAGTGACTGTGCGATGACCCTGTGACCGCCGAAAACGCCACTCTTGGGGGTCACCGGGGGCGAATCGGCCCGCAGCCCGAACACGTAAACTCTATCTCGCGATACACATTTTCGCCCTCCCGTCCCCGACAGCGGTGGACTCCCCTCCGCGCTTCGGGAGTGGTGGGGGCTCCCGAGTTCAGGCGTCTCGCTGGCGGCGCGGACTATCGGCCGGCACACCACCGCTCTCCCGATATCGGAGGGGGGCGAGCGGTCGGGAGCAGTCACGGGTGTCGCTCTCGCGGACGGGGGCCACGGGCCGTCGTCCGTCGCCCATCCGTTCGGTCGTAACCGGGAGCGTGACGGTGTTGACGGACCGAACGAGGCGGGTACGAGTTAAATCCGCCCGTCACCTCCGGAAGCCCAGTGAAATGAACTCGTCGAATCGACACGACGGTCCCAGCCCGCGTGTGGCGCTCTGTCCGCACATCTCCCTCGCGCACTACCGTGGTGGGGAGAAGTGGGTCGCGGAACTCGCTAACCGCCTCGCCGCCGATGGCGTGGACGTAGCGGTCCGGGCGCTCCCCTATCTCCCCGGCGGCGAGCGCCGCGTCGCGGTCCGCGACGTCCTCGACGCGCGCGTCCCCTACCACGAGGCGTGGCGACACGACCTCTCGGCGTTCGACACCGCCTACGTCCTCTACATGCCGCTCGCGCACCTCCCGTTCGCCGGCGCGCCGCGGACCATCGCCGGTATCCACTCGTGGGTGTACGTCACCGACCGTCTGTACGAACCCCACTACGGGGCGGTCCCGACGGCCGTCAAACTTCTCTACCGCGCCATCGGCCGCTGGGACCTCGCGCGCTTCGACGCCGTCCACGCGGTCTCCCCCGTCTACGACTCCCCGCACCCCGTCACCCACTACATCCCCAACTTCGTCGATACCGAGCGGTTTCACCCGGACCGTGCGCCCCTCGCCGACGAGTTCACCGTGCTCGTGGCGGCGGCACACATCCCGGAGAAGGGCTGGGACACCGCGTGTCGGGTGGCTGCTCGCCTCCCCGAGGGGACGCGAGTCGTCGCCACCGGGACCAGCGACGACCCGAGCGTCTTCGGTCTCGGGTTCCTCGACGAAGACGCCCTCTCCCGGGCGTACGCGCGAGCGCACGTCGTCCTCCACCCGGCGCGGGTGGACACGGACAGCATGGTCATCAACGAGGCGTGTGCCAGTGGCACCCCCGTCGTCACGACGCCCCTCCCTACGCACCTCGGCGACGGCCGGGCGGTGCTCCGCCGCGGGAGCGTTCGTGAGATGGTCGACGCCATCGAGACGCTTCGCCGGGAGTGGGAGGCCGGGGACGACTACGTCCGCCGGTGTCGGATCGCGCGACGGCTGGGCGAGGAACACGGCGTCGACGTAGTGTACCCCCGGCTCAAACGCCTGTTGCTGTCGTCCGGAGAGGACGACCCCGCCCGCGTCCCTCCGCGCCTCGACCGGGCCTCCCGAGGGCGACTGGCGTGAGCGTTCACGAGTCGACCTCGACCCCCCGGTCGCGCGAGTCGTACGCTCGGTTCGTCCGGTACCTCCTCGTCGGACTCGTCGGGGTCGGCGTCAACCAGAGCGTGCTGTTTCTCGCGACGGGCGTGGCGGGCATCTCCTACGTCATCGGAGGAGCGCTCAGCCGCCTCGTGAGTATCGCCGTCAACTACCAGCTGAACGACTCGTGGACGTGGCGCGACCGTGGCGAACCGGGTCGCCGCGCGTGGACGGTACGCGGCGGGAAGTACCTCCTGACGCGCGCCGTCGGCGTCCTCGTCGGCTACGGGTCGTTCGTCGCGCTGGTCGAACTCGCCGGCCTTCACTACCTGCTCGCCAACCTCCTCGCTATCGCCGTCGGCGTGCTCTGGGGGTTCGGCGCGAGCGAACGGTGGGTGTGGCGGGCCGACGAGTCGCGTTCGAGCGCGCACTCCCCCGAGGGCTCCACCGGCGGCCCGAACGGTCGGGGGTCGGACCCGGCGGCCGCTTCCCGACGAGGAATCGTCACCCGGGCGGGCGGATGGCTCGACGCCGTCGTCGGCCGTGGGCGCCGTATCGACCGCTCGACGTGGTCGGTACTCGCGCTCTCCGGACTCCTCTTCGTCGGGTTCTCCGCGTACACCGTGGTGCTCTACCGGGAGTTCCAGCTCACCGGCGCGGACTTCGGCTCGTACGTCCACATGTTCTCGACGACGCTCAACGGCGACGGATTCCTCCTCCAGGGGAAGTTCCGGCCCGACCACCCCGGCGGGGAGTACTGGGGGGCTCACTTCTCGCTCACGCTGCTGGTGTTTCTCCCCGTGTTCGCGCTCGCACCCTACCCCGAGACGCTGTTGCTCTCGAAGGCGGCGGTGCTCGCCGCCAGCGTTCCGGTGCTCTGGTCGCTGGCGCGCCACCACGTGAGTGACCGCGTCGCGGGACTGGTCGTGGTCTCGTACGCCCTCAATCCCTTCCTGTGGTCCGCGTGGGCGTTCGACTTTCAGGAGCAGATACTGCTGCCGCTGTTCGTCTTCGTGGCGTTTCACGCGTACGCCCGCCGTCGCTACGTCGCCTTCCTCGTCGCGCTCGGACTGGCGATGCTCACCAACGAGTTCGTCGTCCTCGTCGCCGGCGCCGCACTCGTCGGTCTCCTCGTCGGTACGCTCCGCACCGGGGAGCACCGCGACGGACTTCCGTTCATCGTCGCCGGGGCGGCGCTGGCAGTGGTGCTGTACGTCGTCACTGGGGCCGTCATCGCCCAGTTCAGCGTCGCGTCGGGCATCCCGAAACGCGTTCTCGCGGTGCCGCTTCAGCCCCTCGTGCCGGGGATGCGCGTCTCGGCCGTCGACCTCGTCTCGGCGGCGCTGGGCGACCCCGACGTCGTCGTGCGGACGGTGGGCGCCAACTGGCAGCGGAAGGCGGTCTTCTTCATCGCGTTCCTGCTGCCGGTCGGGTTCCTCGCCCTGTACGACGAGGTGTCCCTCGGTGCGCTCGCGCCCTTCCTGCTGTTCGCGTGGTTCCTCTCGAGCAAGCCCGCCTACTACCAGTTCGGGGCGCACTACCCGCTGTATCTCCTCCCGTTCCTCTACGTCGGCGCGCTCCGGGTGCTCGCTCGTGGGCGTCCCGGTCCCGTCCCGTGGCCGACGGGCCGTCTCTCGCGGCACGGTGTGGTCGCGCTCGCCCTCGGCCTTCTGCTGGTAAACGCGGGCGCGTTCGCGGTCATCGCGGGCGGGAACACCCAGTACCCCCGGACGATCGACGACGACCACGAGGCCACGCTGCGGGCGGCCATCGACGCGGTCCCACCCGACGCCTCCCTCGTCGTCCAGAACGACGTCTACCCGCACGTCGCGACCCGCTCCGACGCCTCCTTCGTCGTAGCGCCCTTCGAGTTCCGGGAGTACGAACGGCTGTACGGTCCTATCTCGCCCGACTACGTCCTCGTCGATACGGCACTCGGTCGGGACCACTGGCCCGTGACGGTCGTCGAGGTCTTCGGCGACCGACTCGGCTCGGAGTACGGACTCTCCCGCTACGAGGACGGCGTGTGGCTCTTCGAGCGGGGATACGTCGGACCGGTGCTCGGGGTCACCAGCGACGCGCCGGCGTTCCGCTTCGCCGCGACCGACCTTCGAACGGGTACGTCACAGGTCGTCGGTGACCGACTCGTCGCCACCGTCTCCGGTCCCGACGCCGGGAACGGCCAGCTCTGGTACGGCCCGTACGTCCGACTGCTCCCGGGGACGTACGAGGCGAGGTACCGCCTCCACGTGACGGGGTCGGGCGAGGAACCGGTCGTGGCGCTGAACGTCGCCGTCGGTCGGGACCACCGGGTCATCGAGCGGGAAGTCGTCGGCGACACCGACGGCTGGACGGACGTCGCGGTGCGGTTCACGCTCGACTCCCTGACGGGCCGGGTGGAGTTCCGGGGGGCGGCCGCCGGCGGCGAGGGGGTCGTCCACCTCGAACGCGTCGACATCCGCTACGTCGGCCGGCCCTCGAACGCGTCGACGGAGGGCGCGAGAGCGGGGTTCGAGGGGCGATGAACGTCCTTCTCGTCACGATCGACGCGTGGCGGGCCTCCCACGCCTCGTTCGCGGGAGCCGCCGACCGGCAGTACACGCCGAACCTCGACGCGCTGGCAGCCGACGGCGTGGTCTTCACGCAGGCGGTGAGCCACGGCCCGTCGACCCCGTACGCCTTTCCGGCGCTGTTCACCTCGACGCTACCGCTCGACCACGGCGGCTACGAGCGCATCTCCCCCGAGCGGCCGCTGGTGAGCGAACCCCTGCACGCGGCGGGGTACCGCTGTATCGGCGTCCACGGGAACCCCTGGCTCGGCGCGAAGTACGGCTACGGCCGGGGCTACGACGACTACCGCGACGTCGGCGAGTTCCGCGCGCCGGGCGCAGACCGGGTGCGCGAGTTGCTCATCGACCGATTCGGCCTCGACCATCCGATGTACCGCGCGGCACAGACCCTGTTCCGGCGGATGCAGGGGCCGATGCAGCGCCTCCGGGGAGAGAACGACGAGGTGAACGTCGCCCGTCGGTTGCTCGCAGCGAGTGACGGCGACCGGTTCGTCTGGGTCCATCTGCTCTCGCCACACGCCCCCTACGCACCGCCCCGTCGCCACCGGGAGTGGGCGGGCGTCCCGCCGTCCGTCGACGCCGTCGCGCTCACGACACGCGCCCAGCGGACGCCGGACGCGCTCTCAGCCGCCGAGCGGGAGGCGGTCCGGCGGTTGTACGCCGCCTCCGTCCACCACGCCGACGAACGGGTCGGCGACCTCCTGCGCGCAGTCGACGACAGGTGGCTGGTCGTCGTCACGGCCGACCACGGCGAGGCGCTGTTCGAACACGGGCAGGTCGGACACGAACCCGCGCTGTTCGACGAACTGCTCCACGTCCCGCTGTTGGTCCGTCCCCCGGCGGGTACCCCCGTCGTCCCCCGTCGCGTCGACGCGCAGGTCCGCCACGTCGACGTCGCCCCGACGATTCTCGAGTACGCCGGCGTCGACCCGCCGCCGACGTTCACCGGCCGGTCGCTCCGACCGCTGGTGGAGGGTGCGACCGGTGTGGACCGGGTGGCCGTCTCGGAGGTGGCCTCGACCCGGACGACGCCCGGACGGGTCGCCCCCGACGCACTCCAGATTGCGGTGCGACTCCCGGGGCGGAAAGTCGTCGAAGACGGAACGGGCCGCCGGGGGTACGACCTCGTCGCCGACCCCGGCGAATCGACCCCCATCCCCTCCGTCGACCTCGTCGGCCCGGACTGGGAGCCGTTGCTGGCGACAATGGCCGAGCGCCGCGAACGAGTCCGGTCGACGCTCGGGGGCGACGACTCGAACGCCGGACGGGACCCACGGGACGCGACGACCGAACAGCGCCTTCGGGACCTCGGTTACCTGGAGTGACGACCCCACCCATCGCCCGTCGGCGCCGTCGGGTTCGACGTCGGCTCTCCGCCCCTCGCGTCCGCGGCCGCGCTCCGTGCCCGTCGCAGCAGGCGGGCGAGGTGGCGGAGGAACTGGACGTACTCGACGGGGCTGAGCTTCGACTCCCCCCGCTCGCGTTCGTGAAACACGTAGGGGACCTCCCTGACACGGTCGGGGTCACACGCTACGAGCAGTTCGAGCAACACCTTGTACCCGATGGGTGCCAGTTCGACGTCGTCGAGGCGCGCTCGGCGCACCGCGAAGAACCCGCTCAGGGGGTCGGCGACGCCCCGTATCTGCGGGAGGGCGCGTCTGGCGAGCGCGGTGGCGCCGCGGCTGACGAGTCGTCTGGCGAGTGACCACCCCTCGATAGCGCCCCCCTCGACGTACCGGCTCCCGACGACGACGTCGACGTCCGCATCGAACGCGGCCACCAGCGATGGGAGGTACTCCGGCGGGTGCTGGAGGTCCGCATCGATCACGATACACCAGTCGTAGGTCGATTCGCGAATCCCCTCGACGACGGCGGCCGCGAGTCCTCGCTCCCGCCGATCGATGAGGCGGATGCGGTCGTCGGTCCCGTACCGGGAGTGAACCAGTCGGCTGGTCCCGTCCGGCGAGTGGTCGTCGACGACGATGAGTTCGAACGTGTACCCGGTCAGTGCCGCCACACAGCGGTCGATGGCGGTGACCACGTTCGATGCCTCGTTGTACGTCGGGAGGACGAGAGACACTGCGGGCGCGTCGGCCGGTCGGCCTGTCGTCGGGGTTCGATTCGACGTCCGGTCGACAACCGACCCGACGGGCGTTCGGTCCATACGTATCGTAGTACTCGGCCGCCAAAACACCGGGAGATGGTTGCACTCGGTTGTCCGGTCGGCGAAGCGGTGTGTCCCGCGACACGGGAGATTTCGCGTGCTCTTCCCGGTTCACGGACGGTCCGGCGTTCCGGCAACCGGGCGGCGGTGGCTGCCGGGAGGGCCGAGTCCGGCGGAATCTCTACGAGCGGTCCATTCGGCGATAACTCGGACGGGGACGAGGGTCCGCACCGCGGGTGGCTCCTCGACTCGAGAGCTTACGCCGATGGACCCCCGGGACGAGGGCACAACCGTCCGCTGATGTGATACCCTTCCCGACCGGTCGGGGGTCCGCCTCCCCCGTTCGACGACGCGCGGGCGAACCGGAGCGGCCCGGCACCGACTCACCGCGAGACGTCCGGAACGGTGCCGTCGGCGTTCCAGCGTCTGAGCCCCTACCTGCCGCCCGAAGACCCTCGGGTGCGGCCCGGACGTCGGTCGCGTCCGGGTACGTCACTCTCGGTGTATCCACCGCTCCCCGCAGACCCCCGGCTACTCACCCCACCGATTTCAGGAACGACGTGATGGCCGCCGCAGTCTGCTCCGGCGCTTCCATCATCGGGTAGTGCCCCACGCCGTCGAGAACTTCGGCCGTCACCTCCGGCAGTTCGTCGACGGTCGTCCGGAACACGTCGTCCTGAACGAAGAAGTCCTCCACCCCGCGAACCAGCAAGACGGGACACTTCGCCTCGCCGAGTTCGTCGGTGACGTCGTGGTCCGCCCAGGCCTGGAGGTCGTTCGTCGCCGCCCGCTGGGAGCCGCGGTGTTGCCACTTCAGTTCCTCGAGGCGCTCTTCCGGGACGGACCCCGTCGAGTCGACGACGGAGTAGTCGAGGATGTCCTGCCAGCCGGGACACGAGTGGGGATGGGCGAACCGACCGAGCGCCGCGCCGCGCGGCCGCCTGAAGCACCTCGGAGCACTCCTGCATCGCCCCCACGTAGCGCGTCCCGACACCGAGGAGACCGCTGGCGACGGCGCCCTGGATGGAGTCGGGTTCGGCGAAGTACGTCAAGCGCGCCGCGAGCGCATGCGGGGTCACGCCGTGGACCATCAGCGAGGCCAGCATGGCGTTCACGAGGCGTCCCTCGCCGTTCTCGGCGGGGGTACCCGATAGCACGAGGTAGGTCGTACTCCCGAAGTCCGACTCGCCCATCAGGTCCTCCGTCAGGTCGTGGCCGCGAACGGTGACCGACGTGGCGTCGTACGTCGAGAGCTGGGCTTGGTACTCTTTCACAGTCGCCATCGAACGAGTTCGACGATAAGTCTACGGGAGGAGTCCCCGAGTGCGACCACTCGTTCCGTGATTCGAGACGGGAGACGACATATCGAGCTTCGAATCCGTGATAACTGGTCCGGGGATACGCCTTCGATGACGCTCACGACACCACCTCGCTGCAGTCGAGTGCGTTCCGTGTGGCGGAATTCGCCGTGCGTTTCTCGACGGTGGGCACCCAGTGTTGAAGGAGGCGGGTCGGCGGAGCGTGTTTCCGGGAGCTTCGAACGCGCTCCCCTTCCACGGCCGTTCGAACGTCCCGCGAGGGCCGACCGAGCCGGATCTCCCCTGCCGCTTCGTTACAATCATATGTCTGTAATATACGAGGCCATGTCCGAAAACGATTATCGGTTGCCGCGCTGACTTCGACGTGTGTGATTCTCCATTGCGGAACACCGTGGGAGCGGACGGACGGGCGCTAAATGCCGACCCACCTCCCGTGCGCAAAATATATGTCGTAGTGCGTATTTCAGCGTGCGTGGAGCTTTTGCTATATGTGTAATAGACAGTATGGGCGACAGTCCCTCGCTCCCCCGTTGAGGAGACCCCGTCTCCGGCAGCGCGGGTAGCTACTCCACCGTGGAACCGTGCGGTCCGGCGGACGAGAGGTGGCGACGTCAGTCGTCCCCGTCGTCCCGAATCGTCACTTCCTCGATGACGCCCTCGGGGTCGTCGAACGTCTCCTCGCCGAGTCGATAGAGTTCGATCGAGCCGCTGTGGCTCGCTCGTGGGTCGAACGTGAGCCGGTAGCCCTCGCCGTCCAGTTCGAGGACGAGTTCCCGTTCCGGTGGGCTGTCGTCGTGTGCGGGGGTCTCCTCGATCTCGCTGACCTCGCCGTCGAGGTCACGGCCGTCATCGAGGTGGAGGGTGACCTCGTCACCCACTTCGACGTGCGAGAGGCGGTCGCGGAGGACGTCCCGTCCGGTCAGGTCGTCGGGGTCGGGGATGTCGGGGCTCATCGGCCCGTCACCCGCGCGGGTCGTCGGTAGTGTCCAGTCATCGTCGCCGACTACGGGCCGCGAGCGTAAAGTGCCGGCGCCCGCGACGGACTCCGGTCTCCGCGTGGCTGTCGTCGTCGGCGACGATGGAGTCGTCGTCCGCCCTGTCGCCGCCCGACCCCGACGAGGGGGTACTGCCTTCTGTGGTGCCGCCGTCTCCGGTGTCGCCACCACCCGTACACCCGGCGAGTCCGGTGGTGAGTGCTCCCGCTCACGCGGCGATGGCGCGTCGCCGCGTGAGTGGATGGTGCGTTCGAGGGGCGCTCGAGTCGTCCATGGTTGGTCGATATAAAATGACCGAATAGCGTAATAGTTCACATCTAAATAGAAAATTATACTCGCCTAATCTCCTCTGTGTGCGACCGATGTCGACCGACTCCCGACTCCGACGTGCGGCCGACGAGCGACGGGAGGGACCTCGCCACGGACGACTGCGCTTAACCCACTCGACGACGCACCTCCGATATGGACCCCGACGACAACCGGCGCGGGTGGGCCGAGCGCTCCGAGGAGTTCTCGCCGGCCTACTACGCCCGCATCGGCCCCAACGAGGTGAGTCGGACGCTCGCGACGGTCCTCGACTACTACGCCCACGAGGACGCCGCGATTCTGGAAGTAGGCTGTAGTTCGGGCCGCCACCTCGCCCACCTCCTCGAAGCGGGCTACGAGAACCTCACCGGCATCGACATCAACGACGAATCCTTCGACGTGATGGCCGACCGGTACCCGCGCCTCGCCGAGACGGGGACGTTCCACACCGGCGCCATCGAGGACCTCGTCCCGGAGTTCCCCGACGACGCCTTCGACGTGGTCTACTCCGTCGAGACGCTCCAGCACGTCCACCCCGACGACGAGTGGGTGTTCAACGAACTGGTGCGCGTCGCAGCGGACCTCCTCGTCACCGGGGAGAACGAGGGAAACAGCCCGCAACGAGGCCGGGGCGACCACGAGGTGAGCTACGTCAACGACGACTTCCCGCTGTTCCACCGCAACTGGAAAGGGGTCTTCTCGGAACGCGGCCTCGCGCAGTTGCTGTGCGAACCGAGCGAGCGCGACACGGTCCGCGTGTTCCGCGTGCTCTGAGGTCCGACTCGGGGAGCCGGAGCAGTCACTCGGTCAGCCCCGCCTCCCCGCCCTCGCCGCGCCGGAAGCCGTACTCGAAGACGACGCCGGCCGCGACGCCGGCGACCGTCGAGTAGACGAAGTCCCACATGACGTCGTCTTCGATCTGCGCCTCGGTCAGGCCCGGGACGAGAAGGAACTGCGTCCCGAGGAAGAGGTCGGCGAGCCAGCGGACGACCGCCCAGACGCCCGCCGCGGCCATCGTCGTCACGACGACGGTCACGACGGCGAACCACGGCGTCATCTCGACGGTCGTGAACCGGTGAATCTCGACGGCGACGAGGAGCGCGACCGCCGCGACGGCGAGGTACGTCCCGAGGCTCCCGACGACCCCCTCGGGGGCGACCGCTCGCGCGACCACCGGCACGAGGAGGAGCACGAGCAGTCGCCACGGCGGCATCACCCGCGGAGTGCGGTAGACCGCCGCCGGAACGAGCACGAAACAGGTGGCCGCCGTCGCGAACCCCGCCCAGAGGAGGTCCCCGCGGACGAGGGTGGCGGCGACCACGGCGCCGAGCGCGGCGGTCACCAGCCAAGAGCGTCGGGCGTTCGACCGGTCGCGGCTGAGCGCGGCGTCGAGGGGGACGTGCGACGACGCCTCGTCTGTCCCTGTTCGCGACGACCGCGGGGAGTCGCGCTGTCGGCCGCGCGCGGCGTCGAGGCGTCGGGCGAGCGCGGCCGTGAGACCGCCGAAGACGCCCGCGCCGAACAGGCCGACGACGACGGCTCCGACGGTGTCGAAGACGAGGTCGAGCAGCGAGTCCGAGAGGCCGTACTGGATGAGCACCGGGTCGAGGCCGAGCACGTCCGCCCCGACGCGGACGGCGAACTCCATGACCTCCCAGAGCACGCCGAGCGCGAGCGTGAACAGCACGATGTAGACGAACAGGAACCCTCGCGGGAGGTGGATGTCCTCGGAGTGGACGTCGACCGCGCGGGCGGCGACGTAGCCCGTCGCGGCGATGATGGTCGCCGAGAGGGTGTGGGTCATGTGGTCCCACCACCAGAGGTCGTCGTAGAACCCGAACATCCCGACGGTGTGGAGGAACAGCGCGCTCGTGATCCACAGCGTCAGGCCGGCGTTCAGCGGCAGGCGGTAATCCCGGCGCAACACGGCGGGCAGCGCCGTCGCCGCGAGCGCGAGACCCCCGTTGACGACGACGCTCAGGTTCAGCGTGACCACGCCGAGGGCGAGCATCAGCGCGATGCCCACCTGCATCGCCCGACTCGCCAGCCGTTGGTGGTGTTCCGAGAGGGGGAGGTCGAACCGGGCGGTGCTCATCGGCGGTCCTCGCTCCGGACGGTCAACCCCCGCGCGACGGCGGTGACGAGCGCCTCCTTCACGTCGTCGTACAGCGGGATGTCCTCCTCGTGGAGGGTCAACAGCGCCACCGACCGGATGGCGTGGGCGACCACCTCCGGCGAGGGGCCGGCCACCCGTCCCGCCTCGTGCCACGCCGTCACGTACGGCAGGAAGTATGCGACGTCGCGGTCCTGTTCGGCGGCGAGTTCCTCGTCGGAGAACTCCGCCCGGAGGGCGTCGAGGTCGTCGCTCACCACGAGCTGGTGGACCAGCGGGTTCGTCTCTATCTCGTCCATCACGCCGAGCAGGAACGCCTCGATGGCTCGCTCGGGGTCGTCGTAGCGCTCGAAGGAGTTCCCGACGAGCCGGCCCGCGATCTCCTCGCCTTCCTCCTCCAGTAGTTCGAGGTACAGCTCCTCCTTCGAGTCGTAAAACTGGTAGAACGTGCTGGTGGCGATGCCCGCCGGCTCGGTGAGTTCGGCGATGGTGGTCTTCCGGAGGCCGTACCGGGCGAACAGTTCGCGGCCCGTCTCCCGCATCTGCCGGCGAATGCGCGTCCGTTCGCTGTCGCTGAAACTCCGCATCTACCGACCCCCACGTCCGTGGACCGACGAGCGTGCCGGGTCGCGAGACGGCTCGGGAGTCACAGGTCCGCCCCCACGAAGCGCGCCCGGGCGAGTGCGACACAGACGATGGCGACGGCCAGCAGGAGCGCCGCCCCCGCGGCGTCGTACGTCCCGTCGACGAGCACCGCTGACGGCTCGAAGTAGCGCATCGGCGAGAGCGCGCCCAGCCACTCGGCGTCGGTGCCGACGACGAACGCCTCGACGAGCCACGCCGCGAGGACGACCCCCAGCGCGACCCGGCCCGCCGTCCGACCCCCGCGGACGACGACGCCCAGCAGGAGGCCCACGGCCCCCCAGCACAGGAGGTACGGGACCGAGAGGGCGTGGAGCGCCGCGAGGGCCGTCGGCGAGACGGGGTCGTCGATGAGGACGGTCCCCGCGTACAGCGCGAGGGGGACGAGGACGTTCAGCGCGAGAACGGGCACGAACAGCGCGAGGTACTTCCCGAGGAGGACGTCCGTCCGGGAGACGGGCGCGGCGAGCAGGGTGTCCATCCGGTCGTGTTTCAGGTCGCCGGCGACGCTCCCGGCGGCGCTGTAGGCGAGGTACGCGCCCAGTCCGACGACCCACGTGAAGGTGTAGAACTCGCCGGAGAGGATGCCCTCGACGGACGAGAAGTTCTCGAAGCCCAGCAGTGCGTTGAGCGCGGGCGGCATCGAGGCGATGATGTCATCGTACGCGTTCGTCGAGACGAGGGTGGGCGCGAGCGCGACGAACATCCCGCCGAACAGCACGAAGACGGCGGCGAGGACGGCGGTCGTCCAGAGCCGTCGCTCGCCCTCGAACCGGGCGACGTCGAGCAGTCCGCCGGTCCGGCGACCGACTGCGGGTCGCGTCCCGGTCTCGGTGCCCATCAGACGTCCCTCCGTGCGAACAGCGCGCCGCCCGCGAGGAGCAGGGCGGCGGCGCCCGCGAGCAGGACGCCCGCGCCCACGAGGTCGTACTCGCTCGCGGTCAGGATGGCGACGGGGTCGTAGTAGCGCGTCGGCGAGAGCGTCCCGAGCCAGTCGAGGTCCGTCCCGTCCGCCACCGTCTCGACGAGGAACGTGGCGACGAGGGCCCCCGCGGCGACGCCCTCCGCGACGACGCGCCGCGGGGCGACGACCGACGCGAGGGTCCCGAACGCACCCCAGAACAGGAGGTACGGGACCGAGAGGGCGTGGACAGCCACGAGGTCAGCCGCGGCGACGGGTTCGCCGACGAACTGGGTGCCCACGTACACGACGACGAGGACGACGACGTTGACGACGAGGATGGGCGTGAGCAGCGAGAGGAACGTCTCGCCGAGGACGCCCCACCGCGAGACGGGGGCGGCGAGCAGCGTGTCCATCGTCCCGTCGTCGATGTCGCCCGCGATGCTCCCGGCGGCGCTGTAGGCGACGTAGACGCCGAACACGAGGAGCCAGCCGAACCAGTACAGTTCGAGCGCGAGGAACCCCTCGATGGTCCCGATGACCTCCAACTGCATCGCCTCGACGAGTTCCGGCGGGAACGCGGCGCCGAGTTCCTCCACGTCGAACTGGTCGAGCAGTCCGGGCGCGATGATGACCATCATCGCCGCGAGCGCGGACAGGCCGAGGGCGACGACGGCCGCCCCGGGAAGCCGCCGCTCGGACTCGTAGCGGGCCGTCTCAAACATCGGCCGCCTCTGTCTCCCGCACGCGCTGGGATTCGATGCGTTCGACGACCGCCTCGGCGTCACCCTCGCCGTAGAAGCGCATGAAGACATCTTCGAGGGGCGCCTCCTCGATGGTGAGGTCGTAGAGGTCGTACTCCAGCAGGTGGGTGAGCAGCGGTTCGTACGGCCCGGTGTAGGTGAACGAGACGGTGACGGCGTCCTCCCCCCCATCTGACTCTGCGGCGACCGGGGTCGACGACTCGCCGCCGACCGTGACGTCGTGAGCGCCCTCGATGGCGAAGTCGGCGGCGGCCACCGGCCCGCCGACGCGCGCCCGGACCGTCTTCCCGGTCCGGTCGAGCAGCGAGTCGACGTCCTCCAGTTCGACGAGTCTGCCGTCCCGAACGATGCCGACCCGGTCGCAGACCTTGCGAACCTCGCTCAGGATGTGCGAGGAGAAGAAGAACGTCTTCCCCCGGTCCTGTTCGGCGCGGACGAACTCGAGGAACCGCTCCTGCTTGAGGGGGTCCAGCCCCGAGGTGGGTTCGTCCATGACGACGAGGTCCGGGTCGTGCATGAACGCCAGCACGATGGCGAGCATCTGCTTGTTCCCCCGCGAGTACTCGCCGACCTTCCGGTCCAGCGGCGGGTCGAACAGGTCGAGGAGTTCGTCGCTTCGCACGTCACCGCGCAGGGACCCGTGGTACTCCACGAGTCGTCGGCCGGTGACGGTCTCGTCGAACGCCGGTTCGCTCGGCAGGTAGCCGACGCGCGCGCGTGCCTCCCGAAGTGCGGCCGCGTCGGTGATGTCCGCCCCGAGGACCGTCGCCGTCCCCTCGGTGGGCGACAGGAAGCCCATCAGCGTCCGGATGGTCGTCGTCTTCCCGGCCCCGTTCGGCCCCAGGAAACCGAACACCTCCCCCTCCCGCACCTCGAAGGAGAGGTCCTCGACGCCACGGACATCGCCGTAGTACTTCGTCAGACCGGTGGTCGTGATGGCGGACATGGGCGTTAATCCCTCCCAGTTGGTGCTGTGAATGGATATCTCTGTCGTTTTCACGGTTTTTGATTCGTTGGGCACTTCGACGAGTTGCCACCCACAGTGGTGGCGACGGTAGCTGGTCGAATCCGCGACTGACGAGTACGACCGCGTCGGTGAAGGTGGACGTGGACGCCGGGTCCCCCGCGAAGACCGTCGTTCCGGACACCCCGGTCCGCGGCGCCGCGGCGAAACTCGTCGGAGAGGACCTCGGCGCGGTGGTCGTCCTCGATGGCCGGGGCCACATCGCGGGGCTCCTCACGGCGACAAACGTCGTTCGCGCGTCGGGGACGGGACCCTGTCGCCGGACGCGACCGTCGCGGAGTTCATGCAGACGGACGTGCTGACGACGACGCGCGACACGCCCGTCGAGGACGTCGCGGCGACGATGGTCGACCACCTCGCCCACCACGTTCCCGTCGTCGAGGGACGGGTGGTCGTCGGCATCGTGTCGACGCTGGACCTGACGGCGCAGTTGACCGCACCACGGGAACCCGCCGGGGCGTGAGACGGGCGGCGCGCTCCCGTCCTCCCGACCGTTCCGACCACAATACTGATGCGAGCGCCCGGCGCGAACCGGCCATGGAACCCGTCGACTTCGAGGCGGCAGCGACCTACGAACCCGACGAGGGCTGGCGGCGCGTGTCGCTCGCGGGCAGCGACCGCTTCACCTTCGAGTACTTCGAGAAACCGCCGGGGCACACCTCCCCGATGCACGACCACGAGAACGAGCAGGTCTGTCTCTGCCTCGCCGGCGAACTGACCGTCCACACCGAGGACGACACCGTCGTCCTCGAACAGTACGACTCCGTCTGGCTGGACGCGTGGGAGTCCCACCGCGTCGAGAACGCTGGCGAGGCCCCGGCCGTCGGACTGGACGTGTTCGCCCCGGGGCGGAGCTTCGACTTCTGGACCGACCGCGAGGAGTAGCGAGGGACGTATCCGGCAGACCGCCGGACACACAGAGCGGCTACGGCTCGTCCGCGCTCAGTCGTCTCCCGTCCCCGACGTGTTCGTCACGTCGGCGGACTGCCCTCCGACCTCGTGGAGGGCGTTCGTCACGGTGCCGTGTTCGGACGCGTGTGGGCGGTGGGGCGCATCGTCGTATCCGGTGTCGAAGATGCGGTTCCGGTTGAGGGTGAGTTTCGTGAACTCCGGCTTGAGCAGGTCGAACAGCTCGAAACGCTCTTCGAGTTCCGGGAACCGGCTCTGGTAGCCGAGAATCGTCTCGCGGGCGTGTGTCCAGAAGCGCTCTTCGGCGTACCCCTCGTGGGTTTCGAGGACGTCCGCGACGTACCGAAGGACGCAGACGAACAGCCCACAGAAGACGAACTGACAGAGTCCTTCCGGTGGCTCCTTCCGCAGTACGTCGTGCATCTCGTCGGGGAGCGATTCGAGTTCCGGGAGCGGTCGGTCGCTCACGTTCACGTCGTCGACGAAGTCCTTCACGGCGAGTCGCACCGGAATCCCGTCCTCCACGACGAGGATGGTGTTCTGGCCGTGCGGCGAGAACACCGTCCCGTAGCGATAGAGGAAGTGCAAGAGCGGCGGCAACAGGGTGTCGAAGAACTCCGCCAGCCACTCGTCGAGCGTGAGTCTCGACCGCTCGACGAGCCGTGAGAGGTATGGCACCCCCTCGCCGTCGACGTGCATCAGCGCGGAGAGTGTAACCGCCCGCTCGTCGTCGTCGAGGAACGTGTAGATGGACTCGCGCCAGACCGCGCCCAGTAGCTCGTGGTACTGATAGGGCGAGCCGTCGATATCGGTGAAGTCCCCGTGGTCGTAGTTGACGCCCGCGATTTCACCGGGAAGGATCAGTCCCTCGCGCTGGAGGAACTCGTCGTCCTCGTAGATGCCCCGGATGTACTCCGTGACGGTCGGCGCGAGTTCCGTTCGCTCGCCGGGGAGACCCCGCCAGACGAGCGTGTTGAGGATGCGCATCGGGACCTTCACGTGGTGCTTCTCCGCGTCGTCGACGTTGACGAACGTCCGGACGGACTGCTGCGGGAGGTACTCGTCGGGGCCCTCGCCCAGCGGGACGATGTCGGCGGCGGCGATGTCACCGGGGAACAGCGGGACGATACTGTTCTCCCACTGCCAGTCGTGGACCGGGAGGAAGTAGTACCCGTCCGGATCGAGTCCCTGCGCGGCGAGGCGGTCGCGGAACACGTCGTAGTGCTCGCCGAGTTCGCACCGAACGAGCGAGTCGTGGGTGACGTCATCGGTGCTGGCGAACTCAGCTCGCTCCTTGCTGACTGCGGCCCACGAGAGCCTCACTGACTCCCGCTGTTCGGGGGCGTACGCCCTGTAGTCGTCGTACCCCCAGCCGAGTCGACCCTTGTTGTAGGTGATCCATGGATGTCCGCTCATCTCACCTTCGAGGGCGGCATAGCCGAGGGTCGTCGGGTCGAACCCGTCCCGGTCCTGCCTGCGTGCCTCGATGTGGGCGTCGGCGAGTAGCGTCCGCTTGTACTCCCGGACGAGGTTCCCCTCGGTGAGTCCATCGAGGTCCGTCGTCTCACCGAGGTCACGCAGCAACCGGAGCGGGTCGCTCAACGGCTCCCACCCACCGCCCGCCCGACGTTCGATGGTTTCCCCGTAGACGTGGAGGCTGTCCATCAGTCGCTCGGTCGCCTCGAAGCGATACCCGGTCTCGCCGAGGTCGAATCGATAGGCCGAGCGGTCGTCGCCTGCGGCGACCTCCCGCGGGGTGAGAATCTCCTCGTAGGAGAACTCCTCGACCACCTTCGTCAGGAGACGGCGTTCGACCGTCTCCCAGTGTTCGGCGTCCAGTGCGTCCCGTCGCGTGGTGTCGTTCGGGTCCATCGTCAGTCGTCCTGTGTCGGCGTACCGGTGGTCTCGCTCCTGTCGCGTGGGGAAGCGTTCGGTGCGCGTTCGACGAATCGCTCGACCGAGAAGTCCTGAAAGACGGTGTCGACGTCCTCCGGGTAGGCGCTGCGGCCGACGAGGCGATTGACGAACTGTGTGTTCCGGTAGCATCCGAGGCCCAGGTCGGGAACCCCGACTCCGTGGGTGTGCAGTTCGGCGTTCTGGAGGAAGACGTCCCCCGGGAGGGCGATCTCGAGGCGGTGGTCCCTCGTCACCCCGAACCGACCCCTCTCGTCCCACCCGATGGCGTCCTCGAGCGGTTCGAGGAAGCCCGGGATGGGGCGTTCGTATCCGGTCCCGAGGACGACGACATCGCTCTCGTGAACGAACGACTCCTCGGCTTGCCACTGGTGGCAGTCGAGGGCGTACGCGTCGCCGACGGGTTCGATATCCCGGAGTTCCGTCATCGCGAAGAGCCCGACGTCGGGCTCTCGGCCGCCGATGGAGCGGCGGTAGAGCAGGTCGTATATCTCGGCGCTCGTGTCGGGGTCGACGCCCTTGTACAGCAGGTCCTGGTCCGGGATGCAGTCGTCCTTGACGGGTTGTGGGAGGTCGTAGACGTACTGCTCGTACTCGGGGGAGAAGTGCTGGAGGCCGAGCTTCGAGTACTCCATCGGGAAGAACCCCTCCGAGCGCGTCAGCCAGTCGAGACGGTACTCGCAGTCCGACTGACGGCTCAGCAGGTCGTGGAACACCTCGGCGGCACTCTGCCCGGACCCGACGACCGTTACCCTGTCCGCCCCCAGCACCCGCTCGCGGTTGTGTCGGTACCGGGCCGTGTGAAAGACGTCGTCTTCTGGATGTCCTCGGAACGCCTCGGGGACGTGCGGGACGGAGCCGATTCCGAGCGCGAGGTTCTCGGCGCGGTAGTCGAACTCCTCACCAGTTCCGGGATCGCGCGCGGTGACGACGTAGTGTGCCCCCCGGTTGTCCCAGCGGACGTCGGTCACTTCACGGCCGAACTGGCAGGTGTCGAGTCGCTCGACGACCCACCGCAGGTAGTCGTTGTACTCCCGGCGCGGGATCTGGAACGTCTCGTAGAAGTAGAACTCGTAGATCCGGCCCGTCTCACGCAGGTAGTTGAGGTAGCTGTACTCGCTGGTCGGGTCCGCGAGCGTCACGAGGTCCGCGAGGAACGGGACTTCGAGGGTCGTCCCGTCGAGGAGCATCCCCTCGTGCCACTGGAACTCGGCGTCACGTTCGAGGAATGCGGCGTCGACGTCCTCCTCGACCGAGTCGAGCATCGCCGCGAGCCCGAGGTTGAACGGACCGACGCCGATACCGACAACGTCGTACACGTGGTCGTCAGTCATCGTCGCTCACCCCCAGCGAAGGCGCGGCAGCCCCATCGGCGAGGACGGCCGACTCGAAGCGCTCGCGTTCACAGACCATCAACAGGGCGTCCTTCCCGGCCTCCTCGAAGTGGAACTCCTCACGGGGCTCGAAGCCACCCTCTTCGAAGACGCGGATGGCCCGCTCGTTCCGGGTGTCTGGCTCTGCGACCACCCGGTCGGTTCCGGGGGAACGGAACTGCATGGCGACGACGGCGCACAACAGGGGACGCGCGTAGCCGTGCCCGAGGTACTCCTCGGGTCCGATGAGCAGGTGGACGCCCTGGTCGTTCGGGTCGGCGTCGTAGTGGTTCGCGAGGTCGTCTTCGGCCGCCCAGTAGCACTCCCAGTAGCTCATCGGGACGTGGTCGAGACAGCCGACGTAGGGGGTCAGGTGGTCGTCCGCGAGTTTGTCGCGGAGAGCCGCCCTGAACGCGGGCAGTGGCAGGTCGAGTTGCCAGTAGGGTTCGACGTGATCGCTGCCGAGCCACCGATGGAGTCGACCGAGGTCGCGTTCCATCGACGCCTGGCGGAGCGATATCGTGCGGTCGATGCGCCGGTCGAACGTCTGGTAGTCGTACTCGCGTGCGATAGTCGCGTCAGGTCCCGTCATGGGTCCACCTCGGTGACAATTGGATTCTCGACGTCAGTGTAGACGGACTGGTTCTCGAGGTCGTTCTCCAGTTCGTCGAGTCCGCGAAACCGGGTCAGCAGGTTGCTCTTGCACGGGACGGTCTCCTCGGTGAGGAGCGTATCCAGCAGCGACGACGAGGGGCGGTCGTACCCCTCGCGGATGGCCTCCAGTTCCTCGCGGAGGACGTCGAGCAGTCGGCGTTCGTCCGCGAGGTCCGCGCATCCGAACGCGTTGACCACGTCCAGCGCGTTGTTGAGGACGACGTAGTAGCGGAGCCGTTCGTCGGCGAGCGCGTCCGCACAGACCGTGTCCGCACGCTCTCCGACGCCCGGCAGGTAGTCGTCGACGCGCTCGGACTGCGATTCGGGGAGGTAGAACCCCTGGTTGTCGCGATAGTAGAACTCGCTCGGGTAGCCGTCGTCGAGGACGAGCACCGAGTTCTGCTGATGGGCTTCGACGCCGACGCCGCCGACGAGGTAGAGCCACAACACCGGTCGGATGCCGATTGCGAGGTACTGCCGGAACCAGTCCTCACTGACTGCCGCCGCATCCCGTCCCTCTCGTTCGGCGATGGACACAACGATTCGACCGAGTCGTGAGCGACCTCGAATGGCGTCCTGACAGAGCGACACCACTGGTGTCGCGTTGGTCGCATCTTCGCCACGGAAGGGGTTGGCACGGAGGACGGTCTCCAGACCGGATTCCCGCTCGGTTCCGACGTCGAGCGCGAGATACGCCGGGTCGCGGACGACATCGAACGATGGAAACGCCTCGGCAAGTTCGTCGCCGAACTCGGTGTCGAGCAGTTCCGCGACTGCGACCCCGCGTTCGAGTTCCGGTCGCTTGTTCGTCCGGACGGAGTTCGTGATGGTGACGTTCAACGACGACTTCACCATGAACGGCGCGTCCTCGCTGTAGAGTGTGCGGACCGACGTCGTCGGGGAGAACGTCCGTCCGACGGCCCCGAGGTAGTCGAGTCCGCCGCCGAGGTGTGCCTGCACGTGGTCCTGATCGAGGAGGTAGTCCGCCTGCCACGGGTGGACGGGCAGGAGGACGTCGTCGCTCTCGACGTGGTCAGCTACGAACGACTCGTCGACCGTCGGGTCCTCGCGCAACGCCGCTTTCACCCACGCCGCCGCGCTCCGCTCGAGCGCGGAGTCCTGTGAGACGAGGTCGGGTGTTGCTCGGAAGTAGTGTAGCGGGAACGACCCCCGGAGTTCGGGCGCGTAGGTCGCCCGGTGGCGTGTCGCGATTCCTCGACGGCTCTTGGGGGTCGGGTGTCTGTGGTGACCGAAGACGAGCGCCTGTTCGGCCTCGCGAAACGACAGCTGTTCGGCGTAGAGGTGCTCCTCGTCGTCCGCACGGGCCTCGACGAACTGCTCGACGGTAGCCTTGCTCCGGAGGACGCGTTCGAGGAGCGTGTCCGGTACCGCCTCACCGCCACGTGAGAGAGCGAGGTCCTTCACGACGAGCGACGCGAGGGTGGCCACATCAGCCGACTGTACCGCCCCGCCGGGCAGACGGTAGCGAACTGGCGTCTCGAATCGGTGGCCCTCGGTGGGCGAACGGTGTCGCAGTGGCGCCAGGAGTTCGACACCCTGTACGGGGAGCGTTGTCCGGAGGAGGCCGTCGGGGCCGGGCTCGACGCCGGCGGCGGCGTCGAGTCGCACCTCGTAGTCGGCCACGTCCCGCAGGTAGCAGTTGAGGAACGCGTGGACGGTCGCCTCGTCGGCCCGGACGGCCGGATCGACGTCGGCACCGCACCCCGCTCGCTCCCGGGCGTCGGCGTCGGTACTCATGCGACGACCCCCGAGTCGGTCCGCACGGCCAGCCCACACTCACGCACGACGTCGAGCATCGCCGCTACGTCGTCGAGCGTCGCCGTGGGGTTCAACAGCGTGAACTTCAGGCTCGTCACACCGTCCACGTCGGTCCGTGCGACGACCGCACGGCCGTCGCCGAGGAGTTCCTCGCGGACGGCGGCGTTGAGTCGGTCCACGGTCCCTTCGGCCATGTCCGCGTCCGGCCGATACCGGAAGACGACGGCGTTCAGCGTGGGGTCCTGAAGCAGTTCGAAGTCGGCACTGTCGGCGAGCAAGCCCGCGGCGTCGTCGGCCAGTTCGAGCGTGGACTCCACCAGGGACGCCAGCCGCTCCCGGCCGAGCGCTCGGAACGTGACGTACGGCTTGAGCGCGTCGAACCGACGGGTCGTCTGGACGGACTTCGCGACGAGGTTCGGCACTCCTGCGTCGTCGTGATCTTCGGGGTTGAGGTAGGCGGCGTTGCGCGCCATCCACTCGAAGTCTCCGCCGTCGCGAAGGAGGAACGCGCCACAACTGATCGGCTGGTAGAACAGCTTGTGGAAGTCCACGGCGAGCGAGTCGGCCCGTTCGATTCCGGACAGCAGGTCCCCGTACTCGTCGCTGAGCGCGAGCGCACCGCCGTAGGCGGCGTCGACGTGAAACCAGAGGTCGTGAGCGTCGGCGCAGTCGGCGAGTTCACCCAGGGGGTCGACGCTCCCGAAGTCGGTGGTCCCCGCCGTCCCGACGAGCGCGAACGGCTCGCAGTCCCTCGCGTCGAGGTCGGCGAGCGTCGCCTCGAGGGCAGCAGGGTCCAGTCGGCGGTCGTCGTCCGTCGGGACGCTCACCACGGCGCGTTCGCCGAGACCGAGGTGATGGGCGGCTTGCTTCCCCGTGAAGTGGGCCTCCTCCGAACAGAGGACCCGGAGCGACTCGGCTTCCGGGGGGAGTCCATCGACCCGAACGTCACGACCGAACGCCCTGTGGCAGTGACGGTCGCGGGCGAGCAACAGCGCCTGGAAGTTCGACTGGGTGCCGCCCGTGGTGAAGACCCCGTCAGCGCCGTCCGGGAGGCCGAACAGGTCACAGAGCGCGTCGACGACCCGCCCTTCGAGGACCGTCGCTGCCGGCGCCTGGTCGAAGGAGTCGAGCGACTGGTTCGTGGCGGTGAGCATCGCTTCCGCGGCGAGTCCCGGGACCAGTGGCGGACACTGGAGGTGAGCGGCGCATCGCGGATTTGCCGTCCCGACCGAGTGTGGGAGGACTGTCCCGGCCACGTCGTCGATGGCCGCATCGATACCCACACCGGTCTCGGGGACGACTGGGTCATCGAGTCGGGACGCGAGCGACGCCGGTGAGTGGCCGGAGTAGGGGGTCTGCCGGTCGGCGAACTCCTCGATGACAGCTTCGGTCGCTCGGCGCATCGCCCGCCGGTAGGCGGTGTCGCCTCGCTCGGAACCGACGAACAGTTCGTCTGCGCTCATAGCGACACCTCCGAAGCCGTCGCATCGGTGTTCACCACCGCGGAGACGGCCTCGTCGAAGATGTCGGCGATATCGTCGATCTGGGACTCCGAGACGATCAGCGGTGGGAGGAAGCGTGCGGTCGCGCCGTCGCGCCCACCGAGTTCGACGACGAGTCCCCTGCCGAAGCACTCGGCCTGCACCGATTGGGCGAGGTCACCGCCCGGGGCGT
This sequence comes from Halomarina litorea, assembly GCF_024227715.1. NCBI lineage: Archaea > Methanobacteriati > Methanobacteriota > Halobacteria > Halobacteriales > Natronomonadaceae > Halomarina > Halomarina litorea. Next base: position 327,053 of record NZ_CP100449.1, on the reverse strand, counting down.
GTGGACCAGCCCCCCGCCAGTCCGACGCGGGGTCGACGAACTCGACGCCGAGCATCAATCCACGGCCACGGACGTCGCCAACGACGTCGAACCGCTCGGCCGTTGCTTCGAGACGGGCACGGAGGTGGTGCCCGACGGCTGTGGCGTGGTCGTCGAGGTCGTGTTCGAGGACGTAGTCGATAGTGGCTTCGCCGGCGGCCATCGCGAGCTGGTTCCCCCGGAACGTCCCCGCGTGCGCGCCGGGCTCCCAGACGTCGAGGTCCTCGTGGTAGACGACCACGGCGAGCGGCAATCCACCGCCGATAGCCTTCGAGAGGGTGACGACGTCCGGTTCGATGTCGGCGTGTTCGAAGGCGTACAGTTCGCCGGTACGACCGAGCCCGGTCTGAATCTCGTCGAGGATCAAGGGGATGTCCCGCTCACGCGTGATCCGCCGCATCTCGTGGAGCCACTCGTCGGGGGCCGGTATCGCCCCACCTTCGCCCTGTACGGGTTCGAGGATCATGCCTGCAGGGTCGGTGATCCCGCTTCCGGTGTCGTCGAGCAGGTTCTCCACGTACGAACTGGCGGCCCGGTGGCCGGCATCGCCACCGATTCCGAAGGGGCAGCGGTAGTCGTACGGGTACGGGAGGTGGTGGACGTCGCTCATCAGGCCCGGCACCGGCTCCTTGGCGTCTGTCTCACCCATCAGCGAGAGCGCGCCGTTCGTCATCCCGTGGTACGCCCCCCGAAACCCGAGGACGCTCCGGTTGTCGGTCGCGGTCTTGACGAGTTTGAGTGCCGCCTCGACGGCGTCGGTCCCCGCCGGGCTACAGAACTGGACCTTCGCGTGGTCACCGAACGCGTCGGGGAAACTCCCGAACAGCGAATCGACGAACTGCTCTTTCGCTGGCGTGGAGATATCGAGCGTGTGCATCGGCCGGTCGGCAGCGAGAACTCGCTCGATTGCCGCGACGACACGCGGATGGTTGTGGCCGAGAGCGAGCGTCCCTGCCCCCGCGAGACAGTCGTAGTACTCGTCGCCGTTCATGTCCGTCACGGTCACGCCCTGTGCCTCTCGTATGGCAAGCGGAAGGTGGCGAGGGTAGGTCCGAGCGTTCGATTCCCGGTTCGCCTGTTGGGTAAGGATCGGCTTGTTTCCCCCCTCCGGGTAGCTCACCATCCGGCACCTCCGTGGCGTCCCGGCGGGGTTTCAGGTCGAAAACGCGCTCCAGTAGGCTGTCGTCGCATACGGTTTTAGGCGAACCTAAAGATAGATAAAACCAACGAATTTTAGGTGGGCCAAAAGATTCCCACAAATTGGCTTCTCGAGGCTTCGTGAGCCACTGAGCGTTGGATCTTGACATAAATCTTTTATCTCCAGTATATTTAATACGATCTATTGATATTGTATTTTAGGTTGGCCAAATACCGGCGTGCCCGGGACCCGGCCTTCGGGACTACTTCGAAGCCAGTCGGCCCCCGCCCCGGTCGACGTCCGCCGTCCGTCAGACAGACGGCGCATTCCAAGCAGCAGTGTTAACTGTGGAACCGTCGTTTGCTACCGTATGTCGATATCTCGTCTCGCACCGCGCCGAGTGTTCGAGCGGGCGACGGTCGGCGAGCGACTGCACTGCCGGTTCGAACGGCCCGACGGGTCGACCTTCGGTGAGTTCGGCGATCCCGCCACCGTCGAGGTGACCTCCGTCACCGCCGGTCCGTACTACGAGCGGATGTACGTCGACTTCCGGGTGGAGGGCACCGACCGACGCTACGCCATGAACCGGGCGCGCGACGACGGCACCGTCGTCGTCGACGAACTCGGCGCTACCGGGTCGACGGGTGAGGGTTCACTCCTGTACGTCGTCGAGGCCACGACCGAGTACGACGCCCACCCGACGTTCGCCTGATTCTTCCGCGTTCGCTCAGTCACTCGATTCCCGCCTCGAAGGAGTTGCCCGGCTTGGGGACGCCCTTCGCCGTCACTGTCTCGCCGGTGACGAACGAGGCGGCCGGGCTAGCGAGGAACTGGACGACGTCCGCGATCTCCTCCGGATAGCCCACGCGCCGGTCGGTCTCCTCGCGTGGCGGGACGTCGTCGGGTTCGATGCCGAGCGTCTCGGCGACGCCGGGGGTCGGAATCAGGCCCGGCGCGACGCAGTTCACCCGGATTTCGTGGGGTGCCCACTCGACCGAGAGCGTCTCGGTCAGGCGGATGATGGCGGCCTTCGCCGCTCCGTAGTGACTCTCGCCGGGGGCGGCGTGCTGGCCGTTCACGCTGGAGAGGTTGACGATGCACCCGCCGCCGTTCTCGCGCATGACCTTCCCGGCCACCTGCGTGCAGTGGACCGTTCCGTTCAGGTTGAGGTCGACGATGGCGTTCCAGCCGTTCTCGCTGATCTCCTCGAAGGGCGCGACGAACTCCCCGCCGGCGTTGTTCACGAGGATGTCGACGCCGCCGAACTCCTCGACGGTGGCCTCGACGAGCGCCTCCACGGCGTCCCGGTCGCGGACGTTGCACTCCACTGCGAGCGCTCTGTTGTCGGTCTCGGCCTCGATGGCCTCCGCGACGGGGTCGACTCGCTCCTGTGCCCGCGAGCAGATGGCGACGTCCGCACCGCTCGCAGCGAGCGTCTCCGCGATTGCGCGTCCGATTCCCTGACTCGCGCCGGTGACGATGGCCGTCTTGCCGGCGACGGTGAAGTCCGGTTGCTGCATCGAACGAACGGGTGTGCCTCTCCCCTATAGTCGTACCGGCGTCGGCAGGGTGTCGCTGGGCGTATACGGGCCTACGGCGTCGGTCGGCATCCGGTGGTTGGGCGGGCCGGCCGCCTACTCGAAGGTGGTCAACCGGTTGCGCATGGACCCGCCACAGTCGGGACAGGAGTCCGGACTGCACTCGGCCCGGACGATGGTCCCACAGTCGAAACACTCGTACGCCGATTCCTCCCGCGGTTCGTACTCGACATCTCTCATCGGCGGAGAGCACTCGCTCGACTGGCATCGACGTACCCGTTCACTATCACACCACCGTCGAGACACCCCATTCACTATTCAACGGCCAAGTGGGGGCCGACGGTGACGCGACGGCGGCCGACCGTGTCGGTCGACGGCCGGCCGTCTCACTCGGGCGGGGGAGCGGAGAACGCGGCGACTCCCGCCTCGTCGAACAGCGTCGAGAAGAGCTTTCGCTGTACCGTCCGGACGTGCCGGTAGAACGCCGCCGGCGAGATGTCGAGTGTCGCGGCGACCTCCTCCCCCGTGCTCTCGCGGGGCGATTCGAAGAACCCGCTGTAGTGGGCCGTCTGGACCACTTCGAGTTGGCGGTCGGTGACCCGGTCGAGGAACCGCGCGCGCAGGTCGTGGGTCGACGACTGGTCGAGCGTCCGCTTCGAACGGAGGTCGATCGGCCCGACGGCGTTCGAGACGAGCCGCGAGATGTGGTGGACGTCGACCGTCTCCGGCACCTCGACGACGAGGGACGTCGCCGACTCGCCGGCGTCGACGCGGTGGAGGACGGCCCCGTGGTCGGCCAGTTCGAGCGCGAGGAACGGCTGTGAGACGCGGAGACGGACGACCCCGCCGTGCCCGTCGGCGCCGATGGACCGGAGGTCGTCGACGGCGACCAGTCGCTCGGCCGCCGCCTCGACGGCCTCGACCGACGTCCCCTCGACGGTCACGAAGACGACGGCCCCACGGTCCGTCTGCTGGACGCCGCCACGGTACGAGAGCGTACACCCCGCTTCGTGGGCGAGTCGAGAGAGGACGAACGTCTGGTCGTCGGTCCCGAACTCGAGGCGCGTCACCGACGTCGTCAACAGCGCGTTCTTGCGCTCGATGGCGCTCGTCGCGGAGGCGATGGTCTCTCCCAGTTCGGACAGTACCGCTCGCGTCGTGTCGTCGAACGCCCGCGGCGTGTCGGCGTAGACGGTCAACACGCCGTAGGTGAACTCGTCGTACGCGAGCGGGACGCTCAGGGCGGACCGGAAGTCGCGGGACAGCGCACTCGTCCGCCACGACTCCCCTCGGAGGTGGTCGGCGACGTTCTTCACCGTGGAGGCGGTGCGGGTCGCCGCAGTCCTCCCCGCGGGTTCGGTGCCGGTCTCCGCGACGGTGAACGACGCGTCGTCGAGGTAGCCGCGTTCGTCGCCCGCCCACGACCGCGGTTCGACCGTCCCCGTGGCCTCGTCGACGACGCCGATCCAGGCGAAGGCGAACCGGTCCTCGCCCGTCAGCCGCTGGCAGACGGCGTGTTCGACCTCCGGCCGGGTCTCGGCCGCGACGAGCGCCTGGTCTATCTCCCGGATGATATCGTTCGTCCGGGCGAGAGCCGTCAGGTCCGCGTTCCGTCGCTGGAGTTCGCGGTCCTGCCGCCGGAGCCTGCTCTCGCGTCGCACTCGGTCGAGCGCCGCCTCGGCCGTCGCCGCGAGCAGGTCCGCGAGTTCGCGGGCCACCTCGCCGAACCGACCCCGTTCGGCGGAGCCGACGACGAACACGCCGTGGTCGCCCAGTGGGATGGACGCGACGCTCCCGAGTCCCGTCGTCGGGTCGTCGATGTGGTCGGACTTGTGGGCGTCGTCGACGAACCGCGCCTCGTCGTGCAGGAAACTGTCGCTGACGAGTCGGGACCCGTCGGTGGGTACCGGCGAGAGCGGCCCAGCCAGTTCGCGCATCTCGTCCGACTGAGCGGCGGGCCGGAGGTCGTTCCCCTCCGCATCGAACAGGTAGACGGCACTCGCGTCGAGGCCAACGACGCTCGGTGCGTCGTCGACGACGTGTCGAGCGATTTCGTGGGACGTCTCCGCGTACAGGAAGTCACGTGCCGTCGCGTGAAGGGTCGCGAGTGCTTCCTCGCGCTGTTTGCGCTTCGAGATGTCACGGCAACTGTACAGGAGCGCCCCGTCCTGTATCGACACCTCCCGGACGTTGACGAGGAGGGTGTGTTCCCGCCCCGCCTTGTCCGTCGCCGTACACTCGATGTTCTTGAGGACCCCCGATTCGGCGAGTTCGTCCCGGTCGAACAGGTCCGTACCGAGGAGTTCGTCGATAGTCCCTTGCCGGTGAATCTCGTCGGCGGTGTAACCGAAGATGAAGTGGACGTTCGGACAGACGTAGGTGTACTCGCCGGCCTCGTTCGTCATGAGGACGGTGTCGGTCATGTTGTTGAGCGTCACCCGGTGGAGTTCCTCGGACTGCCGGAGGTTGCGTTCGAGGGTCACGCGCTCGGTGATGTCGACGCCCTCGACGACGACGGAGACGAGCCCCCCGAACTCGTCGTGGACGGGGCGGGCGGACATCTCGACGACAGCCGGCCGGCCGGACGACTGCGGCCGAGAGACGACCGCGTGCCCAAGTTCGCCGTCGAGGGCCGTCCCCACCACGCGACGAACGTCGTCCTCGACGCCTTCCTCACCTTCCCACCAGGGGAGCGTCCAGAACTGCTCCCCATCGGTTCCCTCGGCGGCGTCGGAGAGCCACTCGCGGGCGGTCCGGTTGGCGCGGACGAGTGCACCCCCGTCGTCGAGGACCCACGTCGCGGCCCGGGCGTCGCCGAACGTCGCCTCGAACTGGCGTGCGCGGTCGCGACGCGAGGCCGACCGCGCCGCGGCCTGCACGCACCGTTCGACGCGTGCGTGGAGGTCGTCGAACTGCTCGCGGGGGACACCCTCGAACGCGACGTAGTCGGAGACGCCGGCCCCGATGGCGGCACTCGCGACCGTCTCGTCGCCCTCCGCCGTACACACGACGACGGGGAGGGTCGACGTCCGTGCACGGACCGATTCGACCAGTTCCACGCCCGTCGCCGCGTCGAGCGAGTACTCACTGACCACGCAGTCGGTGGCGCGGTTCCGGACAACTTCGAGGGCGTCTTCGGCCGTCCCGACCCTGTCGACGGACGCGCCGACCGTTCGGAGTCGGTCGCCGAACTCGGCGGTCCACCTCGCGTCACCGACGAGGAGGACGTGGGACGAACGCAGCGAACCGTCAGTTGCGACCATCGTGCCTGCCTCCACCCCGGGGACGGTTGAACGTACCGCCACCTGCCGATGGTCGGCGGTCGGTAGTCGGGGGTCGGTGATTGTCGGTCGGTGGTCCGACCCCTCGGGCGAGCGCTACCCGCGGAACTCCTCGGTCACGTCCTCCAAGTGGACCTCGCCCTCCGGGACGCGGTAGGCGGTGACGACGTGGCGGTCCGCGTCCGGGGAGTCGTCGGTCTTGTCGACGGCGTAGCCGACGTACGTGCAGTCCTCGCGCGTGAACTCCACGACCGAGTAGCCCCAGTGGTGGCTGTCGAAGAACTCGATGTGGGGGTTCATCCCTGTGACGAGGCTGGTGAGCAGGGGTTCGGTCACCCGCCCGCGCCACCCCCGGGTCAGGTGGAGTGCCTCCGCGGCGTTCAGCGAAGTGACGGCGGGGGTCATGAACTCGACGCCGATGCGTTCGCCCTGTGCGACCCCCTCGCCGCCGGAGACGCGCCCCGGGTAGGAGGTCTGCTGGTAGGCCGCGACGTAGCAGTGCATGTCGCCCGTGAGCGTCACGAAGTTGTCGACGTCCGCCGCGCCGATGGTCTCCGTTATCTTCTGGCGCTCGCGGGTGTAACCGTCCCACCCTCCCTGAACGGGGAACACCGACAGCGGGCCGGACCCGAGTCGGAAGGGGACGGTGAGCACCTCGTCGGCCCACACCGTCCACGTCGTCTCGGACCCGGTGACGGTGTCGAGGAGCCACTCGCGTTGTTCCTCGCCGAGCATCGTCCGGCCCGGCGGTTCGTACTGCGGGCCGACGTTGTCGGGCGTCGGAATCGCCTCCCGGGGCGGGTCGCGGAACAGTCGCTCGTCGGTCAGCGCGAGCGTCACGAGGTCGCCGAACTCGAAGGCCCGCCAGAGGCGAAAGCGTTCTTGTAGTCGCTCGCCGGCCGGGTCGTACTCGACGCGGGCGGGTATGTACTCCCACCAGGCGTGCATCCCGTCGGCGACGAGTTCGGTCATGAACTCGGGGTCGTCGCTGCGAGGGTGGTCGCCCGCCGGCGCGTCCGTCGTCGAGTCCCAGTAGACGTCGTTGACGAGTTCGTGGTCGTCCCACCCCGCGATGAGGGTGTGCGACTCCAGTGCCTCCTGCAGGAAGCGTTCCTCGCGGTAGGTGCGGTGGAGGTAGCGGTAGTCGCGAAGCGAGTTCACGCGGCTCTCACCGCTCGGGAGCGTCAGGTCGCGGCCGGCGTAGTCGTACGACCCGACGCCCTTGAAGGCGCCGTCGCTCGACTCGTAGATGAAGTCGCCGACGTGGACGAGGAAGTCCACGTCCTCGCTCGCCACGTGGTGGAACGCGCCGTAGTAACCGTTGAGATAGTTCTGGCAGGCGAGGACGGCGACGCGCAGGGAGTCGGGCGAATCGTCGGGGGCCGGGAGCGTCCGACACCGACCGGTCCGGGAGGCCACGCCGGCGTAGACGAAGCGGTAGTAATACGTCGAGTCCGACTCGAGGCGGCCGTCGAGGTCCACCTTCACCGTGTAGTCGTGGGCGCGGACGCTCTCGCCGTCCGTGACGACGCCGTCGAAGACGACGTCCTCGAACCCCTCGTCGGTCGCCACCTGGACGGCGAGCGGTTCGTCCGTGTCGAACGCCCCGGGCGCGACGCGGGTCCAGAGGATGACGCCCGCGGGTGTGGGGCCGCCGCTGGCGACCGACTGCGGGAAGGTGCCGTCCGGGTCGGCGTCCGGGTCGAACGCGAAGACGTCCGTCCCGTCCGTCCCCGTCACGTCCATCGCCAGCGAGAGGTCGTGGGAGTCCAGTTCCGACAGGAGCCTTGAGTGGTCACCGGTGGGTTCGTCTACCCCATCGTCCGCGGTCATTGCCCGACGTTCTCCGCAGGCCGCAATGCCGGTTTCGGTCGCGTGACGGGCGCGATGTGGCGTGGTCGCCGCACCCTCGGAGGGGGCCGGCACACATCTCCCGCGAGCGCCGGTGGGGACCGGGCACCCCGCCGCCCACTCCTCAAGACCTAAGTGACGACCAGCGGTGCCATACCCCATGGACCTACAGATCGCGGGCAACACCGCGCTGGTGACGGCGTCGAGCAGCGGTCTCGGGAAGGCGTCGGCGACGGCACTCGCCCGCGAGGGCGCGAACGTCGTGATGAACGGCCGGACGCAGGAGACGCTGGACGAGGCCGTCGAGGAGGTGCGCGAGGTGGCCTCGGGCGACGTCGTCGGCGTGCAGGCCGACCTGACCGTGAAGGAGGACGTCGAGCGACTCGTGGAGACCACCGTCGAGGAGTTCGGCGGCCTCGACCACCTCGTCACCTCCGCTGGCGGCCCCCCGAGCGGGCCGTTCATGGAGACCAGCGACGAGGACTGGGAGGACGCCTTCGAACTCCTCGTGATGAGCGTCGTCCGCACCGTGCAGGCGGCCGCGGACCACCTCGCCGCCGACGGCGGTGGCACCTACGTCGCCATCACCTCCCGGAGCGTCAAGGAGGCCATCCCGTCGCTCGTCCTCTCGAACTCGGTGCGGATGGGCGTCATCGGCCTCGAGAAGACCATCTCGACGGAACTCGCCCCGGAGGTGCGCTCGAACGCCGTCCTCCCCGGCGCCCACGAGACGCGGCGCATCCGCGAACTCGTCGAACAGGGAGTCGAGCGCGGCGACTACGACTCCTACGAGGAGGGACTGGCGGCCCGCGGCGAGTCGAACCCGTTGGGACGCGTCGGCGACCCGATGGAACTCGGCAACACCGTCGCATTCCTCTCCTCGCCGCTCTCGGGGTACATCAACGGTGTCTCCATCCCCATCGACGGCGGGGACAGCAACTCGAACCTGTAACCGGGACGGCCCCTCCCCCGGAACGGGGAACTATACGAGTCGGGAACACACACCGCGCCATGTCAACACGTGACCGGGCGGCCGGCGACCGCCTCAGCTCAACAGGTCGTCAGCGTCTTTCGACCCCGTGACGATCGCGCTCCGGCCACTGCTGGAGACGGAGACGTCGTCCAGGTCGTCGAACGTCCCGTCGGAGCCGTCGTTCTCGTCGACGTACTCCTTGACGTCGTCGACGTCGATGTCGTTCTCATCCTCGAAGACGAGCGCCCAGCGCATGTCGGCCGTCTCGCCGTCGAGGGAGACGGTCGTTCCGCGTGCGACGAGGTCCCTGAACTCACCGTTCGCGGGGTCGTCCGCGTCCGACTCCTCGCGGGTTCGCCCGTAGACGAGGTCACCGTCGCCCAGTCGGTCGACGAGCGCGGTGAAGTGTTCGTTCTCGTCCGCGTAGCGGTCCTCCTCGCCCGCCTTCGCCTCGATGACCCGTTCGACGACGTCGACGGCGTCGCTCCCCTGGTAGGACTCCCGCCCCCAGACGAGCGTCTCGCCATTGACCCCCACGGCGACCGACTCGTCGCTCGAGACGTAGACGGTGTAGCCCTCCAGGTCCGACTCGTCGTCGAAGTCCTCGTCCTCCAGGTCCTCGACGACGTCGGCCTCGGGCACCTCGGTCGTGTAGACGCTGGCCGGCCCGAACGAGACGAGGTCGGTCACCTCGTCGAAGTCCACGCCGGTCCACCGCTCGGCCGGCCCGGAGAACAGCATCTCCAGCTGGTCGTAGTTGTCCGACCCGAGTTGATCCTCGTGGTCCGCGAACGCCGCCGGCCGCAAGTGGTAGAAGCTGTAGTGGTCGGAGTCGCCGAGTTTGTCGGGAGCGACGAGCCAGTCGGTGTACCGCCCGTCGCCGCCCAGCAACGAGACGCCGGGGGCACCCCCCAGACAGCCGGCGGTGGTGGCCACGAGCCCACCGGTCGCGGCCGTCACACCAGTTTTCAACAGATTCCTTCTCGTGAAACTGTCATCTTCCATGATGAGTTAGAACGACTACCCCTGATTAAATGTTCGGCATTAGATAAGTTTGGAAGCAAGTAATTTCAACGCACACGCTCCGGAGAAACCAAACACGTCGCGAGAGACGATAGCCCTCCCATCGGGACTGTCCTCTGTATCGCCCCGTACAACTACCCCCTCGCCACGACGGCGCTTCAGGTCGCCCGCGCGCTCGCGGCGGGCAACAGCGTCGTCCTCAGGCCCGCGGCGAAGACGCCGGTCAGCGCTGTTCCGTCGTCTCGTGCGTGCTCGTCCACCGCGAGGTCCACGACGGCCTCGCGGCCTGCATCGACCGCGAGATGGACGAGTGGATCCTCGGCAACCTCTTCGACGAGGCCACCGACCTCGGCCCCCTCGTCGACGAGTCACAGGCCGAGTGAGTCGGGGAACTGGTCGACGACGCCGTCGCCCGCGGGGCCACCCCCTCCGGGGCGACGAACGCGACGGCACGCGCTTCGAGCCGACCCTGTTGACGAACGTCCCCCACGGCACGCGGGTCCTCGCGCTCGACGCCTGCGTGTTCACCGCGGACTACGACCGCGCGCGCCGCGTCGCAGACGGCCTCCGGGCGGGGGCGGTCCGCATCAACGGCGCGCCCTCCCACGGCCTCGGAGACATCTCGCTCGGCGGGATGGGTGCCTCCGGCATCGGGCGCGAGGGAATCGGTCGCACCATCGGGGCGTTCACGACGACGAAGACTGTCGTGCTCTGAGCCAGGTCAGACGGTCCGGTCGCCGTCGACGAGTGCCTTCGCGCGGCGACAGACGGCGGGGACGAGCGCCTCCATCTCGGGGTAGAGGTCGTCGCTGCTGTCGCCCGCGAGGTAGCGCGCGTAGAACATCTCGCCGACCGCCGCGAGCATGTAGAGTCCGAGGACGAGGTAGAACGTCGGGTCGCTCACCTCGACGCCCGACTGCCGCTCGTAGCGCGCGAGCAACTCCTCGCGGGAGAGGTAGCCCTCGCGGTCGAGGAACGAGGGCATCAACCGCTCGCTGAGCGGGTCGGGGTCCCAGTAGACGAGTAGCCAGCCGATGTCGCGCAGGGGGTCGCCGAGCGTCCCCATCTCCCAGTCCATCACCGCCTCAATGTCGGGCGGGGTCCCCGGCGCGAACATGACGTTGTCCAGTTTGAAGTCGCCGTGGACCAGCGTGTGCTCGTACGAGTCGGGCACGTTCGCCGCCAGCCACGCCCCGATTTCGTCGACGTGGGACACCTCGCGGTCCGCCCGCGTGGTCTCGTAGGCCCAGTCGAACTGCTTGCCCCAGCGCTCGACCTGTCGCTCGGTGAACCCCTCCGGCCGGCCGAGGTCCGAGAGACCGACGGCCTCGTAGTCCAGCGTGTGTATCGCCGCGAGCGTGTCGATTAGTTCCTCGGAGACCCGCCGGCGACCCTCGGGGGTGGCGAAGCGCTCCGGTTCCCGGTCGCGAATCACGTCGCCGGCGAGGCGGTCCATGAGGTAGAACTCCCCGCCGACGACCGAGGTGTCCTCGCAGGCCAGCACGGCCGGCGGGACGGGGACCGCCGTGTCCCGGAGCGCGCTGATGACCCGGTGCTCGCGGAGGACGTCGTGGGCGCTCTCGGCCGTCTCGCCCGCCGGCGGCCGTCGCATGACGAGGTCGCGGTCCCCCCAGCGCACGAACAGCGTCTCGTTCGAGTGGCCCTCGCCGTGGTGGGCCACCTCGAACTCGTCGACCGGTCCGAGTTCGGCGGTGAGGTACGCGCGGAGGGCCGCCTCGTCGACGAGGCGGTCGAGGTAGGCGTCGTTCGCGGTCATGACTGAGCGTGACACACGGGGGAGTGGGGGATAGTTCTGTTCCCCGTCCCGCCGGGGCGTGCAGGAGTGTACCAATTTACATACCACCGGACGCAGTGATTCCCATGGAGTATCACGACTCCGAGAAAGCACGGGACGTCGCGGCCCGCGTGGAGGCGTTCATGGACGAGCGAGTCATCCCCCGAGAGCGGGAGGCACTCGCCACCGGGAACAAGGTGAGCGACGAGGAACTCCGGGAGTTCTGGGAGGAGGCGCGAGAGCGCGACCTGTTCGCCCCGCAGATGTCCGAGAAGTACGGCGGGCAGGGGCTAGACTTCTCCGATATGCTCCCCTCCTTCGAGCAGGTGGGGCGCTCGCCCCTCGGCGCACCCGCCATCCGGGCGAACGCGCCACAGGAGGGCAACATGCACACCCTGGAGATGGTGGGCACCGAGGAACAGAAAGAGGAGTGGCTTCGCCCGCTCGTTCAGGGTGAGGTGTCCTCCGCGTTCTCGATGACCGAACCCATGCAGGGCGGCGGAGCGGACCCGAAGATGCTGAAGACCACCGCCGTGAAGGACGGCGACGAGTGGGTCATCAACGGCCACAAGTGGTGGACCTCCGACGGAGCGGACGCCGACTTCTTCCTCGTGATGGCCCGCACCGACCTCGACGCCCACCCCTACGCGGGCACGTCCATCATCCTCGTCCCGACGGACACCGACGGGGTGGAACTCGTCCGCGACATCCCGCACATGGGCGACCACAGCGTTCTGGAGAACCCCGGCGGGCACGCCGAGGTGAAGTACCGCGACGTTCGCGTCCCGGTCGAGAACACCGTCGGCGAGGAGAACGAGGGTTTCCAGATCGCCCAGATGCGCCTCGGCGGCGGGCGACTCACCCACTGTATGCGCTTCTCGGGGATGGCCGAACGCGCCCTCGACGTCTCGAAGGCCTACATCAGCGAACGGGAGGCCTTCGGGTCGACCGTCGCGGAGAAACAGGCGCTCCGCCAGCGCATCGCGCAGGCCGAGACGAACCTCCACATGGCCCGCTGTGGGGTGCGCCACGCCGCCCGCGAACTCGACCGGAGCGAGGCGCGCATCGAGGTGGCGATGTGCAAGGTGTTCGCCGCGAACGTCTGTAACGACATCATGGACCTCGCGGTGCAGTGTCTCGGCAGCAACGGCATCGCGAAGGACCTCCCGGTCGCGGCGTTCTACGAGAGCGTCCGCCCGTTCCGCATCTTCGACGGCCCCGACGAGGTCCACTGGCGCTCCATCGCCCGCCACGCCTTCGAGGACGTGAAGAGCGAGGAACTGGAGGGCGTCCTGCGCTTCGACGAGGACCTCATCGCCGACGAACTCCGCGAGGAGGTGCCCGCGGACGACTGAGCCTCACTCGTCGGCGAACGACTCGACGATGGCGTCACAGAACGCCGGCAGGTCGTCGGGGTTCCGACTCGTCACGATACCGTCGTCGGTGACGACTTCCTCGTCGACCCACTCACCGCCCGCGTTGCGGACGTCGGTCTCGACGCTCGGGTACGACGTGAGGGTCCGCCCCTCGACGACGTCGGCCTCGACGAGCACCCACGGCCCGTGGCAGATGACGCCCATCGGCTTGCCCGCGTCCGCGAACGAACGGACCATCCCGACGGCGTCGTCGTCGACGCGGAGTTCGTCGGCACCGACGGTCCCGCCGGGGACGACCAGCGCGTCGTAGTCCTCCGGCGAGGCCTCCGAGAAGGCCGTCTCGACCTCGTGGGTCGCGCTCGGTTCGAGGTCGTCGTCCACCGTCTCGACCTCGCCCGTCTCCGTCCCGAGGACCTCGACGGTCGCGCCGGCGTCCTCGAGGGCGGACTTCGGTTCGGTGAACTCGACGTTCTCGGTCCCGCGCGGCGCGAGGAACACGGCGACGGTCGTGTCGCTGAGTGGCTCGGACATGGCGTGCTCCGAGCGAGGGCTGGACGCACGGTAAGCCGAACGCCTGCGGGTGCAACCGGGGGCGTGGACCCCGCTATCGCCACACTGATTGTCCTGGCCCGAAGCCACGGCGCATGGAACCGGCCCACGCAGACCGGAGGGGAGGAGACCGAACCGACGGGAGAGGGAACACCGGACGCCGGACCGCCGACCGGCGGGTCGTCGTCCGTCGCTGCCGGGTGGCGTGATGCGCTACCTCGCGCGGACGGCCGACGGGCGGGCACTGCTCGGCGACAGCGAGGGGTTCGTCCCGCTCCCGGCGGCGCTCCCCGGCGTCGACACCGTCGAGGCGGCCCTCCGCCGTGCGCCCGAGGGACTGCCCGACCCGGCTGACGCGCCCGCGACCCGCCGTCCCGCCGACCAGTTCACCCTCGCCGCGCCCCTCTCGTCGCCCGGGCGGTGTCTCGGTATTGGGCTCAACTACGCCGACCACGCCGCGGACCTGGACGAGGTCCGGCCCGACGAGCCGGCGAGTTTCCTGAAGCCGGCCGCGGCGCTGACCGGCCCCGGCGGGCCGATTCGCCTCCCCGACCCCGCGATTACCGACCGCGTCACCGCCGAGGCGGAACTGGGCGTGGTGCTCGGGCGGACCTGCTCGGACGTGGACGAGGCGGCGTTCGACGACGTGGTCGCCGGGTTCGTCCCCGTCGTCGACCTCACGGCGGAGGACGTCCTCGAACGCAACCCGCGATTCCTCACGCGCGCGAAGGGGTTCGACACTTTCCTCGTCGTCGGGCCGTGGGTCGCCGTCCCCGACTCCCCGCGTGCGGCCCTCGACGACGTCACCGTCCGCACCGTCGTCGACGACGCGGTGGTCGCCGAGAACACCCTCGATGGGATGCTGTTCCGACCGCCGGAACTCGTCGCCTTCCACTCGCGGGCGGCGACGCTCGAACCCGGCGACCTCCTCAGCACGGGCACCCCCGGCGCGGGCGTCGTCACCCCCGACTCCACCGTCCGGGCGGAGGTCGACCCGGTCGGGACGCTCACCGCCCGGGTCGTGCGAGGGTAGCCCGACGCCTGAGACGCGGTCGGGGTGACCTCGTCGGTGACGAGTTCGCGCAGTGATGGACGAAAGAGGTTCCATTAAGAATTCCTTATGGAAGTATCTCGTTGGCCACTATACGCCAATCACACGTAAATTCTTCGACCGGAGGACCCACGGGCCGGGTGTTCGAGTCCGACCCGTTCGTTACACCACTATGCCTGTAATGGTCTGTCAGGCCTCGGGTCAGTTCGGACCGGGACCGCCGGTGAAAGGTGTGCTTGCCCGACAGAAAAGGCGGGTTTCCCGGCGACAATCTTCGTTTTCCTCCGCGGTGGAACGCTCGCAGTCGTGCGGTTCCTCCCGAGAGGCGGGCAGTTCGGCGGTTCGGCACCCCCGTCGAGACGACGGCGGGGACGGTGGCACCTTGTGACGCATCCCGTCCGGTGGAAGTCAGGGCGCCGCGAGTGTACCTCGAACCGGCGGCTCCGAAGGTTTTTGTCGGTGAGAGTGGATGAACGAACCGTCATGGTACTAACATCGATCGTCTCGAGCACGACGGCGAGTGCAATCTCGCTGTTCACCTCGGTCGGGTTGGGTGTCGGAGGGGTGTTCGTCGCGGCCGCGCTCCTGGTGATGCTCGGCCACATGGACCTGCGCGGCGCGGCCGGCGACGAGCGCCGCCGGACGAAGTACACCATCGCGGCGTTCGTCCTCCCGCTGAGCCTCACCTTCGCCGGGATGATGGTCTTCCAGACGATGCAGGTCCTCGCACCGTAACGACCGACTCTGGTTCACCAGTTCCGCACTCGTTTTCTCCCGTTCCCCCCGCGACAGGGGCACCGCTCGCGCGCTGGACGAACCGAACTGCGAGGGCGACCGCCCCGTCGCGAACCGCACGCGGGGCCGGGCCGACTCGGGCCGTCTCGATGGACCGATTCCGCTCAGAGACCGAACGGACCCAGGACCGACCCGTAGATCGGGATGATGGCGAACAGGAAGACGTTCAGCAGGCCGTGGAGCAGCGTGACGAGGACGAGACTGTCGGTCCAGTCGTAGACGACGCCGAACAGCAGTCCGATGACGCCCGCGAACAGGATTTCGTGCTGGAGGCCGTAGCCGGCGTGGAGCAAGCCGAACAGCGCGCTCGTGAGGAGGAGACCGGCCATTCGGCCGTAGCGCCGTTCGAGGACGTCCTGGAGGATGCCACGGAAGAGGAACTCCTCGACGAACCCGACGAAGCAGACCATGACGACGCCGATGAGGAGCAACTGGTCGGGGGTTGCGGCGCTGACGAGCGCCTCGGGTGTGATGAGCGAGTGCTCCAGCGATGCGAGCAACGCGCTCAACGGTATCGCGAGCGGAAGTGCGAGGAGAGCGACGCGCCACCCGTAGCGGATGTCGATGTCGTGGGTGCGGCTGAGCAGGAACATCCCCGGTATCAGCGCGCCGTACACTAACGGGAACCAGTAGATGGTGGGTTCGGCGAAGACAGGCATTCCGAGGTTGACGAGGCGAAAGAGGGGGACGAGCGCCAGCGCGCGGAACACGGTCGCGTCCCCCTCGAACCGGAGCGGGGCGAGCGAGCAGGCGACGAGCGTGACGAAGTGGCCCCAGAGCGCCCACTCGGGGAGTCCCGCGAAGATGAACGCCTCGCTCACGGTGACGGCGACGAGCGCGAGACCCACCGGGAGGCTCGGAACGTTTATGTTGCGTACAACGGTACTCGAAACTACATTTCGCGGACGGAGGCTATCGATGTCCATAGGTATCAACGAACGTACGCAATCCAAGGCAGACAGCCGGTATGAGTGTACCGGTCAGAGTACTGAACAGTTCGACGACCCGGAGACCGCACGCACGGGAGTGCGACCATGAGCGGACGGCGCGCCCTCACGTGGGCGCTCGCGGCGGTCCTCGCCCTCTCCGTGGTCGGCGTGGTCGCCCTCGCCGCCGCCCCCCTCGAACCGAGCGACCCGTACACCGAGTTCTACGTCCTCGGCGAGAACGGCACGGCGGAGTACCCGACGAACCTCTCGGTCGGGGAGGCGGGAACCGTCGTCGTCGGCGTCGACAACCACGAACAGGAGTCGGTCACCTACGAGGTGGTAGCGGTACTGGGAGAACGGGAAGTCGACCGCCGGTCGGTGACGGTCGGTGACGACGAGACGTGGCGCGGCACCGTCGAGGTGACGCCGCGGGAGGCCGGGGAGACCGAACTCCGCTTCCTTCTCTACCGGGGGGGTTCGGACGAACCGTACCGACAGCTCAGGTTGACGCTCGACGTCTCGGACGACGCCGGCGACACGGGACCGGAGAACGGGTCGGAGACCCGGTCGCTCGCCCCGCACTACTGACCACCCGTCCGTCACGGGCACCGACCAAACGTTGATGGTGGAGAGGGTGCGCTACTACCGCATGGCACGACCATCGGTAGCTATCGTCGTCCTCAACTACAACGGCCGGGGCCTGCTCGAACGGTACCTGCCGTCGATTCTCGCGCTCGACTACGACCCGGTGGAGGTGGTCGTCGCGGACAACGCCTCGACCGACGACAGCCTCGCGTTCCTCGCGGACGTCGAGGGGGTGACCGTCGTCGAGACGGGCGGCAACGTCGGCTACTCGCAGGGGTACAACCGGGCGGCGGCCCGACTGGGCGACTACGACTATCTCTGGTTGCTCGACAACGACGTGCGGGTGGAGCCGGACTCGCTCGGCCGCCTCGTCGACCACATGGAGGCGAACCCGGGGACGGGCCTCGTCGTCCCGCGCATCAACGACATGGGCACCGACCGCATCCAGTCGCTCGGCTTCCACTACGACCGCTTCGGGCGCTCGTTCCCGAAGGAGGCGGGGCGGACCATCCCCTCGAACCCCGACCCGCACCCCGTCACCTACGGGATGGGTCCCGCGATGCTCGTCCGCCGGGAGGTGTGGGAGGCGGTCGGCGGCTTCGACGACCGCCACTTCATGTACGGCGACGACGACTACCTCGGCCTACAGACGTGGCTCCGGGGCTACCGCGTCGAGGTGGTCCCCGAGTCGGTCGTCTACCACGAACGCGAGAACACCGACGGGAGCACGCTCGGCGCGTTCGACGTCTATCAGGACTCCTGGAGTCGGACGCGCACCTACCTGAAGTCCCTGCAGGCGTCCTCGCTCCTCGTCGGCCTCCCCGTGTTCTGTGCGCTCGTGGCGGCACGGGCGGGCAAGGACCTCGCCGTCCGCACCTCGCCCGGCCTCGCCTTCCACCGCCTGCTCGGCGTGTACGACGCCCTCCTCGAAGCGCCCGAACTGCTCCGGGACCGCCGGGCCATCCAGCGCGAGCGCGTCCTCGCGGACAGGGAGTTCCTCGACCCGGTCCGCGGGGAGTGAACCCCCTCGCCGACCCGCCGGACGCCCTCGACACCGCCCGTGGCATAGAGCTATTGTCCTCCGTCCACACCTCTCGATACGATGACACGCGTTCTCGTCACCGGCGGTGCCGGGTTCATCGGTAGCCACGTCGTCGACCGACTCGTCTCGGAGGGGTACGCCGTGACCGTCCTCGACAGCCTCGACGACCAGGTCCACGACGGCCCCCCGGCGTACTGCAACGACGACGCCACCTACGTCTGGCGGGACATCCGCGACCGCGCGACCCTCGAACGACTGCTCGACAGCGCCGACGTCGTCTGCCACCAGGCGAGCGCCGTCGGCGTCGGCCAGTCGATGACCGAGGTGGAACGCTACGTCGACGTCAACAGTCGGGGGACCGCACAGTTGCTCGACGTCGTCGCGAACGGGAACGTGGACCTGAAGAAACTCGTCGTCGCCTCCTCGATGTCGCTCTACGGCGAGGGGGCCTACCGCTGTCCCGACGAGGGTGAGGTCCGCCACCCGTCCCACCGCGGGCGCGAGGCGCTCCGGACCGGCGAGTGGGAGCCGCGCTGCGAGTCGTGCGGGGCGGCGCTCGAACCGGTTCCGACGCCCGAGACGACGCCTCTCGACTGCACGAGCGTCTACGGCGTCACGAAGCGCGACCAAGAGGAACTCTGTCTCGTCGTCGGCGAGGCGTACGACGTGCCGACCGTCGCCCTGCGGTACTTCAACGTCTACGGCCCCCGGCAGTCGCTCGACAACCCCTACACCGGCGTCTGCGCCATCTTCTCCAGCCGCATCAAGAACGGTAACGCGCCGCTGGTCTTCGAGGACGGCCGCCAGTCGCGCGACTTCGTCCACGTGCGCGACGTGGCCGCAGCCAACCTCGCCGCCATCGAGTCCGACGGGGCCGACGGGCAGGCGGTGAACGTCGGGACGGGACGCCCCCGGACCGTCCGCGACATCGCGAAGACGCTGGTCGAGGGGTACGGTGCAGAGGGCCTCGCGCCCGACGTCACCGGCGAGTTCCGCGAGGGGGACATCCGCCACTGCTACGCCGACACGACGCGTGCGGAGGACGCCCTCGGTTTCGCGGCGAGCGTCCCGTTCGAGGCGGGGATGCGCGACCTGATCGAGTGGGGCGAGCGCCAGGAGGCGACGGACGACTTCGAGACGGCGTACGCGGAACTGGCGGAGCGCGGCCTCCTCGACCGGGCGTCCTCGCCGGGGCGGGGGAAGTGACACCGCGGCACAAGAATTAAGCCTTCAGTGGTGTCAGAGGCACTTATGCCATCGTTTCGGGAAGCGGCGCACCAGGCGACGCCATCCACGGACCGGGTCGTCGGTCTCGCGAAGCGCGGAATCAGCGGGTCGAAGTCGGCGCTGGGCGCGGACGTGAACCTCGCGCTGTGGAAGGAACGGGTCGAGTTCGCCCTCTGGCGGCGGGACCTGCTTCCCTTCGACCGCCTCTACGACCGGCAGTACTACGCCGAGATGCTCGGCGAGGCGAAACTCCGCGATGCGCGGGCGTTCTGTGCCGCCCTCGACCGGGCGTTCGACCCCGACACCGTCGTCGAGTTCGGCTGTGGCCCCGGGCGCTTTCTCGTCCCGTTCGAGGAGCGCGGCGTGACCGTCCACGGACTCGACCGGAGCACGGCGGCGTTCGAGGAGTCGCCGCTCCCCGCGGACCGCTTCACCGTCCACGACCTGCGCGACCCCTATCACGTCGCCGAGGAGTTCGACATCGCGCTCTGCATCGAGGTGCTCGAACACATCCCCGAGGAGGACGCCGACACCGTCGTGCGGTCCATCGCGGACGCGGCCCCCGTCGCCGTCGTCACCGCCGCCCGGCCGGGACAGGGCGGGACCCACCACGTCAACGAGCAGCTCCCGGCCTACTGGAAGGAGCGCTTCGCGGCCGCCGGGATGACCTACCGGGAGTACCTGACCGACGACATCGCGAGGGCCGTCGACCCGGAGGAGCTGGACTGGCTCCAGACGAACCTGCTGGTCTTCGAACGGTCATGAGCGAGAGCGCAGACACGTCCGACCCGCGGGTCGCCGTCCTCGTCCTGAACTACGATGGGCGCGAGCGACTGGAGGCGTACCTGCCGTCGCTCGTGGACCTCGACTACGTGAACTACCGGGTGTACGTCGTGGACAACGCCTCGACCGACGACAGCGTCGCGTTCGTCCGCGAGTCGTTCCCGTCGGTGTCCGTCGTCGAGCACCCCGAGAACTACGGCATCTCGCGGGGGCTCAACGAGGGCGTGCGGGCGCTCCCCGACGGGGAGGACTTCGACTACCTCTGGTTGCTCAACAACGACGTGAAGGCGGCGCCCGACTCGCTCTCCCGCCTCGTCGCCCACCTGAAGTCCAGACGGGAGGTGGGCGTCGCCTTCCCCCGCATCAACGACATGGGCACCGAGACCATCCAATCGCTCGGCCAGCACTACGACGTGTTCGCCCACTCCCCGCCGATGGACCGGGGGCTGGAGACGCCGAGCGACCCCGAACCCCGGGAGGTGCCGTTCAACATCGGTGCGGCCATCCTCATCTCGCGGGCGGCGTGGGAGGCGACCGGCGGCTACGACAGCGGCAACTTCGTCTACGGCTGTGACACCTACCTCTGCTTGCAGTCGTGGCTCAGGGGCTACCACGTCGAGACGGTCCCCACGGCCGTCGTCTACCACGAACCGGGCGACAAGATCGTCGACTCGACGATGGACGCCTTCCACACCGCCCGGTCGGACACGCGGGTCCACCTCACGACGCTCTCGGCCGGGTCGCTCGCGAAGGGGTTCGCCGGCTTCTGCGGCCTCATCGCCGCCGCCGCCGCGAAGGACGTCCTCGTCCGCAGGCGCCCGGAACTCGCGCGGGCGCGGTTCGCCGGCCTCGCCTCCGCGTTCAAGGACCTCCCGACGGTTCTCCGGAACCGCAGGCGCGTCCAGCGCGAACGGGTCTACCCCGACGAGCGCTTCCTCAGCCCCGTCACCGGCAAGCGCGGACTCTGGTGAGTACCAGACAGTCACCCCGAAAGGCGCGAACGTTTATTACTGTCAGTTGTCTGTTCACTGCTGTATGAAAGCCGTTGTCCCGACTGCCGGGAGAGGGACCCGTCTGTACCCCCACACGCACACCAAGCCGAAGCCGATGGTGCGACTCGCCGGTCGTCCCATCCTCGGGCACATCCTCGAGAACCTCCGCCCGACGCGCGTGGAGGAGGTGGTACTCGTCGTCGGCGGGCCGATGCGCGAACAGGTCGTCGAGTACGCAGAGCGCCACTTCGCCGACCGCTTCGAGTTCACGTTCGCCCACCAGGAGCGCGCCGAGGGCCTCGGCCACAGCATCTACCAGACCGAGTCGTACGTCGACGGGGAGCCCGTGCTCGTCGCGCTCGGGGACATGCTGTTCCAGAGCGGCTACGCCGCGTTCCTCGACGCCCACGACCGACTGGGCGGCGTCGACGCCAGCGTCGGCGTCAAGCGCGTCGACGCCCCGGAACACTACGGCGTGGTCGAACTCGACGGCGACCGGGTGATCGGCCTCGTCGAGAAGCCCGACGATCCGCCGTCGAACCTCGCTATCAGTGGCGTCTACGTCGTCGACGACACGCCCGCCCTCTTCGACGCCCTCTCGCACCTCGTCGACAACGACCTGCGCGGTGCGGGCGGCGAGTTCCAGCTCACCGACGCGCTGGCCCTGATGGTCGAGCGCGGGAGCACCCTCGGCACCTTCCCCGTCGAGGACTGGTACGACTGCGGCCGGCCGGGGACCCTGCTCGAGGCGAACAAGGTCACGCTCGACCGGCGGGCGGCGGCGCGAAGCGACGGCAGCGGCGGGAAGCACTTCCGCGAGGGCGACGGCGCCGTCGTCATCGAACCCGTCGACATCGGCGAGAACGTGGAGATACACCAGAGCGTCGTCGGCCCCTACGTGAGCGTCGACGACGGGACGACCATCACGACGAGTCGCGTCCGCGACAGCATCGTCGGGCGTAACTCGACGCTCCGCGGCGTGAACCTCGAAACCAGCATCGTCGGCGACGCCACCGAAATCGTCGGGAAGACGAACAGCCTCAACGTCGGCGACAACAGTTCTCTCGAACTATAGGACCACGAGCGGTCGGTTCGCGGGGACCTACGGCGACCCCTCACTCCCTCGGGGGGTCGGGAGGAACGCGAGGCCGACGCTCCATCGGTCGTCCGTGACCCGTCGTAGCCGGTCCGATACGTCGCCGTCAACTGCACAGAGCCAGCCGTCGCCGACGTACCAGGGGTCGATATGATGGGTCCGACCGGCCGCCCACGCTCGCTCGCGGCGCGGGGCCAGCGCCGGTGATGCGAGGTGTTCACGGTCGCGGTACGCCGTCGGCGAGAGGTGCGTAATCTCGTAGGCCCGGACCTGGTGACCGTAGTGACTGGTACAGTCCTGGAGGAACAGGAGGATGCGGTCCTCGAACACGACTGGCCTCCCGGCCGGGCGGGACCCCTCGGGGCGCCCGGAGACGACGGGGTTGGCCTCGTGCGCCGTCCACTCCGACGCGTCGAGGCGGTCGCTATAGTACGCGTACAACGACCCTCGCGTTTGGTCGCCGACGAGCAGCCACCAGCGTCCACCCCACCTGAACAGCACGTGGTCGTCGGTGTTGTGCGGGGGCGAGACGAGGCACGCGACCCGCCGCCACCGGTAGGGAAACGCGTCCGCTCGGAACAGCCACACGGCCGTGCCCGTCCGACCACCCACTTCCGGGAGCAGGTAGTGCTCGCCGTCCCACGAGAACGCGTACGGGTACGAGAGGTGCCGGTCACCGGCGAGGACGACGCGGTCGTACTCCCACGTCCGCCCGCCGTCGGGCGATGTGGCGTGGCCGATGGCCGCCTCCGGCGTCCGGTCGTAGTTGCACACTTCGACGAACAGGTGGAGGTCGTCGCCGAGGAAGAGGAACGGGTCGGCCACGAAGTCGGCCCTCCCCCAGTCGGTCACGTCTCTGGCTGTCAGAATCGGCCGGGCGGTGAGTTGCGACGCGCTGGTCACGAACGGTTCCCGGTCAGGGAGCGGAACCGTGGTCGGCCCGTTCGCGCGGACGTCGTCACGTCCGCCGGTCCCGTCCCCGGGTCGGCCCCACTGGGCGTAGCCCCGCCAGTCGTCGCGCCAGTCGCCGCCACGCGCCCGCCCGTGAGCCAGCACGTGTGCCACCGTCGCGCTCGTCGGCGTTCGACGGATGCGACGGAAGAGCCGCCGGTGGAGGGGAAGGAGACGTTCATCCATCTCCGACCACCGGTCGACCAACGTATCGCTCCGGGAGCACGGTCAGGACGCCGCGAGCGAGCAACGAGCGCCTCGCATCCACGTCGTCGAGGGAGACGACGTACGCCTCGTCGGTGTGTGCCATCGTGCGGTCGAACTCCTCGCGGAAGACGGGACTCAGAGGCCGGCGCTCGAGGTGCAGGCTACCTCCGTCGGTCGTCACTTCGTACGCGTGGTTGACCGTAACCGGCCCCGCCCAGTCGAGCAACGGATGGACCCGTCGCTCGACGGGAATATCCACCGTGTCGTCGTCCACGTCGGCACCGAAGAGAACGTTGACGTCCCCGCCGTCCGCCCCGTCCCGTCGGTCGTGGAGTTCGATAGACCCACCTCCTTCGTCGACCGCCCGGACGAACGGTTCGACGACGTCCCGTTCGGGGACGACGACGGCCTCGCGGTCGAACCCCCGCGTCTGCTCTGCGGTCGGGAGCGCCGTTCCACTGATGCGGGCTTGGTCGTCCGTGTGCTGGTGGAGCAGGGCGACGAGGCCGTCTGCCGCCGTCACGCGTTCGAGTTCGCCGCTCATGGCGAAGCGGTTGGGGACGAAGTGGAGGCCGTCGACGTTGAGCGTCGTCCCGAAGGCGTCGTCGAAGAACGGGAGGTCAGCCCCCTCGCCGATGACGACGGCCGGCTGCTGGCGGTTCACGAATCGAGTGTAGAGGAACAGCGTCCGGAAGTTCACGTCCACGGTGCAAGTCCGGGTGCCCGTCGTTCGGGCGACGAGGTCCGAGGCGTGCCCGGCACCGCCGGCGAAGTCCAGAAGCGGTCCGGGGGCGTCGTGGAACAGGGGCAAGAGGGCGTGGAGGTTCCAGAAGCTCTGTTCGAGCGGTCGGAACGTGAGGTATTCGTCGAAGTAGAACCCGGGGTCGTCGGACCCGACGAGCGCCGTCGCCGCGTCCTCGAACGTCCGCCACGCGCCGACCTCCTCGTCGGAACGACCGCTCGCCCGGTGGTACGCTGCGAGGGCCCGCACCGCCGGATGCCCGGCGGACCCCAGACGGGAGAGGACCGTCCCACAGGCCGACCTTCCGGGGACTCGCCCCGGGAGGTTCAGCAGGACCGACCGTGCCGTCTCGAACTCCCGGCTGGCGACGTGTTCGGCGGCCGTCTGTGTCAGCGCGTCGGTCCGAAGGACAGCGACGCCGGCAACGACGGGATAGGTCGCACACGCGCAGTCGAGCAGCCCGTATTCGACGCGCTGTCGGTCGTTGCGCCGGAGCGCGGTCGAGTCGATGGGACTCTTGCACTCCGGGCACTCCATGCGCCGGAAGAGCCACTGACTGGTGTCACACATCGATCAAATTTCGGTCGAGTGTCATATAAAGATACGGTTCGACGCGCTCAGGCGGCGTCGGCGAGGACGCCCTCGAAGGCGCGCCTGAACGCGGCCTGTGCGGACTCCTTGTCGAATCGCGCGCCGCGCTCCCGTGCTCGCTCGGAGAGCCGCTGGCGCGCATCTCGCGTGCGCGAGAGGTACGAGACGATTCCCCCGGCGATGGCGTCGGCGGTCGGGTCGACGACGAGCGACGGGTCGACGGCCCGTACCTCCTCGCGCGTGCCCGTCGTGTGCGTCGCCACCACCGGGAGGCCGGCGCGGAGGGCTTCGAGCGCGCTGACCGGGTGCGGGTCGACGCGCGAGGGCTGGACGTACAGCGCGTGGGCCGCGAGCACCTCGGGGAGGTCGGTGTGGTCGACGAACCCGCGCAGGTCCACGCCGGGACGCTCGTCGTACTCGGGCGGGTGACCGCCGCCGACGATGGTGAGCCGCGCGTCCGGGAACCGCTCGCGGACCGTCTCCCACGCCGCGACGAGCAGGTCGACGCCCTTGCAGTCCGCGATCTCGTTGCCGACGAACACCACGCGCTGCGAGTCGAGGTCGGGGTCGACCGCACCGAGGCGGTCGAACACGGACGGCTGGACGAACGGCGCGACGGTGCGGATGGGCGTCTCGCTCCCGAGAAACGGGCGGACGAAGTCGGCGGCGAACGGCGAGGCGGCGACGGCGGCGTCGACGTACCGCCTCGCCAGCGACCGGAGCAGGGCCACCTCGACCCGCCGGTCGACGTACTTCGGGAGGGAACCGAGCGAGCGGTCGAGGGCGTAGCAGTTCATCCCGTAGAGGATGTAGTCGGTCGCGAGGTAGACCACGGTGGCGTCGGGGTGGGCCGCCTTCACGAACGGCACCGCGTAGAGGAGCCGTGAGTTCTCGGTGATGTACACGTCGTACTCGGGAATCGTCGACGGGCGGCGCAGGCAGGTGAGGACGTCGCCGAGCATCGTCGCGTCGAGCGGCGGGCCGACGGCCGTCTCGAACCCGATGGGGTCGGCACCGACGCTCTCGGCGAACCCCTGGTGGGTCGGGTGGCCGAACCCCGCCGCGGGGTCCTCGTTCGCCGGGTGGTCGTGAGTCAGCGCGCCGAGGATGGCGACCGACCGGTCGGTCCCGTCCCCTCGGTGCGACTCGGCACTCATCGCTCCGGTGGTCTCGCTCGCCATGTCAGTGGGTGCACGCCACGGCGGTCGGCGTGCACATCAGTCCGAGAGCGCGGGGCTGGGCGCGCGTTCCAGTTCGTACTTGTCGATGTAGTAGCGCATCGCGTTCTCCAGGGTGGCGCGGAGGTCGTACCGGGGGGTCCACCCCGCCTCGCGGAGTTTGTCGACGCCCGGAATCCGGCGGTCGCAGTCCTCGTAGCCCTCGCCGTAGTACTCCTCGCCGTCGACCTCTCGCATCGGTGGGAGCCTCCCGTCGGGGCTCTCCTCGCGGTAGATGTCGCGCATCAGGTCGGCGAACCCGCGGATGGTGGTCTCGTTACCGGGCGTGCCGATGTTGACCACCTCGCGGGTGTAGCGGCCGCCCTCGTTCTCGATGATGAGTTCGAGGGCGTCGATGGCGTCCTCGATGTGGGTGAACGTCCGCATGTTCTTCCCGCCGTCGACGAGGAACATCGGGTGGTCGTACATGAGCGCCGACATGAAACTCGCGAACACCCGGGGAGTGCCCTCGTCGGGCGACTCGATGATGTAGTCCATCTCCGGCCCGATGAAGTTGAACGGGCGGACGATGGTCCAGTCGAGGCCGTCCCGTTCGCCGTGGGCGTACACCATGCGTTCGAGCAGTTGCTTGGCGGTGGCGTAGATCCAGCGCTGGTTGCCGACTGGCCCCATGATGAGGTTCGAGGTGTCCTCGTCGAACACCGTGTCGTCGCCCGTCCGGTTGCCGAGCATCCCGTACACCTCGCACGTCGAGAACTGGATGAGGCGCGTCTCCGCCTCGATGCAGTCCTCGACGATCTTCAGGTTCTGAAAGAGGTTGAGGTCGACCACCTCCAGGGGCATCGCGACGTACTGTTCGGGGTTTGCGTAGGCGATGAGGTCGACGACGAGGTCCGAGCGTTCGACGATGGCCGCGCAGGCCGCGTCGTTCTCCGGTTCGTAGATGTCGAGTTCGTGGAACTGGAGTCGGTCGTGACCGAGGACGTCACCGATCTTCTCCGAGGAGATGTCGACGACGTCGAGGTGGTAGCCGTTCGCGAGGAGTCGAC
This sequence comes from Halomarina litorea, assembly GCF_024227715.1. NCBI lineage: Archaea > Methanobacteriati > Methanobacteriota > Halobacteria > Halobacteriales > Natronomonadaceae > Halomarina > Halomarina litorea. Next base: position 300,272 of record NZ_CP100449.1, on the reverse strand, counting down.
GCGTGAGGTGCGAGCCGATGAACCCGCCCCCGCCGAAGACGGCGATGCGGCCGATGGAGGCGCTCATTGCGACCCACCCGGGACGGGACGAGCTGTCGCGACTGGTTCGGCGTCGGCTTCACACCGTGGTAACGGCTGGGCTGTAACGACCATAGCTAACAGTGAAGTAGTGTGTCAATTCCATCATAAGTGTTTGGGTGAAAATGACTCGCAATGTTTACGGAGCGAAGACCGTCTCGAGGTCCGGGCCGCCCTCGATGAGCGTCCGCGTCGAGCGGAGGCCGGGGAGGAAGGGACCGGGGATGGGGTCGAACGCGAACGCCGGGCGGTCCACCCGACGCGGTCGCTCGACGTCGGCGAGTTCCCGCCCGCGCTGGAAGGCGAGGTACTCGTTGAACAGGCGCTCGTTCACGCTGTCCGGGAGGAGGACCGTGGCCGACCGGAGGGTCTTCTCGCGGGACTCGATGGCTCGCCAGCCGAACCCGAGCAGTTCGCCGAGTCGCCCGCCGCCCCCACCCGCGGGGTCGAACTCGACGGTGGTGGCCTCGGGCGCGTAGTGGCCGACGACCTCGCCCCACGTCCACTGCGGTTCGTTCACGAGGCCGTAGACGCCGGGGGCTGGTCGCTCCTCGGCGCAGACCCGCACGGCGTCGGCGATGGTTGCGGTGTGGACGACGTTCGACGGGCGCTCGGGGTCGACGCCGACGCGCACCCGGTCCTCGCCCGAGAGGGCCGCCCGCAACTCGGCGGAGAACTCCTGGTTGTCGCCGTAGACGAACCCGAGTCTGAGCGCGTAGCCGTCCGTGTCCGTCTCCTCGCAGGTCTCTCGGAGCACCCGCTCCGCGTTGCGCTTCTCGCGGGTGTAGAGGCTCCAGTCGCTGAACCCCGGCGCGCCGAGGTCGTCGCCGTAGGCCGCCTGCGAACTCCAGTAGACGACGGGCGCGCCGGGCGGCGAGTGGCGCACCGCGTTGCGGACGAGCGCCTCGTTCGTCCGGCGGGCCGCCCGCGACTGGAACCCCTCGTGGGAGTACTGCCAGGCGAAGGCGGCGACGACGACGCAGTTGACGTCCGCGAGCGCCGTCCGCGCCTCGCGCGCGTCGCTCACGTCGGCGACGCGGGGGTCGAAGCCGTGCCACGCGAGGAAGTGCGTTCCCAACTGGTTGCGGACGATGGGAACCACCTCGTCGCCGGCGTCCCGCAGGAGGAAGGCGAGTTCCGTCGCCACCGTGCTGTTCCCGCCGACGATGCCGACCCTCATCGCGGCGCACCCCCGTCGGTCGCCCGCGGCGCGACGCGGTCGCGCGGCGACCCCGCCGCCTCGTGGATGGCCGTCACCAGCGCCGTCACCTCAGGGAGCGTGGTGGGCGTCTCCACCGCGTCCGGGCCTCCCTCGACGAGCGCGAGGAACTCCTGCCAGCGGAGGTACGCCGCCTGCGCGAACGTCCCCGCCCACCGCTCGCTGGGCGCGAACGAGAGGGCAGCGCCCTCGTCCCCGGCGAGCGACACCGTCCCGTCGGGGGCCTCCGGGTCCACCGAGACCGTCGCATGCTCGAACTGGAGTTCGAGGCGCGTCTCCATCGGACGGACCCGGCTCATCTCGAAGTTCACCGCCACCTCCCGCCCGCCCCGGGCGGCGACGAGGCGCGCGTCGATGTCCACGTCGAAGCCCTCTTGCCACGCGACGGACGCCGCCTCGACCGAGAGCGCCCAGTCGTGGAGGACGTAGACGAGTTGGCTCAGCCCGTGACAGCCCACCTCGACCAGCATCCCGCCGCCGCGTTCGGTGGCGGCGCGCGAACGCCCCGTCGGGCCCGCGACGCCGCCCTCGGCGTAGTGGACGCGTTCGAGGCGGCCGAACGGCGCGCGGTCGACGAGCGCCCGCAACTGGCGGGTCGACCCGAAACAGAGCCGGAGGTAGTTACAGGCGATGCGGTCGCACAGGCCCTCGAACGCCTCGTGAGTCGCCGGGTCGGGCGCGAAGGGCTTCTCCGCGAAGACGGGAATCGAGCGTCCGCCGAACGCCTCGAGGTACGGGCGGCGCACCTCCAGAGGGACGGCCAGCACGACGGCGTCGCAGGCGGGCAGGGAGACGGACCCGGCGTCCGGGTCGATGGTGACGCTCCGCGCGTCGTAACTGCGCGCGAGTCGGCCCGCCCGCGTCCCGTCCACGTCGGCGACGTACGCCACCTCCACCCCCTCGGTGTTGGCGAGGACGGGGAGGTGACACGACGAGGCGATCTTCCCGGCGCCGACGACGCCGACCGCGTGCGGTCCGTCCGAGGAACCGTCCGGGGTCGCTCCGTCCCCCATCTCACTTCCCCCGCAGGTGTCTGATGTCGCGGCGGGCGTGGACCAGCGGGAGGCGGAGCGTCACGGGGATGATGCCCCAGTTGCGGTTCTCGACGTCCCAGAGGACGTACTTCGCGCACTTGCCGCCGTGGAGGAGGAACCGCGGCAGGAGACTGGCGGCGGAGGTGGGTTCGTCCCCGCCCGTGAAGTGGTAGTTCCAGACCGTGTCGAGGACGCTCTCGGGCGTGTCCGTCCGGATGTGGTCTACGACGGCGTCGCTCGTGTAGTAGATGTCGTAGTCCGCGGCGACGAGGCGTTCGCAGAGTTCGAGGTCCTCGCTCGCGCCCACATCGGTCCGCCAGCCGCCGACGTCGCGGAGCGCGGCGGTCCGGAAGAGGCCGTTGTTCCCGGCGATGCCGTGGACGTACCCCCGGTGGTCGCCGAAGTTCAGGCCGAGGTGCCACTTGCGCCAGCGGTCGGCGCGCGTCGTGACCACCTCGACCGGCAGGCCGCCCGCGGCGGCGACGTCCTTCTCGTCGAGGACCCGGGTGAGGGTCTCAAGCCACTCCGGGTGCGGGGCGGCGTCCGCGTCGAGGAAGCCGACGAGCGACGTCTCGGTGAGCGAGAGGGCGACGTTCCGCGCGTCCGCGACGCCCGTCCCGCCGTGGTCCTCCTGCCGGACGAGGCGTGCGGTCGGGTGGTCGCGGACCACCTCCCGCGTCCCGTCGTCGCTCTCGCCGTCGACACAGAGCACCGCGTCGGGGCGCACCGTCAGGTCGTCGACGGCGTCGAACACCCGACCGATGGAGTCCACGGCGTTGTAACAGGGGATCGCTAGCGTGATGTCTGTCGTCGCCATCGTCTCTCGAATCCGTCTCCCGGGGGATTACCGTTTTGGTAGGACGACCGGACACTCCCGGAAACGTGACGGAGTGTTTATGTGCGTTAGCTGACCAGAGATGGACACGCATGGACCGTCCGAACCTCCTCCTGATAGTGCTCGATACCGTCCGTCGGGACCGACTCTCCTGTTACGGCCACGACCGGGAGACGACCCCGACGCTCGACGCGTTCGCCGACCGGGCGACGCGCTACGAGCAGGCGGTGGCGGCCGCGCCGTGGACCGCCCCCTCGCACGCCTCGATGTTCACCGGCCAGTACCCGACGCGCCACCGGGTGTTCGGGAGCCAGCCACAGCTCGACGAGGGACTGCCCGTCGTCGCCGACCGCCTCCGGGCGGCGGGCTACACGACGATGGGGTTCAGCAACTCCTTCTTCACCGGCGTCGAGCACGGCTACTCGCGGGGGTTCGACACCTACCACGACCTGCCGAGCCTCCCCCGCCCGAAGTGGGCAGGCGGGCACATGTTCGAGGCGACCCCCGAGTACGCCCGCTTCCTCGCGCGGTACTTCCTCACCGACGACGACGTGTCGTACTTCCAGACGGCGAAGGCGCGCTCGGAACTCGGGCGGGCCGACGACCCGTTCTTCTGCTTTCTCAACCTCCGGTCGGCGCACAACCCCTACACGCCGCCGCCGCGCTACCGCGAGCCGTACGAGGAACAGTTCACCCGGTGGGACGAGGTGGACGAGGAGACGGCCCACTCGGTCGCCTCGGGCGACGGCGGCGAGCGCTACATGGTCGGTGACCTCGACGTCGGCGAGGCCGACTGGGACCTCGTCGGCCACTGGTACGACGCCGAACTCCGCTACATGGACGACCTGCTCGCGGGGCTGTTCGACCAGTTGAAACGCGATGACATCTTCGAGGACACGCTCGTCGTCGTGACGAGCGACCACGGCGAACACCTCGGGGAACACGGCCTGCTCGGCCACAACTTCTCGCTGTCGGAGATTCTCGTCAACGTCCCCCTGCTCGTCAAGTGGCCCGACCAGACCGAAGAGCGCGTCTCCGACGAACTCGTCTCGCTGGCCGACCTCGCCCCGACGTTCGCCGACGTGGCCGGCACCTCGATGGGCGTCGAGACGCAGGGTCGGAGCCTCGTCTCCGACCCCGAACCCGAGGTGGTGTTCTCGGAGTACGAGGGCTGTTACCTCCCGTGGCGGAGACGGCTCGGCGAGCAGTACGCCCGCCAGTTCCCCCGCTTCGACAGTCGCTTCCAGGCGGCGCGGACGAAGACCCACAAACTCGTCGTGGACAAACACGGCGAGGAGACGCTGTACGGGGTCGGCGGCGGCGACTTCGAGGAGGTAGCGGTGGACGACGAGGCGGTGGCGAGCGACCTCAGGGGACACATCGACGCCACGCTCGGGACGTTCCCCGACGTGGACGGCGTTCCCGGCTCCGAGGAGCTGAGTTCGCACGTCCGCGGCCACCTGCAGGAACTGGGCTACCTCTAACGGCTGTTTCGACGATACCGCTCACGTCCCGCCGACCGTCCGGAGGAACCGGCGCAGAGGACCGAGGTCCCGCCCGACGGACGCCTCCACCCGGTCGAGCATGTCGAAGTCCTCCTCGCTGATGCCGAAGCGCGCGACGAGCAACGGGTAGGTGACCAACCAGCAGGCGGCCATCGCGACGAGGGGCGCGCCGGCGACGGTGACCGCGAGGTACCAGGGGACGGCGAGGACGAGCGCCAGGGCCACCGGCCGGAGTTCGCTCACCGTCAGCGGGACGACGCCGAACGACCGGTAGAGGACGGCGACGTTGATTCCGTCGAAGGCGATGGCCGCGATGGAGGAGGCGACGGCGGCCCCGACGAGCCCGTACTCGGGGATGAGGAGAGCGTTCAGGACGATGTTGAGGACCGCCCCGATGGACGTGGTGTACATGACGACGCGGTTGCGGTCGAGGCCGACCAGCGCGCCTCCGTTCAGCCCGAGGCCGACGGTGACGAGCGCGCCGACGAGGAGCACCCGGAGGACCGGCGCGCCCTCGGCGTACTTCCCCCCGAACAGCCCCGTGATGACGAGGTCGGGGAACGCGAACAGCCCGAGGAAGACCGGGAGCGTGAGGAAGAGAATCCACTTCGTGACGACCTGATAGACGCGGCGCAGTTCCCCCATCCGGCCCGCGACGTGGAGGCTGGCGAGCATCGACGGCAGGAGGAAGCTCACCCCGGAGAGCGCCACCTGCACGAGGTTTCGCAGCTGAAAGGTGACGTTGTACGTGCCGACCGCGTCAGGCACGAGGAAGTACCCCACCATCAGCGTGTCCGCGTTGACGAGGAGGAAGCTCATCCCCTGTGAGACGACCAGCGGGAGCGAGAACAGCAGGAGGGTCCGCTCCATCGGGACGGGGGCGGCGTCCCACGACGGGAGCGTCCGCCGGGCGAGGACGACGGCGACGACGCCGCCGGCGGCGATGGCCGCGGTGTGCCCGATGGTGGTCCCGACCGCCCCGAGGCCCGCGGCGATGAGCACGCCGATGAGCACGAACCGGAGCGAGGGCCGGACCAGTTCGTTGACGTAGGTGTGGGGCTTCGCGCTGTGGGCGCCCCTCGCCAGCGCGATGGCGACTGCACTCACCGCGCCGAAGGGGACGCCGACGGCGGCGATTCGCAACAGCGAGCCGAGTTCGGGGTTGGCGAACACCGCCACCGAGATCCACGGCGCGGCGAGGAACACCGCCGCCCCCGTCAGGACGCCGAAGACGGCGACGAGGCGGTAGGCGGCGCGCACGACCCCCCGCGAGCGGGCAGGGTCGCCCTCGTTCGCCGGAAGCTTCCGGACGACACCCTCGCCGACGCCGGCGGTGGCGAGCATCCCCGCGATGCCCGCGACGGAGAGTGCGAGGACGACGCTCCCGTACCCGGCCGCCGGGAGCAGACGCGCCATCAGCAACTGTGTGAGGAACCCGAGGCCGATGCCGACGACCTTCCCGCCGAAGGCGAGCGCGCCGCCCGAGAAGACGGTGCTCAGCGCGTCCGAGAGCGTCCTGGCGTCGTCATCGTCGGCCTCGACGGTCGCCTCGGCACCGTCGTCCGTCGTCACCGACTGCCTCGAATCGCTCATCTGTCAGTGGGTCCACTGGCCGCCGCGCCGACGTGTAGCCACCCCCCGAAGCGCGTGTCCGTCACCGGCGGGCGCGTCACCCCGACGGCCCCGTCGCGTTCCCGCGCGTCCGGTAGACCGTCGCCTTCCCGGAGGCGTAGATGCGGTCGGCGCTCTCCGCCATCTCGCCGACCTCCCCCAGGGGGTGCCAGCCGTCGCTCGCCAGACCCTGCGTGTCGACGTTGTGCGGCAGGAACAGCAGGTACGCCGGTCCGTCGGTTCCGTTCCGGGCGTGCCACAGCGAGCCGTAGAACCCGTTCGACGGGACGTATCCGAGCCGTTCGGAGAGCGGACCACGGTAGAAGTCCACCTGCGCCCACGCGAGGTAGTCGCCGTAGGCCTTCACGTCGTGGTCCGCGTTCGACATCAGCCAGACGTGCGCCTCGACGTTGCACTCGATGCACTCGGTCGCGCGCAGGCGGAGTTCGGGGTCCTCGCTGTCGAGGAGACGCTCCGTGCTGGCCTTGTTGCTCGGGCCGTAGTCCTTCGTGACGACTTCGGCGGCCACCCCCGCGTTGAGCAGGAGGAACACGCAGAGGACGGCGGCGAGGCTGGTCGACCCGAGCGTCCTGAGGCCCCGCCGGAGGTGGCGACGCTCGAGGCCGACGCGGCGCAGTCCACGGGCGACGACGTCGGCGACGGCGTGGACGCCGAAGACGGCGAACGGGACGGTGAAGACGAACGTGATCATCATCACGCGGGCGATGTTGAACCCGTCGCCGCCGGGGAGCGCAGACGCCGCGATCATCGACAGGAACCCCGCGCCGAGGGCGAGGAACTCGTCGTCGACCGGGCGCGCCCGGTAGGCGAGGCGGTTCACCACGAGCACGAGGAGGCCGAGGCCCATCAGCGCTCCGAGGCCGAGGTAGATGTTCTTCGCGAGCGTGATCGAGAGCGTCCCGTAGTCCTGCTGGACGGCGCCGGCGGCGCTCCCGCTCAGCTCCGCGCCGTAGAGGACGGACTGGACCTGCGCGTCGACGTGCGAGACGAGCGAGACGAACTTCTTGCCCTCGGCGGTGTAGACGTACCACGAGAGGACGGCGACGATGAAGAACCCGATGAACGACGCCGAGAGGAGACTCGTGGCGGTGTCCCGCCCGCCGTCGGTCCGCCGGTCGGGGCGGCCGCGGAGCGTGACCGGGGGCATCCTCCCGTCCCCGCGGAGGCGGTCGAAGACGACCAGCGCGAGGCGGGCGCAGGCGGCCCCGATGAACGCGAACATGGCGACGTACGACGTGCCGTAGTGCGACACCGTCAGGCCCACGGCGAACAGGAGCGCGAGCACGGACGCCGAGACGGACGGGATATCGCGGTCCGTCGCCGCGAGCGCGACGAGCGCGAGGAAGAACACCGGGGTCCCCATCCGTCCCGCCCCGGTGTACAGCGTGTAGAACGGGAAGGCGAACATGAAGACGCAGGCGGCGACGAACGCGTCTCGCGAGTCGAGGTACCGACGCGTCGTGGTGAAGAGGATGACCGGGAGGAACGACATGAGGAACGGGTTGACGACCAGCCACTGGATGCCCGTCGTGATGTCCGCGAGAACGACGAAGACGGCGAACAGCGACCCGTTGGCGAGCAGCGATATCTCCGGCGTCCAGACCCCCTCGGCGACCGTCGTCATCGTCGACTGGTGGCCGCCGACGAACGGCCCGAAGATGGCCCCGCCGTGGTAGATGAGCGCGAGCGCCGCCGCCCACATCGCGAGGGCGTGCCAGCGCTCGTCCAGTCCACCGAGGACGACGAGGACCGGGAACAGGGAGACGGCGACCAGCACCCCCAGCAGGAGCCAGTTGTTCCCCGCGAACTCCAGCAGGGCCGTCCCGTAGACGCTGGCGAGGGGGAGCAACGCCACCGTGAACGGAACCGGTGAGAACCAGTCGCGGGGGACCGAAACCGCCGTCCGCTCGTCGCGGAGCAAGGGCAGACCGAGGCCGGTGACGACGACGGCGAAGGTGAGCGCCAGTGGGACGGGCGTGAGCGGCCGCGGGATGCCCACGAGCGGGTAGAGGAGGCTCACGAGCGCCCCGACGATCAGGGCGACGACGAGGCTCGTCCCGACGGCGTAGAGCACCGTGGTTCCGGCGCGGCGCCCGTCGGCGCCGAGGTGGAACACCACGAGCGTCCCGGGGACGAACGTCAGGTAGACCACGGCGAGCAGGGGTCTGAACAGCGGCACCGAGACGCCGAGGGCACCGAGGCCGACGACCAGCAGGACGAGCGCCTGCAGGGCGAACGCCACGGCGACGAAGTCGCGCCGGCGGAGCCGTATCTGGAACTGAGGATTAGTCACGTCGAATCACGCTCTGTCAGGAGGTCCGCGTCAGTTGACATTAACCTGTCGGGCGCGTCGAGCGCCGCGTACGTCTCCGCGAACGCTGTCACCCGCCGGGACCACGTCCAGTCCGCGGCCGCCTGCCGCGCGTTCGCGGCCATCTCCCGGCGGCGCTCGGCGTCCCCGAGAAGGTCGGCCACCGCCCCGGCGAAGTCCCCGTCTCCGTCCCCGTCGACGAGGACCGCCGCCCCCGCCTCGGCGAGTTCCCGCGCCGGGGCAGGTCCCGCCGTGGCCACGACGGGCGTCCCGAGCGCGGCGTAGTAGTAGAGTTTCACCGGCGAGGAGGCGCGCTGGAGCAGCGAGGGGTGCTGTGGGTTGACGACGACCTCCGAGCGGGCGACGAGGTCGAACGCCTCCTCGTCCGGGAGTCGCCCCGTGACCCGCAGTGCGTCGAGGTCGGCCCGGGCCGCGAGTCGCTCCAGTCGCTCGCGGTGGTTGCCGTCGCCGATGACGCAGAGTTCGCTGACCGACGGGAGACGGGCGACGGCGACGAGGGCGTCCACGTCCACCTTCGGGTGGAGCGTCCCGAGGAAGGAGACGCGACCGGGGACTCGCTCGCGGCCCGGCATCGACGCCACCGCGTCCGGCCGGTAGCCGTTCGGGACGACCGAGAGCGACCCGGGGTCGACCCCCCAGTCCTCGACCACCTCGCGCATCGAGTCGGAGACGACGACGACGTGCCCCGCGCGGGTGACGGCGACCCGTTCGAGCAGGCGCACGAGCGGTCGCGCCACGGGCGCGACGAGGCCGCCGACGTGGTCGTACCGTGAGTACGCCAGATCGTGCATGTCGAGGACGTAGTCCGAACAGCCGACCAGCGCGCCGATTCCGGCGAGAATCGAGTGTTCGAACTGGAGTCGGGCACCCCGTTCGGTCGCGAGGGCGTCCGCCGTCCGCGCTAGCGCCGCCGTCGTCGCGAGCGTGTTCCCCCGGTCGCCCGACTCGCGGACGGTGACACCGTCGAGGCCGTCCGGGAGCGACCCGTCGACCTCCGGGACGACGAGCGTCACGGACGCCCCCCGGTCGCTGAGGCCGCCCGCGAGTGCGGTGACGCGGTCGGTCCCCCCGCTCGGGTCGGTGACGTCCCCCGCGTGGGCGATACAGACGTGTTCGTCGCGCGGCGGGCGCGCCGCCGAATCGGGACTATCGCGTGGCTCTGACATACTGGTTGGTGGTGTCGTGGTGAATCGTTTCGACCGTGAACCCGTGGTCGGCGAGCGTGTGGACGACGGTGTCGTCCCCGTAGTGGAGTTCGCAGTACACCAGCCGACAGGTCGGCCGGTCGAGCGTCCGTTCGAGGCCCGCGAGGACGGCCTCCTCCGCACCCTCCACGTCCACCTTCAGGACGGTCGGTGCGGGGACCCCGCCGTCCGAGACGAGGTCGTCGCCGCGTTCGGTTCGAACTGTCAGGCGGCGAGTTCCCCCTCGCCCGACATCGAGTCTCCCGCCCTGCGCCCCGACGTGGGCGTCGTAGGCGAACGGCGCCTCCCCCCTGGCGTCGCTCAGCGCACACTCGACGACGTGCCCGTCGAAGTCGTTGCGTGCGAGGTTCTCCCCGACCCGGTCGGCGTTCAGTGGGTGGGGTTCGACGGCGACGACGCCCCCTTCGCCCTCGACGAGGCGGTCGGCCGCGAGACAGGTGTAGAGACCGACGTTCGCGCCCACGTCCCAGACGACGTCGTCCGGGCGCAAGCGCGGGAGCAGGTCCGCGAGCACCTGGTGTTCTCGGGCGGCGGTCTGGAGACAGGCCTGTAGTTCGGCGGGCGACCCGACGTGGAACCGGGCAGACGCGCCGCCGACCCGGACAGTCCGGGTAGAGCCGGCGGTAGCGGAGAGCGCCCGCCAGTAGGCCACACCGAGGTGGTCCTCGACGCCGAGCGACTGGGCGACCGTCCGTGCGGCCCCACCCATGTACAGGTCGCGCCGTCCCCAGTCGGCCAGGGTGACGAGGAACGAGCGGACCCTCGAGACGCCGTCCGTCACGGCGCGACCACCTCCGGTCGGTCGAGTACCCGCCGATACACCTCGGCGACGGTCCGGGCCGTCCGCTCCCACGTGAACGTCCGGCCGCGCTTGGCGGCCGCCTGCTCCAGTCGCTCGCGGGCCGCGTCGTCGTCGAGGAGGCGGCGTATCTCGCGGACGTGTCGGTCCACGTCCGTCGGGGGGCAGTTGACCGCGGCGTCGCCCGTCACCTCGGGGACGGCGTACACGTCGGAGGTGACGACGGCCGTCCCGCAGGCCATCGCCTCCAGGACCGGGACGCCGAACCCCTCGTGGAGTGTCGGGAAGTAGAACACGCTCGCGCGGTTGTACAGGTCGACGAGGTCGTCCTCCGAGACGTACCCCCGGAGGTCGACGTTCGGGTGCGTCGCGAGGTCCGGGTGGTTCTCGCGCCAGCCGCTGCCGACGACGACCATCGGCACGTCGAGGCGGTCGAGGACTTCGAGGACCGCCCCCGGGTTCTTGCGCGGCGAGTAGGTGCTCACGTGGAGGACGAACGGGTCGGGGTCCGTCGGCACCCGGTCGCGGTAGCGGTCGTTGACGCCGTGGTGGGTGACGTGCACCCTCGACGGGTCGATGCCGCCGCGGACGAGGTTGTCGCGGACGCTCCCGGAGATGGCACAGACCGCGTCCACCTGCGTCGCGAAGAGGCGCTCTGTGGTCCGAACGAAGGCGCTCGCCGCCCCGCCGACGTTGACGCTCGCGCCGTAGGCGAAGCGCCGCGCGTCCGAGAAGTGGATGCAGCCGTGTTCGGTGACGACGAGGGGCTTCTCCGGGTAGCGGACGACGCTCTCGTAGAGCTTCCGGGCGTGGTCGCGCCGTCGCTCCTTCCCGTGGACGACGCCCGCCCAGAGATTGAGGTCGTTGAGGTGGACAACATCGGCGTCGGCAATCGAGTCGGTCAACTCGACGCCGGGGACCGTCTCCATCGCCGCCGCCAGTTGCTCCATGCAGTACCCCGCGCCGCCCCGGTTGTTCTGGTCGATGTGTGCCGTTATCATGGCCGTGTGGTGTCCGGACTGGCCGACGCCGGTCCGACGAGTCGTTCGTACTGCTGTTCCAGTCGCTCGACGACCCGCGACCAGCGGTACTCGCGGTCGACGAGGTCGCGGGCAGATTCGCCGTAGGTCCGCCGGGTCTCCGGGTCCGCGAGGAGGTCGCGGACCGCGACGGCGAACTGCTCCGGGCGCTCCGCGAGGCGCAGGTGGACCTCGTCCTCGACGCCGACGCCCTGTGCGCCGACGGGCGTCGAGACGACGGCCTTCCCCCGCGCCATCGCGTGCAGGAGTTTGATGCGTACCCCGGTCCCGATGCGGACGGGCACGACCACCACCGTCGCCCGGTCGACGTAGGCGTCGATGTCCTCGACGAACCCCGTCACCCGGACGCCCTCGTGGTCGGTGAGGGCACGGACCCGGTCGGTCGGGTTCGCGCCCACCACCTCGAAGACGGCGTCGCCGTCCGCGCGCCTGACCGCCGGGAACACCTCCTCGGCGAACCAGACGGCCGCGTCCTCGTTGGGGTGGTAATCCATGCTCCCGAAGAACGTCACCGTCGGGCGGCCCGCGGGGGGCGCGGCGGCGTCGCCCGGTGGCTGCGGGTCGAAGCCAGTCTGCAGGACGTCGACCGTCCCGTCGTCGACGGGGCGACCCCGCCGGAGTCTCGTCGCGTCCTCGTCGGTGATGGCGAGCGTGCGGTCGCTCGCGGCGACGACCCGGGGTTCGTACCGGCGGGCCTTTCGGTACTGCAGGGTAGCGTAGGCCGCCTTCGCCGGGTTGTCGGTGTAGCCCGCGAACTGCCGGTACAGTTCGGACTTGACGTTCGTGAAGCGGACGACGACGGGCACCGTCGTCGAGAGGTCGCTCGCGAGCGCGGACACCTGGAACGTGTGGAGGTGGACGACGTCCACCGGTTCCTCGCGCAGGACGCCCTCGACGGCCCGCCGGTAGCGGTCGGTCCGCGACTTCATCACGGCGTGCGGGTAGGGCGAGACGAGGTTGCGCGCGAGCGTCCACGGCGTCGTGTCCGGCAGCCCCGGGACGGGGACGACGCGACACCCGGCGGCCTCGGCCATCTCGCGTGCCCGCTTCCGGTCGTCGCAGTAGGCGACGACGGTCACGTCGTGGCCGGCCCCCGCCAGTCGCTCGACGGTCCGGAACGTCTCGACGGTGCCACCCGACACCGGCGGGTAGGGCAGGCGCGCGGTGCAGAAACAGACCGTCAGGGGTCGGGTCACAGTCGCCCCCCGTCGGCGGCCGCGGTCGCCGCGCGCGCGATGGCGGCCTTCTCGGCCTCGGTGCGCCGGAAGCGCTCGAACCCGTCGACGCACGCGGCGAGGCGGCGACCGACGTCCGCCTCGCCCCCGTCAGCCGCGTGGCGGGCCACGTCGAGACGTCGCTCCCCGTCGGCGAGCGTGTAGCACGCCTCCGCGCCGTCGCCCTCGCGGACGTACTTCACGTCGCGGGCGCGGACCATGGTCCGGTCGCCCTGTCGCGTGTCGCTGACCGCGAGGGGGCCGACCGGCCCCGACGGGTCCCGCATCGACTCGACCAACGCGTCCGTCCCCTCGCTGGCCGCGAGCGCCGCGAGCAGGTCGGGCAGGCGGCGGAGCGAGACGGGGTCGTCGACCCGGCGGCCCGACCCGTCGGCGACGACTAGCGGGACGCGGACGTTCTCCTCGTAGAGGTACGGCTCGTGGCCATAGGTGCCGTGCTCGCCGAAGGCCTCGCCGTGGTCGGCGTGGACCACGACGGTCGGGTCCGCCCGCCCCTCGCGGCCGGTCAACTCCGCGAGGAGGTGCGCGAGGAAGGCGTCGGCGTAGCGGACGGAGTCGTCGTACGCCCGGACGAGTCGGTCGTGGACGCCCGGGGAGAAGGGCGTCTCGTGGCTCTCGCGCCAGAAGCGGTAGTTGGCGTGGAACGTCGCCAGGCGCGACTGGGTGCGGTGGTCCGCCCCCGCCATGTACGGGTTGTGGGCGTCCATGAGGAACACCCAGAGGAAGTACGGCCCCTCGGCGTCCCTCGCCCACGCGACGGCCTCGTCGGCGTACGTCTCCCAGGGTTTGAACACCTCCTCGCGCCGCCAGACGTTCCGGAGGATGCGCGCCATCGAGGAGGCCGAACTCCCCGCCAGGAACCCCTCGAACAGGCGGTCGTAGAGGGCGCTCCCGTCGGCGTCCATGAAGTCGCGGAAGTGGTCGAAGCCGGCGTCGAAGCCGAACTGCCGCGAGGTGAACGGGTTGGGCGTGAACGCCGCCGTCTCGTAGCCCGCCCGCGACAGTCGCTCCGCGAGGGTGTCGCGCGCGCCCATGTGCGACCGGATGCGCTCGCGGCGGGCCGTCAGGTCCGGGACGCCAGAGGGACGCAGCACCTCGGGCTTCGTCGGGTAGTGGCCCGTGAACACCGTCGGCATCGACTCGGGGGTGCTCGGGCCAGGCGCGACGGCGTTCTCGAAGACCAGCCCCGTCCCGGCGAGGTCGTCCAGGTTCGGCGTCGTGTTCCGGTGGTAGCCGTTGAACCCGCAGTGGTCGGCCCGCAGGCTGTCGACGGAGACGAGGACGATGTCGGGCCGGTCGTCCGTCACGGGCGACCCTCCGTCACGCTCTCGTCGGTCGTCTCGCGGACGGCCCGCAGGTCGCGTTCCGTCTCGACGTGCCGGGCGAGGGCCGCCTCGAACGCGCGAGTCAGGTCGGGACTGGTGTCGGCGCGATTCTCGGGCGGGTCGGCGCCGCCGCGGTCGACCAGCACCCGCCGACCGGGTTCGTCGTGGAAGGCCGCCCCCTCGGTCCGGAGGGCGACGCGTCGCTCGCCCCCCGCGAACACTTTCGAGGTGACCCACGGGCGCGCGGGCGGGTCGAAGAGACTCGTCGCCGACGAGGGGTGGCTCACCCCCGCGATGTCGGCGATGGTCGGCGCGATGGAGCGCAACCCGACCGGGCGGGTGACGCGTCCCCGGTGGCCCGCGTTCGCCACGACGAGGGGGACGTGGACCAGTTCCTCCGAGAGGTGTGGCTGGTGGCCGTAGCGCCCGTGTTCGCCGAACTCCTCGCCGTGGTCGGCGTGGACGACGAACACGGGGTCGTCGCCGCGTGCGGCGAGGTCCTCGCGCAGGCGGGCGAGGAAGCGGTCGCCGTAGCGGATGGAGTCGTCGTACAGGTCGACGAGTCGCTGGCGCTCGCGAGGGGAGAAGTCGGGTTCCCACCCGCTCGACAGCATCTCCCAGTAGTGGCCGAACGAGCGCAGGGCGTCGGTCCGCGAACTCCAGCGGCGGGCGTCGCGCGGCGGCAGCCACGGGTGGTGCGGGTCGAGCAGGAGCACCCAGAGGAAGTACGGTTCGCTGACGCCGTCGCGCCACGCGAGGATTCGGTCGTAGTAGTCCTCCCACGGCGTCAGCACCTCCTCGCGCCGGACGACGTTCCGGGCGAGTCGGAGGTACGTCGAGAGCCCCCCGCCCCGGATGGAGCGCCGGAACACGCGGTTCCAGAGGCGTTCGCCGACGCCGCGGTCCTCGTGGAGGAAGTCCTCGAACCAGTCGAACCCCTCGTCGAAGCCGAAGTAACTCGAGGCGGGCGGGTTCGGCGAGAGCGCGCCCGTGCTGTAGCCCGCCTCGGAGAGCACCTCCGCGATGGTCTTCCGCCGGGTCACCTGTTCGCGCTGTTCGGCGTCGAAGCCCACCTCGGGGCTGGCCAGCGAGTGCTCGCCGGTCATCACACTCGTCATGGAGGCGATGGTCGGCACGCCCGAGGCGAGGGCGTTCTCGAAGACCAGTCCCTCCTCGACGAGGGCGTCCATGGTTGGCGTCGTATCCCGGTGGTAGCCCATGAACCCGCAGTGGTCGGCCCGCAGGCTGTCGTAGGTGACGAGGACGACGTTCCGGCGGTCGCTCACGAGCCGCACACCCCCTCGTAGACGCCGAGGAACCGGTCGGCGACGGCGGGCCAGTCGTAGTCCTGTGCGCGGACGCTCGCCCGCTCGCCCATCCGCGCGCGCCGGTCGGGGCGCGAGAGCAGGGCGTCGAGCCGGTCGGTCAGCCCCGCGACGTCGCCGGGGTCGACGAGCGAACCGCACTCGTCGTCACCGACCAGTCGGGGGATGCCGCCGACGCGCGTCCCGACCACGGGCGTCCCGGCGGCCATCGCCTCCGCGACGGTCATGCCGAAACCCTCCTCCAGCGACGGCGCGACGACGAGGTCCGAGAGCGTGTACAGCGCCGGCAGGTCTGCCGCCGGCACGAATCCGAGCAACCTCACGTGTGTCTCCAAATTGGCAGATGATATCAACCTTCGCACGCGCTCGACGTACGACGAGTCGAGCGTCGCCTCCCCCGCGACCAGCAGTCGGACCTCGTGTCCGCGCTCCGCGAGGCGGGCGACGACCTCGACGGCCTCGGCGACGCCCTTTCGCGGCATCACCGTCCCGACGAGGAGGAGAGTGGGGACCTCGCCGAAGCCGTACTCGCGGGCGACCCGCCGCCGGGTCTCGGGGGCGACGTCCGCGAAGCGGTCCACGTCGACCCCGTTCGGGACCACCGTGAGGGCCGCGGGGTCGACGCCGCGCTCCGCGAACACCCTCTCGATAGACGGGTTGAGAACCGTCGTGTGCGCCGCGCGCGAGGCGAGGTGGACGTCCGGCGAGAACGCGCCGAGGAATCCGGGGACGTGGGGGCCGGTCTCGTCGGAGCCCTCGCTCCCCTCCTGGAGGGCGTCCAGTCGCAGCTCGCCGAGGTGGGCGGTGTACACCGTCCGGTCGCGCAGGCCGGGCGCGAGCGTCGCCAGCACGTTCGCCGCGAACGGGAGGTGGACGTGCAGGACGTCGAACTCCAGCGCGCGCAGGCGGCGGTGGGCGACCCGCGCGAAGTTCGTCCGGTCCGCGACGAGTTCGAGGAGGCCGCGCGCGGACGTGACCTGCTGGTAGGGCACGTCGGTCCAGGGTTCGTCGGCCCCGGTCCGCAGGTCGAGGCGGTCGAAGCGGACGCCCTCGTGACGGGCCGTCGCCGGGAGGCCGGCCCACCGTCGTTCGAGGACGGCCACGTCGTGGCCCGCCGCGGCCGTCTCGCGAGCGACGTTCCAGACGACGCCGGGGACCGACCCGCGGCCCTCGTACACCTGCTCGTGGCCGTCGTAGAGGTGGACGACGCGCACTCAGGCCACCTCCGCGTACAGCGCCTCCGCGCGGTCGGCGAGGCGGTCCCACTCGTAGGGGCGGGCGACGGCGCGGCAGTCGCGCGGGGAGCAGACGGCCGCACGTTCGATAGCCCGCGCGAACGCGTCCGGCGAGGGGCGACAGACCGCCCCGCTCACCCCGTCGGCGACGAGTTCCTCGGCGGCGTTCTGCGGGTGGGAGACGGTCGCGACCGGCGTCCCGCAGGCCAGCGCCTCGAGGACGACCATGCCGAACCCCTCCCTGACGGACGGGGCGGCGACCACCTCGGCGGCCTTCATCAGGCCGAGGACGTCCTCGTAGCGCTCCAGCGGCGGGCGGACGGTGACGTTCCCGCCGAGGTCGAGACGGTCGACGAGCGCTTCGAGCGCCGGGGCCTCCGGCCCCTCGCCCAGAATCGTACACCGCACGTCGGGTCGGCGCTCGCACATCCGGTCGACGGCCCGCACGAGGAGCGAGGCGTTCTTCTCGGGGATGAGGCGGCCGACGAACAGCACGTCCACGGAGTCGGACGACGGCGGCGCGGCCGCGACTTCCTCGCGCGAGACGCCGTTCGGGAGGAGCGTCACGTCGCCGACGCCGAGACCCATGACGTCCCGGCGCGTGCGGTCGGAGACGGCGAGGTGGGCGTCCGGCAGGCGGGCCGTCGCCCGTTCGACGAGTCGGCCGAGCGCCCCCCGGCGGCCGAGGTACTCGTACCAGTAGTCCGCCCACACCTCGTGCCACGTCAGGAGGAGCGTCGTCCCCGTCAGCGCCGCGTTGGCCTTCCCGGCGAAGGCGGGGAAGTAGGGGAACTCCTGGCAGTCCACCACGTCGAAGGACTCGCGACAGAGCGGGCGGAGCAGGCGCGCCGCGAACGTGAGCGCCTCGGGGATGGACCGCCGCCCGCCCGCGTAGAGCGGGGGCGGAGTCGCGACGCCGTGGAGCGTCACCCCCTCGCGCTCGATTACGTCCGGACCGTCCCAGTACTTCAGGCCGTACCAGTGGACGTCGTGGTCCGGCGCGAGTCGGCGCGCGAGTTCCCAGACGCGCTTCTGGACGCCACCCGTCTCCCACGGGTAGACCGCGTCGTAGACGTAGGCGATTCTCACGACGTCCCACCCCCGCGCGCGCCGAGTCGGTCGCCGAGGTAGACCGTGAGAAAGAGGAGCGCGCTGGAGACGCCCGCCCCGCCGAGGAAGCCGTAGGTGTTGAACCCGGGCCGAGGGGTCGCTTCGCGGAGCGTCACCAGCGGACCCTCGAAGGAGACGCCGAGGGGCCCCTCCCCGAAGACGGTCCTGACGGGGTACTCGAGGCCGAGGCCGCCCTCGACGAAGGGGAAGAGGAGGGGGACGGGGCCGCCGTCGACCACGTCGAGGACGAGGTGGCTGAACACGAGGGCGACGACGACGGGACCCACGACGAGGTCACGGCGGAGGGCGTACTCGACGCCGAGGACCGCCAGTCCGACGGGGACGAGCGTGACCAGCGAGTGGAGCAGGCCGGGGACCCCGAGGAACTTATCGAAGTCGGGGAGGAGGCCGAACCCGGCGAGGCCGAGCAGCCACGGGGCGTCGGCGAACAGGTCGGTCCTGAGGACGTAGACCGCCGTCATCGGGAGGAACAGGTGGGTGAGCGCGTCCATGAGCTGACTGGTTATTCGTCGAGGTAGCCGAGCGCTTCGAGGCGGCCGCGCATCTCCGCCTCGTCCGCCCGGTCGAAGCCGTCGTTCGGGGCCGCCGACCCCTCCTCGACGCGGTAGAGGACGTCTTCGAGGACGTACGTGACGTAAGCCTCCGGACTGTCGAACTCGGTGGCCTCGACCCGCCGTTCGACGCGGTCGACGATGCTCCGGGGGAGTTCCAGGGTGGTTGTCGTATCTGAGTGTGACATAGTTCTGTTTGCGTGGGTTCGAGTAGTTCACCGTGGCGCGTGCGTCGACATATTTCTTCGCACACACTCACGATTTCGAGTGAGTTCTGGCGGGGTGTCGGGACGCGCCGGCGACGGGCGGTCGTCCCTCGTCGGGCGGTCATGGAGCGACGGTCGGGGCCTGTGGTCACCGCGGTCGCGGGCCGGTCACTCGTCGTCCCCCAGCATGCTGAGGAAGAACGAGTGGAACACCGTCTGGACGCCGATGATGAGGGCGGTGAACGCGATGATGTCCCACCCGATGAACGGGAGGGCGGTGTAGCCGCTGGCGACCCACCGCGAGAACATCATCACGATGTAGGCGACGCCGAGGCCGGTCAGGGCGAGTCCGAAGGCCGCGCCGTGTTCGAGGCTGAAGCGTTCGAGGATGCCGTCGACGATGGGTGACTCGGCGCGGCGGATAGGGTCGGTGGCGACGGCGCTGAACAGACCGAGGCTCCCCACCTGGAAGCCGATGACACAGAGGAACCCGCCGGCGACGAGCGTGTGCGTCCCGAAGTTGAGGCCGGCGAACCGCTGGCCCGTCAGCGACACCACGATGGTGAGGACGCCGAGGAGCGCGAACCCCACTGCGGGTGCCAGAAAGAGGTACCCCGGGGAGTTCTTGAGCATGAACTTCACGTGTCGCCAGCCGTCGTGGAAGCTGTCGAGGGTGGCGTCGCCCTCCCGTCGCGAGTAGGTGATGGGTGTCTCGGCGATGGTGAGGCCCTTCGTGCTGGCGTCCATCACCATCTCGCTCGCGAACTCCATCCCGTTGCTCGTCAGGTCGAGGCGGTCGAGGGCGTCGCGGGTGAACACGCGGAACCCGCTGTGGGCGTCGGAGACGTCGGCGTCGTAGAAGGTGTTGAGAAAGCGCGTCAGCATCGGGTTGCCGACGTAGCGGTGGAGCGCCGGCATCGCCCCGGGTTGGATCTCCCCCTTCAGGCGACTTCCCATCGCGATGTCGGCGTCACCGTCAGCCACGAGGGCGAACAGCGCCGGGAGTTCCCTGAAGTCGTATGTCGTGTCGGCGTCGCCCATCACGATGTACTCGCCCCGGGCGTGCTCGAAGGCGTAGCGGTAGGCGTAGCCGTAGCCCGCGCCGTCGGGTTCGACGACCCGCGCCCCCATCGCCCGTGCGATGGCGGGGGTGTCGTCGGTCGAACTGTCCGAGACGATGATCTCGCCCGTCACGTCCAGTTCCCTGAGCGCCGACTGCACGGACGCGATGCACTCCCGGATGCCCCGCTCCTCGTTGAGTGTCGGGAGGACGACGCTGACGAGCGGGGCCTGGGCGCTCTCGGGGGGGAGTAACGGCCAGTCCGTGTCGCTCGTCTCCTCGACCACTCGGTCGCCGAGCGGGACGTCCACGGGTTTCGGTGTTGGGTTCTCTGTCGCCATGTGTGTAGTGTGGGTAAACGAGACGCAGTCCGACCGGCCGGCGGAGCCTTCTACCGCCCTCTCAGCGCGTGATAGCGGCACGGTGCCGCCTCCGCCACACCGCGTCGTCTGGAATCGTCGGTCAGCCAACACCATCTCCGCACACCATATGAACGTTGTGACGGTTGCACACGAAGGACCGGCAGACGGGGACGAAAAGCGACACTGCCTCCGGTCACCGCCGCCCCGAGGTGGGAAATCCCCGGTTGAGACGCCCCGGTGCGGCCGAATGTCACGGGGAGCGGCCGCCGAGAGCGCGAACCGGGGCCGGCAGTCGCCCGGCCGGTACTGTCACGTGCTAACACATATTTCCCCGGGGAAAGGGGTCATTTCGCTCGTCCGTCACGTTCTCGCCCGAATCCCTCGTCGACCGGGAGCGTCGTATAGAGGGCTTGCACGCCGTCGTTCCGGTCGGACGGGCGGGAGACGACAGCACGGACGAACGGGAGCACCGTCGCGTGCGGGGTGTACGAGGGTCGTGAACCACCTCATACCGACGGAAGTGTGAGTCGACTGCGCACGCGCGCGAGGAACCCACCAGTCTGCCGGGGCGAACGACGGCCCCCGACCGGGAGTCCCGGGGCGGGTCAAACCGGACGGGTCGGTGCCACGCTCGCTGGACGGCCGGCGACCGCCCGTTCGGACTCGGACCCGTGCCCCACTGCGAGTATCGACGACGGGCGCCGTCGTCTGAAGTCCGGAGCGTCGGTGGTCGGCCGCTCCGTGACAAGCATAGCGCTGTAATCTCTGGGACCGCCGGAGGGTGACGTATCGACCGTCCGCTGCGAGCGCGTGTCAGATCGTAACGCACCCGTTACACCGCCGAGACGCACAATAACCGCCCCTCGTCCGTCGATTCGGGTGAGCCGGATCCGTTTCCACGGGCCGGCGTTTAGTGTAATATTTCTAACAAAGTCTGCCGGTCGGACGGACCGACGCACCGTCCGCCGCCGCGGACAGTTCGGTGAAATCGCAGGTTACTCGGCGTGCTCGGCGGACGACGCCGTCGACGGGCGGCGGAGGGAGGAGAGGAGGGGGACCGTACGGGTGTTCGTCCGAAGTGCCGGCGTCAGCGGGAGAGGTGGGGGCGGGCGGAGTAGAGGCTGGTGACGAAAATGGCCAGCAGGCAGGCGAAGAGGGGCCAGCGAACGTCGATGGAGCCGACGACCGGCGGTCCCAGCGCGATGAGGACGACGAACACCATCCCGGCACCGCTCAGCAGGGGCGGGACGACGGTGTACCGGTCCAGGCTCGCGTCGTCGACGTACCGCGCGAGTTCCTCGAAGTTGTGACCGGGGGCGACGCGTTTCGCCTCCTCGTCGTACCGGATGACCTCGAAGTCGACGAGTTTCGGGATGTGGTGTTGCTGGAGGGAGACGTAGATGGGCCGGTAGCGGTCTTCCGCCGAGCGGTCGTCGCCCGTCGCCGTCTCGGCGATGTGCTGTGCCACCGTCGAGACGGGGAGTCCCTCGTCCGCTGACGCGAGCAGGTGAATCAGCTTCCGCCGACGGCAGTTGCCGAGTATCCCGTAGGCCTCGTCTTTCGTCAACCCCGGAGGCTCCCGACCGCGAGGCTCTACACCACTCTCCTCCCGTGAATGAACTGCCGCAGTCACCCGCATGGGAGAGTTGTTAGAACATCATCATATGTCTGTTCACCTTTGCATCGGAACGAGTTTATCTACTCTCCGCTTCGAGAGCGGCGGCGGAACCCCCGTCTCACCGCCGGACGCCTTCGATTTCGAGCCCTCCGTCACGCCGAGTCGGTCGCCGTTCGGCCCGCCCGAACCGCTCCGTTCGTCACCCCCGGTCGTGGGGCGACCAGTCGTTCACCGTGTAGTAGACGACGACGGCGACGACGAGCAACGAGAGCGCCACGGCCAGTTCCAGTCGGGCCTCGGGGCCCTCGTTGGCGTCGAGGACCTGGTGGAACCAGAAGACGTTCGCGAGGACCGACCCGTGGACGGCGTGGCCGAGGGAGACGCTCACCAGGCCGAGTTCGTAGGCGACCCACCAGCCGTCGGGGAGGAGCGCCCAGAACCCGCTCGCGAACGTCGCCAGGAACGACCGTCGTTCGTCGACCCCCACCGCGGCCAGCACGAAGAGCGCACCGGCGACGCCCACCGCGAAGTGGACCATCGCCTTCATCGCATCACTGTCGAGGGAATCATCAGTCGACTGGTGGTTTTCCGCGGAGCCGCAAAGCACTTGCTGCCGAGACGGACGCCCCTCGCCAGTAGTGCTATGTGAGTGGGGCACATTGCTCCTCGCGGAGATAGTTCTTTGTGTCGCGTTACGGCCACCGATCCGTCCGGAAGCGCAACGACTTCCGACGCCGGGCCCGTCCTCCCGGGTGATGGACGCACGCTCGCCACCGACCGACCGCCCCGCCAACCACCGTGAGGTGGCCCGCAGTGGGTGAGGGCGTTGACCCGCCGACGGCGGACGAACTGTTCGAAGCGGCGGTCCCCGAGGCCGACGACCCGCGACCCCTGCCGGACCTCGTCGCGGGACTGATGCAGACGCAGGGTGTCTCGGCCCCGGAGGCCGAGCGACTCCTCGAGGAACGGTGGACGCCGGGGCAGGCCGAGACCGTCATCCGACGGCACTGGACCGAGCGCTCCCGGTGGGAGTGAGGGGTACTCGACGACGACCCGCCCGTCGAACTCAACGACGCCGTCGCGGTCCGACAGGGAGGAACCGTACCGTCACGTCGAGGGCGGGGTCGGTGCCGGCGAACAGGCCGTCCGGCGCGTCCCGGTCGACCGGCCCGAAGCCGACGTCACCGGCGTGCGCGCCCGGGTCGACGTCTCCGAGGACGACGATGCTCACGGGCGTCCCACTCACAGGGTCGTCCGCCGATGTCCGAAACGAGGCATCACTGTCGGCCCGTGGGGGCGGCGGCCCGCCAAGTGCGGGTCGTGAAGGTATCCGAGCGTCACCAGCTATATCCGGACGGGGGGTGTACAGCCGTTCGACACGTTAGATGGCGATACACCCGAAAGACGGACCACCGGGAGAGGAGGAACGTCCACGCACGGGAGGAGGCGACGGACCGGCGGTCGTCCACTGCGACCTCGGGGCGGTCGACGAGCCGTCGGCCTCGGTCGTGAAGGCAGTAGCGACGGCGGTGGCCGTCGACCCGCTCGACCTGCTGGGTCCACTGTCGGACACTGTCGACCCCGACGCGCTCAACGACCTGTTCGTCCCCGAGCGGTCGGTCGCGGAGTGCGTCCGGTTCGCCTTCGCCGGCACGACCGTCGAGGTCCGGAGCGACGGGCGAGTCACCGCGAGCCCCCACCGGAGCGAGTGACGGACCGTCGGTGCCGCGCCGGGTGAGGCGGGCGGGAGTCGGACGGCGCGCTCGCGCGGGTCAGCGGAGGTTCGAGACGGACCCGACCACGCTGGCGGCCGTCGACGCGACCGCGCGGCCGGTCCGTCGCTGTGCGGCCCAGAGGTAGTGTTTCGCCGACCGCGGGATGGGTTTGCGCCGCCCGTGGATGCGCGTCGAACCGTTCTTGATGGCGCGGACGACGTGCTCGCTCGTCAACTCGCCGTTCGACAGGTCGGTGTCGAGTTCGATGTCGGTGTACGCCCGCCCGATGAACGCCGCGTCGTGGGCGTCGCTGGCGGCCACGTCGGGGTAGCCGCGAGCGCGGGCGAACGTCCGCGCCCGGCGATTGCGGTAGCCAGTGAACAGCCAGGAGTTGTACACCTCGACGGCGTCGCAGTCGCCGATGTGGCGCTTCCTGACCCCGTGGCGCGTGCGCTGGAAGGGATGAGGGACCACCGCCGCCCCGCCCAGGTCGCGGACCCGTTCGACCGTCTCGTCGAGTGGCTGGTAGGACGCCGGGCGCTCCTCGACGCCGACGGCGAGGAGGTGACCCTGCGCCGTCGACACCTCCACGCCGGGGATGCCGACGAGGTCGTACTCCGGGGCGATGCGGGCCGCCCGGAGCGACTCCGTGATGCTGTCGTGGTCCGTGACGACGATGGCGTCGAGGCCGATGTCCGCCGCCTGTTCGAGGAGGAGTTCGACCGGGTCCCCCGCGTCGTACGAGCCCTCGCTGTGGACGTGCATGTCGACGCTGACGGTCCGGGCCATGTGTTGTTCAGGAACAACGGTCCTGCGAGTATAAAGGCGGCGTCAACAGACTGAACGGGCGTGTCGGCTGTGAGCGCGCCTCACTCCAGCAGGACCGTAAAGCCCCACGTCCCCGAGGTGCCGCTCTTCGCCTCGGGCGTCGTCTCCCCGCGCATCGCCTCGTAGGTCGTCTCGAAGCGGAACTCGCCGACCGGGAGGCAAGCGTCCTCGCCAGGCGTCGCGTACAGGTCGAGCGACTGCTCGACGGTCTGGCCGGGGGCGAGGCGCGTGATGCGGTACTCCTCGGTGACGGCGATGGGTTCGGTGAGCCGCCAGCACCCCGCCTCCGCCGGGTACTCGCCGTCTGCGGGCAGGAGCACCAGGTGGCCGTCGGTGTCCTCCCGGTAGGCGAACACCACGGCGCGACCCTCGCCCACGTGGAGCGTCGAGTCCGTCGTGTTCGTCACCGACACGCGGACCTGCGGGGGCGCGTCGTCGGTTGCCGCCTCGCGGAGCACCTCGACGCGGTGCTCGATGGGTCCCGTCACGTCGTCGGTGCCGGCGACGAAGACGCCCGGGCCGCCGGTGCCGCGGGGTCGGGTCTCACCGGATCCGTTGGACCCGTTGCCGCCGGCCCCCGGGAGTCCGTCGTCGGTGGGCGAGGCGGTGGGTGTCGGGGTCGGCGTGGGGGACCCGGTCCCGTTCGCCGCGCCCGGACCGGGGCTGTCTGACTGGGGGTCCTCGCCGATACACCCTGCGAGACCGGTCGCGGTGGCGAGGGCGGCGAACTTCAGGAGGGTGCGTCGTGTCGGGTTCACGGGAGAGAGGAGGACCGCTCGGGTATTAGCGACAGCGGAGCGTCAAATACCCGTTTGCTGCTTCGCGGGAGTCCGTCATGGTTGTCGGAAGCACCCGAACCGGTATGTCGCTGGCGACTGACCCCCCGTCATGGGACTCGTACGTACACCAGAGGAACGCCTCGACGACCTGCCCGGCTACCCCTACGACCCCGCGTTCGTCGAGGTTGGCGAGGACGACGCGCGGATGGCCTACGTGGACGAGGACGGCGGCGCCGAGGAGACGTTCCTCTGTCTCCACGGCGAACCGACGTGGGGCTACCTCTACCGGAAGATGCTCCCGACGCTGGCCGACGAGGGACGCGTCGTCGTCCCCGACTTTGTGGGGTTCGGCCGCTCGGACAAGTACGACGAGGTCGAGGAGTACACCTTCGAGATGCACTACGAGTCGCTCGTGGCGTTCGTCGAGGCACTCGACTTACAGAACGTCACCCTCGTCTGTCAGGACTGGGGGAGCATCCTCGGCCTGCCCGTCGCGGCCAACGAGTTCCCCGAGCGGTTCTCCCGCATCGTGGCGATGAACGCCGTCCTCGCCGACGGCACCGTGGACATGCCCGAGGTGTGGTACCGGTTCAAGGAACTCGTCGAGACCACCGACGACTTCCAGGTGTCCCGCCTCGTCCAGAGCGGCTGTGAAACCCCGCTCTCGCCCGGGGTGCGGGCGGCCTACGACGCCCCGTACCACGACGACGCCTCGAAGGCCGGCGCGTACGCGTGGCCGCCGATGGTCCCCCGCGACCCGGACGCGCCGGGCGCGGCCCACCTCCGGGAGGCCCGCGAGGCCCTCGGCGAGTGGGAGAAGCCCTTCTTCGCGCTGTTCGGCGACGCGGACCCCATCACGCGCGAGTTCCGTACCCTCCTGCGTGACCTCGTCCCCTCGGCGACCGAGCAACCCGACGTGTGGGTCGAGGGGGCAGGACACTTCATCCAGGAGGACGCCGGCGGCCGGACCGCAGAACAGATCGTTGAGTTCGTCCGACGGACCCGCTGACGGGAGGCGAGGAACCGTTCCGGGACCACAACCTTCCTGTCCTCGCCGCACCACCCGTCGGCGATGCCCCCACTGGACGAACTCGACCACGAGTCCCACGTCGCGGAGACCATCGACCTCGCCCGCGAGGCGGGCGAACGCGGTGACGGCCCCTTCGGGTCGCTCCTCGTCGTCGACGGCGAGGTGGTGATGGCGGAGACGAACCGCGAGTACACCGACGACGACATCACCAGCCACCCGGAACTCACCATCGCGCGCCGCGCGGCGCGAGAACTCACCGCCGAGGAACGCGCACGGGCGATCATGTACACTAGCACCGAACCGTGCCCGATGTGCTCGGGCGGTATCGCCATCTCCCCCCTCGGTGCCGTCGTCTACAGCGTCTCGGGCGAACGGGCGGCCGAGGAACTGGGCGGCGCGCCGGGCGTCCCCTGTGACGAGGTGTTCGAGCGTTGGGGCGTCGAAATCGAGGTGGTCGGCGGCGTCCTCGAAGACCGGGGCCTCGACGTCAGACGGGCGTTCCAGTAGGACACACTCACCCCGAGTCAGTACGACAGGACATCGCCCTCGGGGATGCGCTCGATACGAGTGAACAAGAACCCGCCGCCCGTTCGCCCCCGTCACGCCACCTCCACTAGCGCCTCGTCTCTCGGACGGACCCGCATCGGTTCCGTCTCGACCGCGAACGCCGCGGCTTCCTCCAGTTTCGAGCGCTTCTCGGCGTGGACGGTGAACAGGTCGTCACCCGCGTTCACCGTGTCGCCGACCCGGTGGTGGAGCGAGAGGCCCGCGCCGTGGTCCTTCGGGGCACCGGCCCGGCGGGCGAGTTCGCTCACGAGGCGGTTGTCGATGTGGGTGACGACGCCCTCTCGGTCGGCGGTGACCGTCGCGGTGTGCGGTCCGGGAACGAGGTCGTCGACGGTGACGGCCGGGTCTCCACCTTGCGCCCCGACGATGGCCCGGAAGGCGTCGAGGGCGCGCCCGGAGTCGAGGACGTCGACAGCGTCCTCGTCCACCCCGCAGGCGTCGAGGAGCACCTGTGCGAGCGTGAGGCTCTTGAGGCGCAGCGAGGTGGGGCCGCCGCCCTCGAGGACCGCGAGGACGTCCCGCGCCTCGAGGACGGGACCGATGCCCCGGCCGATGGGTTGCTCACCTCGGGTGATGGTACAGTCGATGGCCATCCCGAGGTCGGCCCCCACGCGCCCGAAGTCCTCGGCCATCTCGCGGGCGGCGCGGAGACTCGCCACCTTCGCCCCCTCGCCGTAGGGGATGTCGATGACGACGTGGGTCGCCCCGGCGCTCTTCTTCTTCGAGAGGACGGAGGCGATGACCTGCCCCGGCGGGTCGAGCGAGAGGGGTGTCTCGACCCGGATGATCTTGTCGTCGACCGGCGAGAGGTTCACCGCGCCGCCCCACACCATACATCCGCCCGTCGCGTCCACGATCTCGCGGATCTCCGCCAGCGAGAACTCCACGTCGCAGAACACCTCCATCGTGTCGGCGGTGCCCGCCGCGGAGGTGACCGCCCGGGAGGAGGTCTTGGGGACGGTCAGACCCGCGGCGACGGCGATGGGGACGACGACGGGCGTCACGCGGTTGCCCGCGACGCCGCCGATGGAGTGCTTGTCTGCGATGGGCGCGTGCCCCCAGTCGATGGTCTCGCCCACGTCGACCATCGCCCGCGTGAGACAGCGAATCTCCTCGCGCGAGAGGCCGTGGGCCTGCACGGCGCTGACGAACGCGCTCGTCTCCACGTCGTTGAGTCGGTCCCGGTCGATGTCGGCGACGATGGCGACCATCTCGGCGTGTTCGAGTTCCAGCCCGTCGAGTTTCTTCGTGACGAACGAGACGGAGGCCGGTTTCGGGGCGATGGTCACCTCGACCGACCCCGTGAGGTGGTCCAGCGGTCGAGTCACGCCGAGGACGCCGCGCTCGACCAGTTCGTCGGTTATCTCGACGATGCCGGTCGCCACCCGGTCGGCGTGGTGGAGTTGGACGCGGTCCAGCGGGTGGACGCCGAGTTCGCTCGCGTCCGCTACGTTGAGGAGTACCGTGGGTGTGTGCGTCCCGATGTCCACCGCCCGAGCGACGAGTTCCATACCCCACCGTTCGTTCCGGGAGACTATCAGCAGGCGGTCGGTCGCGGAGTCCCCGGTGAGGAACCCGGAACGCGGCCCGTCCCCTTCGTAGCGTCGTCCGACTTCGAAGTGTACATAGATTTTATAGACTACCAAATATCCGTATGCTACGCAGACTCCGGGCTGTGTCGCCGTACCACGACTCTTGGCCATTGCGCCTACTCGTGTGGCGGGACCCCGTGTGAGTCGGGCGCGCGGCGACCCTGTCGTGCCCGGCGTGTCGACCGGGGTGTCACGACGACGGAGCTATCGTCCCTCCGTCGCCCGTCGGTCGCCGCCCTCGCCCGTCGGTCGGGAAGTCACGTCACGATGACAGACGAACGGAGGGGAGAGCAACGCACGGGCGACCGTCCCGATTCACGTCACCCGAATCGGGACCATCTGTAACCTCGGCAAAAATATTTATTCAGGATGTGACGAAAGGAGCGGGCGAGCGACCCCCCACCGCTCGTGGTACGATATGGCATCAAGACACCCCGACATCACCGTCACCTGTTACGTCAGACCGTCGTTGCTGCTGGAACCAGTCGACTCGCACATCAGGACGCTCCGGGAGGCAGAGGCCGACGGACAGATCGACGCGCTCCTCTTGCGCTCGTGGTCCGACCAGATAACGCTCACGCGCGCCGGCCCGGCGAGCGAGGGCGTCGAGGCGTTCGAACGGTTCACCGAGTGGGCCTACGCGGAGGGCGTGAGCATCCAACCGCCGTTCGACGTCCGGCGGCGCGACTCCCTCATCACCGGGGAGTGCCGGGAGGTGCTCGTCACGCCCCTCTGTTGTCTCGCCGTCTACGTCGGGAGCACCCTCGTCGGCGTCTACCCGCACGTGGACGACGGCGAACCGCGGAGCGTCACCGACGCCATCGCCGCGCTCAGAACCGGCGAGTTACGCGAGGAGGCCGCCGCACTCCCGGCCACCTCCACCGAGGACTGCCCACGCTGTGGCGGCGTCCTCCTCAACGGCCAGGGGGTCTTCGGCTGTTCCGAGGCGGACTGCGAGTGGGTCGGCCTCCGCGACGAGGAGGGCGCGTTCGTCGACATGACGCCACTCCGCGACGACGCGTCCCCGACCGACCGAGAGTCCGCGCGCCGTCCACGACGGACGCTCACACAGCGGCGTTGACCGCCGTCTCGGACCCCGTCCGGGACGCGCCCGCCGTCCGGCCGAGAGAGCCCGCCTCCTTGCTGAGATGACTGGTTCCGGTTCGCTTATCGTGATTCCGGGGGGCGAACGAGTATCGTGGAGTGGCGTACAGCAGGGGCCGGAACGAGGCCCGACGTTGCACGCGAAGCCCTGTCGACGGGGCCGTACACACCTGGAGGTCGGAGGAATCCATGAGCTACCGACCGACGGGTTCTGCTTCCCGGTCGACACCGCCGCCACCCTCGACACCGCTGCCGTCCGCATCGGCCAGTACGTCAACGTCATCGTCCGCGACGAGTCGGCGAGCGTCGTCGCGGAGGCTCCCAACCGCGAGTCCGTCACCGTCCCCGCGGGGTCGGGGCCCTACACCGTGGAGGTGGAGAGCCAGCCGGTGAAGCTCTACCGGAGTATCGACGGCGCCCTCACGACGAGTCATCTTAACATATGAGATATTATATTAGTGCAATTTACCCTATCGGCAAGTTCGAGAAAGTCCCATACACTACACACATACACCGAAGGTTAAATCTAGGACGTTCGTTATCGATTTCGATGATGTTTCGAGTGGGCGGTGCGAACGACGCCACCGCGGTCGGTGTGCGCGCGGCGGGCGGCTAGTTCGGTTGGGAACAGGGCGGCCGCGGAAGCGAGTGGTACTCAGAGTGCGCGACGGGCGTCCTCCAGGTCTTTCAGGGCCTCCTCCAGTTCGTCCTCGGCGTCGCTGAACGCCCCGTCCTCGACGTCGTTCTCCGCACGCGATATGGCGCTCTGGACGCGCCGGACCGCGTCGCGGGCGTCGTCGAGGGCCTCTTCCTCCTCGTTCTCCAGGTCGTCGGCCCGGAAGGCGTCGCCCACGGCGTCGCGAGCGTCGTCCGCGCTCTGGTCCGCGTCCGCGAGGCCTTCGAGGGCGTCCGCGACGGCCTCGTCCGTCCGTTCGCCGGACTCGTCGAGCGCCACCAGCGCCTCCTCCAGTTCCCGGATGGCGTTCCGGATGGCGCGCGCGCCGTCGTCGACGGCGTCGTCGCGTTCGTCCGGGTCGCTGCCGTCCGCGTCGTCGAGTGCGTCGTCGGCCTCGTCGATGAACTCCTCAGCGTCGGCGAGACGGTCGAACGCCTCGTCGACGTCGACGTCCTCTTCCTCCAGTTCGACGCCGTCTTGGACCGCCGACAGCGCCCGCCGCACGTCGCGTTCGAGCGCGGAGAGTTCGCTCCGGGCGCGTCGGAGGGCGCGGCTGGCGCTCACGTCGTCGTCATCGTCGTCATCGTCGCTCTGAGCGACGGCCCCCCCAATCGGCAGGAGGAGCAACGCGCCCCCCGCCGACACCGCCTGCAGGAACCGCCGCCGGTCGAAGGCGAGTTTCCTGATTCCCGTCGCGACGGTCGGTGCCGCCGGGATGTCGTCGTCCCCGCGTTCTACGAGAGCCATGGGCGTTCGTACGACGCGCGAGGGAATATCGGTTGTTGGATACTTTCTAACCCCGTGGGAACGCGGTTTCGACCGGGTTACCCGTCGCCTCAGAGCGAGAGGTGCGAGGTGGAACTGGGCCCGTCGTCGTCCTCGATGCCACCCTCGTGGAGGAACTCGACGGTGCGGTCGGGGAGGTAGACCACACCGTCCTCTACGGCCACGTTGACGCCGACCAGCGTGGACCCCGCCGCCTTCCCGTTGTCGCAGTGCCCCGAACAGGCGTCGAGCATCGACCCGTGTTTCGGACAGACGATCTCGCCGCCACCAGAACCCTTGGTTCTGGTTGGCTCACGAGACTTCACCAGAGTCTCGAGAACGTCGCGCACTACCGCCCCGAACCCGCGGTCCAGTCGCTGGTCGGTCTCGTACTGGCAGTAGTTCCGCCACGCCGCCACCGGCCGGGGGTCCTCCCCCTCCGGGTCGCAGAGCGGGTCCGTTCGGGTGACGAGGATGACCACCTCCTCGGAGCCGTCGGCCTCGCGTACGGTGAACCGGTACGACCTGTTCTCGGGGACGCCCTCGACCGCCGTCAGTCGCGTCGTCCATACCAGACGCTCCACGCCCCGGGGGAGTTCGTTATCGGTCTCCGCTCGGAGCCCAGATTCCGTGACACCCCTCGCGTACGCGCGCGAACCGAAGACCGCAGCGCCGGGGTCGCACCCCGTGTACCCTTCGTGGCCTACGTAATCTTTGTAGTCTCAATAGACTACACAATCTACAGAGCGCGGAGAGCGTGGGAACCCGCTCGCGGGCCGCGATTCGTGAAGCGTCCAGTCGGGCTCGGCCGCCTCAGGGCATGAACGCCTCGCCGTGTTCCAGCGGGAGGCCGACCCGGTCGGCGACGTCGCCGTAGGTGGCCTCCGCCTCGGCGAGCAACTCCTCGGGTTCGGCCTCGATGGCGAACGCCGCGAGCATCTCGTCGGTGACGAGGTCGGTCATCTCCTCCCACCGCTGTTCCTTCGAGAGTTCGTGGAGTTCCTCGCCGACCGCCTTCCAGCCGTGGTGGTCGAGGACGTCGTGGTAGGTGCGCGTCGACCCGTAGAAGGCGATGCGGCGTTTCGCCTCCCGCCGACTCGCCTCCCACTCCGCCTCGGTCTCGCCCGTGACGACGAACGGACTGGCCGAGAGCGTCACCTCGTCCATCGACCGGCCCGCCCGGTCTGCACCCTCGCGGACCAGCGGCGCGACGACCTCCTCGGTGTACGAGGGGGTGTTGAACGCGTGCATGTCGAGGCCGTCGCAGAGTTCGCCCGCCAGTCGGACGTTGTACTCGTTGACGCCCGCGACGAAGATGGGGATGTCCGGGTGGTCGATTGGACCGGGGTCGAACGTCTCGGTCATCAGCGAGAAGGAGTAGAACTCCCCGTCGTAGTCGAGGGGCGTCGGCTCCTCTGCCTGGAACACGTCCCAGATGTGCCGGATGGACTCCACCACCTCGCGCAGTCGGGGGCCGGGCGACCCCCACTCCACGCTGAAGCGACGTTCGTTGTGGCCCTTCACCTGCGTCCCCATCCCGAGGACGAACCGCCCGCCGGAGAACTGCTGGAGGGCCCACGCCTGATAGGCGAGGACCATCGGCGACCGGGTGAACGAGAGCGTGATTCGCGTGCCGAGGTCCACGGACTCCGTGTGGTCCGCGACGACGGGCAACGGGAGGACGGCGTCCTCGACGGTCTCGGAGGTCCAGACGGCGTCGAAGCCCAGTTTCTCGGCGCGCCGGGCGGCGTCGGCCGCCCCGTCGTGCAGCCCGGGGACGTGCGTGTCGATAGATAGCTCTGACATGGTTCACCAGTCGTGCGACGGAGTATCAATGTTCGCCCGCGCTCACTCCAGTCGCGCCTTGATGACCTTGCCGGTGGGATTACGGGGGAGTTCGTCGCGGAACACGACCTCGCGGGGCTTCTTGAAGTCCGCGAGGCGCGCCTCCACGAATGTCGTCACCTCCTCGGTGGTGACCTCGTGGCCCTCTCGGGGGACGACGACGGCCTTGACGCGTTCGCCCCACTTCTCGTCGGGCACACCCACCACCGCCACCTCCGAGATGGCCTCGTGTTCGTGGAGAACCTCCTCGATTTCGGCGGGATGGATGTTCTCGCCGCCGGAGATGATCATGTCGTCGTAGCGCCCCACGAAGTAGACGAACCCCTCCTCGTCTCTGCGCACGAGGTCCGAGGAGACGAAGTACCCCTCGTCGTCGAACACTTCTTCAGTTTTCTCGGGCATCCCCAGATACTCCCGGAAGGCGGTGGGACCCTTGTACGCCGCCCGCCCGATTTCGCCCTGTTCGACCTCCTCGCCCGCGTCGTCGACCACCTTCAGCGTCACGTTGATGACGGGTTTGCCGACGCTGTCGGGTTTGTCGAGGGCGTCCTCGGGGAGTAACAGAGTGGTGACGGGCGACATCTCCGTCTGCCCGAAGGCGTCGTAGAGGTCCGCGCCGAACGACTCCATGATGGTCTCCTTGAGTTCGCGCCCCGAGGGGGCCGCGCCCGTCATGTAGTGGCGGAACGACGAGAGGTCGTAGGACTCGAAGTCCTCGACGTCGAGGAGGGCGCGACTCATCGTCGGCACGAAGAACGAACCCGTGATCCCGGCCTCCTCGATGACCTCCATCACCCGGACCGGGTCGAACTCGTCCACGAGGTAGACCGCGGACCCGGTGTAGAACGTATCGCAGAACAGCGCGAACGCCGCGACGTGGAACAGGGGCGTGACGACGAGGAAGTTGTCGGCGTTCTCCTCGAAGCCCGAACTGTACACGGTGTTGACCGCGTTCTGGACGACGTTGTCGTGCGTGAGGACACACCCCTTCGGCTTGCCCGTCGTCCCGGAGGTGTACATGAGGGCGGCGTCGTCCAGTCGGTCCGGGACCACCTCGACTCGCTCCGCCGACGCCGCCTCGCGTGCCTCCCGGAAGTCCTCGGCGTACTCGGGGACGTCCTCGCCGACGAAGAAGAACCGGTCGAGGGGCGTCTCACCCCCCTCGCGGACGGCCTCGACCGTCGGGGCGGCCTCGCGGTCGAACACCATCGTCCCCGCGCCGCTGTCGCGGACGACGTAGCCCACCTCCTCGTCCTTGAAGCGGTGGTTGACCGGAACCGGGAGCGCCCCAAGTTTCATCGCGCCGAGGTACGTCTCCAGCGTCTCCGCGTTGTTCTGTGAGTACACCGCCACCCGGTCGCCCTCTCCCACCCCCCGGTCCCGGAGGAGGTGGGCGACCCGGTTCACCCGCCCGTCGAACTCCGAGAACGTGAGGTGTTCCTCGCCCACCGCCGTCTCCGTGACCAGACAGGTGTCGTCGGGGTACTTGCGCGCGTTCGCCTCCGCGACGTGACCGAAGGTCAGCCCTCGCATGTCACGTGATGACAGGTCACGACACATAACTGTGTGCGGTGGTCCGGGGACTCGGCCGAGGGGCCGGTGCGGACCCCGGGTTACCCGAGGTAGCCGAACAGGTGGCCCGCGACGCGCCGTTTCTGTATCTCCTCGGACCCCTCCGTGATGCGGTAGCGGCGGTGGTGGCGGTAGATGTGTTCGAAGGGCTTGGCCCGACTGTACCCCATCCCCCCGTGGACCTGGATGGCCTGGTCGGCGGCCCGGCAGACGAGGTTGTTCGCGGTGTAGTTGACCATCGACACCTTGTCGCTCCCGGAGAACTTCCCCTCCTGGTCCAGCATCCACGCGGTGCGGTAGACGGTGTTGCGCAGCATCTCCGCCTCCGTGTGCAGGTCCGCGAGGGGGAACTGGATACCCTGCCGGTCGGCCAGCGGTTGGCCCCACGTCTCGCGTTCGTTGGCGTACTCGACGGCCTCGTCGATGCAGAACTGCGCCGCGCCGAGACTGGAGGCGGCCTGCCGGATGCGGTTCTCGTAGAGGAACGCCTGCGCGAGTCGGAGGCCCTGACCCTCCTCGCCGACGATGGCGCTGTCGGGGACGCGCACGCCGTCGATGTCCACCTCGGCGTGGTCGGTGGGCATGTTGAACGTCCAGTGGTAGAACTCCACCTCGAAGCCGTCGGCGTCCGTCGGGACGAGGAAACCGGTGATGCCCTCGTGGTCGCCGTCCTCCCCACTGGTGCGGGCGAACACGAGGTCGTACTCCGCGACGTGCATCCCGCTGTTCCAACGTTTCGCGCCGTCGATGACCCACTCGTCGCCCTCCCTCTCCGCCGTCGTGTCCATCCACGTCGCGTCGCTCCCGTGGTCGGGTTCCGTGAGGCCGAACGCGACGGGCGTCTCGCGCGTGATGATGTCCTCCAGCATCTCCTTGTGATGGTCGGCCCCGAACCGGTGGATGGCCTGCGCGATGGGGAAGTTGCCCACGATGGACGCCTCCTGCTGGAGGACGTTGTGCAACCCGATACCCCGGTGGGCGAGGTGTTCGCGGACGTGCGCCATCGCGAGGTTCGACCCCCCCTGCCCCCCCAACTCCTCGGGGAGCGCGAACCGGTAGAAGCCCGCCTCGTCGGCCCGCCTGCGTTGTTCGTCCAGCAACGCCTCCCACTCCTCGCGGGGGACGCCGCCGTTCTCCCAGTCCGTGCGGGCGTACTCGCGTCGTTCGTCGAAGTACTCCGGGTGCTCTTCCTCCAGCGGGCGTATCTCCGACTCGATGAACTCGTCCAGGTCGTCGAGCAACGTGGCTATCTCCGGGGGCGTCTCGAAGTCCATACACCCCACATCGGGCGGCGGAGCAAATACCTAGGGGACTGCTGACACTCTCCGTGCCGAACTGTGCCGCGAGATCACTACCCATACGTATTTGGGCGGACGCCCCACATCGGGTGGTATGCCCTATCTCGAACCGGCGGCGGTTCTCAGGCGGTTCTCGGCGTTCGCGCTGGAGGAGGTCAGACCGGCCGTCCCCGAGGACGAGCGTTTCGTCCGCGGACAGGTCGGGTCGATGGCGAGCACCCTGCGCTTCCTCGCGGGCGAACTCGACGCGGGCGAGGCGTCGGTGGAGCGACAGGCCGACGCCTTCCGCGAGGCACTCGACGGTGCCGAAGCGATACTCGACGCGCACGACGGCACCGCACCCGGCGTCCGCGACGCGGTGGAGGACGCCCGCGCCGCCCTCGACGCGGATGGGACGACGCGGGAGCGCGAGACCGCACTGCTCGAATCGTGCGAGGGCCTGCTCGCGACGGTGGACGACGAACTGGACGGCGAGGCGGCCCGTGCCGTTCGCCGCCCGCTCTACGGCTTCCTCGACGCGCGCCTCGACGCGCAACTGGCGATGCTCGGCCGGCGGAGTGGTCCCGATGAGTGACGTCACCGAGGGAGCGCTAGCGACGTTCCTCTCGGACCGACTCGACGCGGACGTCTCGGTCGATGACCTCCACGAGCACGTCGAGGGGTGGTCGCGCGACACGGCGTCGTTCACCGCGCGGTGGGAGGAGTCCGGCGAGACGCACGAGCGCAGACTCGTCGTCCGCGCCGAGAGCGACGCGCAGGTCGAGGGCGACGCCACCGGCGAGGGCAACGACGTCGAGACGGAGTTCCGGACGATGGACGCCGCACAGGACGCCCCCGTCCCCGTCCCCGAGACCCACTGGTTCGAGGGCGACCGGTCCGTTCTGGGCGGGCGCTTCTTCGTCGTCGACTACGTCCCCGGCGACGCGCCCGTGACGTGGGACCGCGACCAGCGTCAGCGACTCTACGACGCGTGGGACGAACGCGACGGCGAGTCGAGTCTCCCCTCGCAGTTCGTCGACTGCGCCGTCGGCGTCCACACCCTCGGCCCGGGGGACGTCCCGGAACTGGACGACTGCCCGCCCGAGGACGTCGTCGAGCGAGAACTGGACCGCTGGGTGGGCCAGTACCGCGACAGCGTGGTGCGGCCCGAACCCGCCGTCGAGGAGTGCATCCGCTGGTTTCGGGCGAACGCGCCCGAGGTACCCGAGACGACGGTGGTCCACGGCGACTTTCGCATCGGGAACATGCTCGTCGACGGCGACGACGTCACCGCGCTGCTGGACTGGGAACTCGCCCGCATCGGCGACCCGATGTACGACCTCGGCTACGCCTCGACGTACTACTTCGCCGGGAAACTCGTCGACCCCATCGAGCGGCCCGAACTCGCCTGTTCCCTCCTCGACCGGGAGTGGTTCTACGACGAGTACGAACGTCGGTCCGGCCGGACGGTGGACCGCGAGCGGGTGCGCTACTGGCGGGCGTTCTCCGCGTTCGTCATGATGACCATCGGCCTCTCCGGGGTGGACCGCTTCCGGTCCGGCGAGACCGACGACGTGCGCGCCGCGTGGTTCCAGTACATCGTCCCCGGCCTCGTCGAGGACATGCTGGGGGTCGTCCGCGAGGACCGACTCTAGCTACCTGCCCTCGAACTCCGGCGTCCGCTTCTCGCCGAACGCCCGGACGCCCTCCTTGAAGTCCTCGGTCTTCGCCGTCCGCGCGATGGTGTTCGTCTCCGCCGCGAGTTGCTCCTCGATGCCCCGCGAGGTGCTCTCGGTGAGGAGTCGCTGGGTGCGCCCGAGGGCGACGGTCGGTCCCTCCGCCACCTGCCCGACGACCTCGTCCAGTCGGTCCGCGAAGTCGGCCTCGGGGACGGCCTCGGTCGCCAGTCCCAGTTCGACGGCTTCGTCGGGCGCGATACGTTCGTTCAGGAGGGCGATGCGCTTGGCCTGTCGGAGTCCCACGACGCGCGGGAGGAAGTACGTCGAGGAGCCGTCGCCCGTCGCGCCGATGCCGGGGTAGCCGAACTGGAAGTACGACTCGTCGCTGGCGAGGACGTAGTCGCCGAAGATGCCGAGGCTGAACCCGGCACCGACCGCAGCGCCGTTGACGCCCGTGACGATGGGTACCTCCGCCTGGTGGAACTGGACGACGGCGTCGTGGAGCATCGACGCCCCCTTGCGCATCCCGGCGGACGCCGACTCGTTCACGAAGTTGCCCACGTCGCCCCCGGCACAGAACACGCCGTCGGAGCCGGTGAGGACGAAACACCGGACGTGGTCCTCGTGGAGGCGCACGGCGAGTTCCAGCAGTTCCTCGGACATCGTCCGGTTGAGCGCGTTCATCTTCGAGGTGCTGTGTATCTCCGCGCGGAGCACGCCGTCCTCGAACGTCGTCACGAAGTTCTCGTAGTCGGGGTCGACCATGGTCCGCACTCCGGGGGAGGGGGCAAAAGCGTTCTCCCGGACCGAGGTGAGAGACCGGGTCAGTCGTCGGTGCTGCCCTCGCCGTCGTCCGAGCGCAGGTCCCCGACGACGTCCCAGACCGAGCGCGCCTCGCCCTTACCCGTGAGCAGGCCCGCGATGCCGTGCGGGACGAACAGGACGAACAGGACGTAGACGACGCCGAGGACGATGGGCCAGCCCTCGACGATGCCCGTCAGGAGTTCGCGCGCGCCGAGCAGGAAGGCGGCACCGACCGCCGCGCCCCAGAGCGTACCCATCCCGCCGATGAGCGTCACCAGCAGGGCGTCACCGCCCGTCGACCAGTACAGCAGGTCGGGGGTGACGATCTGCAGGTACAGCCCCTGCAAGAGGCCCGCGATGCCCGCGAACAGGCCCGCGACGACGAACACGCCGAGTTTGTACCGGAAGGTGTCGTAGCCGAGGAAGCGGGCGCGCTCCTCGTTCTCGCGGATGCAGACGAGCACGCGGCCGAACGGCGAGTTCGTGAGCCGCCGCATGGCGAGAAAGGAGACGAGGACGACCCAGAACACGAGGTAGTAGAACGTCACGTAGTCGCCGAGGGGGAGGCCGAGCAGGTCCGGCCGGAAGACGAGCAGGCCGTTGTCGCCGCCGGTGATACCCGTCGACTCGAAGACGACGAAGTAGCCCACCATCGAGAACGCCAGCGTGAGCATGGCGAAGTACACTCCCGAGAGCTGGAAGGCGAGCCAGCCCGTGATGAGCGAGACGAGGACCACCGCCACCAGCGCCAGCACGACGGCCACCGGGAGGGAGAGCCCCGCCTCCGGGATGCCCGGCAGGGGCCGTCCCGACATGGCGATGCCCATGAAGTACGCCCCCACGCCGTAGGGGAGCGCGTGGCCGAAGGAGACGACGCCCGTGAAGCCGATGAGCAGGTCGTAGCTCGCGGCGAACAGCAACAGGATGAGGAACTCCACGACGAGGCCCGTCTCGAAGTTCGAGAGTACCTGCGGGAGGAGGGCGAACGCCGCGACGCCGAGGAGCGCGAGGCCGAGGCGGAGCGCGGCGGTCCGGTCCTCGAACCGGTCGGCCAGTCCGACCGCCATCAGTGTTCCACCTCCGGGTCACCGAAGAGGCCGCCCGGACGCACCAGCAACACCACGACCATCAGCGCGAAGATGATGATAGAGGACGCCGCCGGGACGTAGTAGCTCCCGAACGACTGGGCGAGGCCGGCGAGCAACGCACCGACCACCGATCCTCGGAAGCTCCCGAGGCCGCCGATGACGACGACGACGAACGCCTCGATGACCATCTCCAGCCCCATCGCGGGGTGGACGCTCAGCATCGGCCCGGCGACGACGCCGCCGACGGCGGCCATCCCCGCCCCGACGGCGAACATGATGGTGAACGCCCGCTTGACGTTGATGCCGCTCGCCTCCACCATCGTCCGGTTGGCCGTCCCCGCGCGGACGACCAGTCCGTACCGGGTCCGCTGGAGGAAGGCGTAGAGACCGACCGCGACCACCGCCCCGAGGACGATGACGAACAGGCGGTAGGCGGGGAACGCCGCGCCCGCCACGTCGAGGACGCCCTGCGCCCACGCCGGAGTGGTGAAGTCGAGGGCGTTCGGCCCCCAGACGAGCACCACCAGTTCGTCGAGGATGAGCGCGATGCCGAACGTGAGGAGGATCTGATAGAGCGGGTCGCGCCCGTACAGCGGTCTGAGCGTGAGGTACTCCATGACCATCCCGATGCCCGCGACGAGGAACGGGGCGGCCAGCAGGGCGAGCAAGAACACCCCGGTCCGGTCGAACAGGACGAGGCCGAAGTACGACCCGAACATGTACAGCGACCCGTGTGCGAAGTTGACCACGCCCATCAGCCCGAAGATGAGTGAGAGGCCCGATGCGACGAGCAACAGCAACATCCCGATGGCCAACCCGTTGAGTACGATACCGACGATTGTGCTAACGTCCGCCATATTGTCCTGACACGAGCACGGGAGGCGAGAGGGTTAAACTTATGCATCGGGACACCACACCTCGTGGTACTCGCTAGCATGAATAGACGGGCCACCGGTAGGGCGGGCGCGGGGCACAGATGTCGATACTAGAGACAGACGGTCTCACGAAGCACTTCGGAGGGGTGACGGCCGTCGACGACGTCGACCTCTCGGTCGAGGAGGGCGAGATAACGTCACTCATCGGGCCGAACGGCGCGGGCAAGACGACGCTGTTCAACATGCTCGCCGGGGCGCTCGAACCCTCCACCGGCGTCATCACCTTCCGCGGCGAGGACGTCACCGGCCTCGCGCCGGAGGCCATCGCGCGCAAGGGCATCGCCAAGTCCTTCCAGATTACGAACGTCTTCGGCGGCATCTCGGTACTGGAGAACGTCCGCGTGGCGGTGCAGGCGCGCCACCGCGGCGGGTGGAACGTCCACCAGCACGCCGACAGCAAGGCCGAGTACACCGAGGAGGCCGAGGACATCCTCTCCTTCGTCGGCCTCTCGGAGGAGCGCGACCGACCGGCGAACGTCCTCTCGCACGGGGACAAGCGCTCGCTCGAAATCGGCCTCGCGCTGGCCATCGACCCGGACCTCCTCCTCCTCGACGAACCCGCGGCGGGGATGAGCCAGATCGAGATCGAGTCGATGCTCGACCTCATCGAGGAACTCGCGGGCGAGTACACCATCATGCTCGTCGAACACAACATGGACATCGTGATGAACATCTCCGACCACGTCGTCGTGTTGCACAACGGGGCCGTCATCGCCTCGGGCCCGCCGTCGTCGGTACAGGCCGACGAGTCGGTACAGGAGGCGTACCTCGGGGGAATGGCCTGATGGCGCTCCTCGACGTGGAGAACGTGGACACATTCTACGGGCAGAGTCAGGCGCTCCACGATGTCTCGCTATCCGTCGAGCAGGGCGAGGTCGTGACGCTCCTCGGGCGCAACGGCGCGGGCAAGACCACCACCCTGCGGACCGTCGCTGGGATCACCCCGCCTCGGAGCGGGACGATCCGCTACGACGGCGAGGACATCACGGGCGAGTCGACCTACAAGATCATCCAGCGCGGACTCGGCTACGTCCCCGAGGACCGGCAGGTGTGGCCACAGCTCACCGTCGCCGAGAACCTCGAGGTTCCGGCGGGGCGCGGCGGCGACTGGACCGTCGACGACGCCTACGACCTCTTCCCGAAACTACACGATCTCTCGAACGCACAGGCGGGCGACCTCTCGGGAGGCGAACAGCAGATGCTCGTCATCGCGCGGGGGCTCCTCGGCGGGACGCGCCTCCTCCTGCTCGACGAACCGAGCGAGGGGCTGGCGCCGCAGATCGTCGCCGACGTGCGCGACGCCATCCTCGAACTGAAAGACGACCTCACCATCGTCCTCGTCGAGCAGAACGTCCGCCTCGCGCTGGACGTTGCCGACCGCGTCTACGTCCTCGCCAACGGCCGCGTCGTCCACGAGGACGACGCCGAGGGGCTGACGCCGGACGACCCGACGCTCCGCGAACACGTGGCCGTCTGAGGCGGGTCGACGCGTCGAAAAACTGATTCTCCCGTCGCCGGTCAGAGGTTACAGCCGGTCTCCTCGCAGGGCCGGGAGTTCGTCCCCGAGTCGTGCTTCTTGAATATCTTCGGGATGGGGTAGTCGAACTCGGTCCCCTCCGGCGAGACGAGTTGCGACGACCAGACCGCGTTCGTCGCCTGGTGGTCGCAGGCACGGATCTCCATCGGTCCCTTCGGCCCGTCGTGGGAGATGCCCTCCAGTGCGTCGACCATCGCCGCGCCGTCGGTCGACCCCGCCTCGACGACGGCCTTCCCGAGGAACCACATCCCCATGTACGACGAACAGGAGTAGGTGCTCGGGTCCGAGCCGTCGCCTATCTCGCGGTAGTCGGCCACGAACTTCTCGTTCTGGTCGTTGCCCGTCTGCTCGCTCGTGAGCGCGGCGTGGTACGGGACGCCGCCGTAGTTGCCGACGGCCGCGTCGCCCGCCCCCTGCGCGACGATGGTCGTCTGGTTGGTGATGATGTCCATCTGCTCTTTGAGGCCGAAGGAGGCGATCTGCTTCGCCGATTTGACCCCGTCCGCGCCCGAACAGCGCACGAGGAGGAACTCGGCGTCGGAGTCCGCCACCTTCTGAATCTCGGAGGAGTAGTCGCTGGCGCCGAGTTTGGGCCAGACCTGTTCGACGACCTCACCGCCGTTTGCTTCCGCGACCTCCACGAACGCCTTGACGCTGGCGCGCCCCCACGAGTAGTCCGCGCCCATCGTGGCGAACGTCGTCCCGAGGTTCTCCATCGCGTACTCGGCGTTCGGCTTCTGGTTCTGGTAGGTGTGGGTGTTCGACCGGAAGGTGAACTTGTTGCACTTCTCGCCGGTCAGTGCCTCGTCGGTGGCGACGGTGAGCATCAGCGGCACCTGATTCTGGTTCGCGTAGTTGGCGACCGCTGCCGCCACCGACGAACTCGCGATGCCGATGAGCGCGTCCACGCTCTCGCGTTCGACCAGTTCCCGGGCGCGACGCAGCCCCTCCTCCGGGTTCAACTGCGTGTCGGCGAACGTCTCCTCGACCGTGAGGTCGACGCCCTCCTCTTCTATGTGCTGGAGGGCGACCTTCACCCCGTCGCGCTGGTCGACGCCGAGCGCCGAGTACGGCCCGCTCGTGGCGAACAGGCCGCCGAGTTTGAGCGTCTGGGACCCGCCACCGCCGCCGGTCGTCCCGCCACCGGAGCCGTTCCCGTCGCCGTTGCCGCCACCACCGCCGCCGCCACCGTCGCCGCTGTTCTCCCCGCTGGTACAGCCGGCGAGGCCCGCCACCCCGCCAGCGAGGACGCCCGCACCGACCTGCTGTACGAACCCTCGTCGTGTCTC
Organism: Halomarina litorea; assembly: GCF_024227715.1. Classification (NCBI taxonomy): domain Archaea; kingdom Methanobacteriati; phylum Methanobacteriota; class Halobacteria; order Halobacteriales; family Natronomonadaceae; genus Halomarina; species Halomarina litorea. The sequence continues at coordinate 257,463 of NZ_CP100449.1, read as the reverse complement.
GCGTGACTTCCGCCCTGTCATGAGCTACCAAAGGACGGGGGAGCGAACCCTTAAGCCTTACTGCACGACGCGGCGTCACGACCGACCGCGCGCCGCGACCGGCGCAAACGGTATCCGGTACCAGTGCGCACGGTGGGACGTATGTCTACGGACACGGCGACTGGTGAATGGAACCGAACGCGGAACGGACGGGCGACGGGGACGGCGTGAGCGGCGACATCGACGATACCGACGACACCGGCGACGCGGTCCGGCCCTTCGAGGTGTCGGTGGCCGACGACGACGTGGCGGACCTGCGGCGACGGCTCGCGGCCACCCGCTGGCCCGACGACCCCCCGGCGGACGACTGGTCGTACGGGACCGACCCGGAGTACCTCCGGACGCTCTGTGAGTACTGGCGCGAGTCCTACGACTGGGACGCCTTCGAGCGACGGCTCAACCGCTTCGACCAGTACGTGACGACCATCGACGGCCAGCGGGTCCACTGTTACCACGTCCGGTCGCCCGAACCGGACGCCACGCCCCTGCTCCTGAGCCACGGGTGGCCGGGGTCGATCGTGGAGTTCCTCGACGTCCTCGGGCCGCTGTCGGACCCGGCGGCCCACGGCGGCGACCCGGACGACGCCTTCCACGTCGTCGCCCCGTCGCTCCCGGGCTACGGCTTCTCGGGGCCGACGACGGGGGCGGGGTGGGACGCCCGACGTATCGCAGAGGCGTTCGCCGAGTTGATGACCCGCCTCGGGTACGACCGTTTCCTCGCGCAGGGCGGCGACTGGGGCGCACTCGTCACCGCGATTCTCGGGGCGGAGTACCCCGACCGGGTGGCGGCCATCCACACCAACCTCCTGTTCTTGCGCCCCTCGGCGTTCGAGGACCCGATGGGGATGCTCGACGAGGAGGGGCGGGCCGACTACGAGGCGACGAAGGCCGCCCGCGAGGGGGAGACGGGCTACCAGGCCATCCAGTCGACGAAGCCCCAGACGCTCGCCTACGGCCTCACCGACTCGCCGGCGGGCCTCGCGGCGTGGGTCGTCGAGAAGTTCCGGACGTGGAGCGACTGCGACGGCGACGTGGAGTCGCGCTTCGACCGCGAGCGACTGCTCGACAACCTCGGCGTCTACTGGCTCACAGGGACCGTCAACGCCTCCATGCGCCTGTACTACGAGACGACGTTCGAGGACGTCGTCCCCGACTCCGTCGACGTCCCGACCGGCCACGCGCGCTACCCCGTGGAGGTGTCGCGCACCCCCCGCGCGTGGGCAGAGGCGGTGTACGACATCGAACACTGGGTGGAGATGCCCGAGGGGGGCCACTTCGCGGCGATGGAGGTCCCCGACCTGTTCGTCGAGGACCTGCGGACCTTCTTCGGGAACTACCGCGGCGCCGGGACCGACGCGGGTGGGACACCCCACGCCTGAGTCGGCGGCGACGGCCCGGCCACCGCACGGAGCCGTCACCTACGGGGCCGCCGTCCGCCGCCCCGCGACGGTCCCCCGCCACCCGGTCCAACCCTGTCGAACGGCGAGCCGAGGCGTGGAGCGGACGCGGAGTCCGTCTCCCGGTTCGTCACGGCTGTTCGTCGCCCCGTCTCACCGTTCGACCCGATTAGACGAACGGACGTGGAATCGTGTGAGCGAAGGACGTTTGCCAAATATCTGACCGAAAACGCCGTGGTATGACAACGCTATCGTTGTCATCACGTCACGGCTCACGGGGCGGTCATGTTGACCTCTATCTGGTTCGCCGCGCCGAGCAACTGGTTCGGGAGGTCCGACCCGGAACGATCGCCGCTGAGGCGCATCGCCGTGCCGAAGACGGTGATGGCACCCTGTATCTCCCCGGACTCGCCGAGGACGGGGACGCCGACGGAGGCCACGCCGCGGGCGTACTCCTCGTTGCTGTAGAACACCCCCTCCTCGCGCATCGTCCGCAACTCCTCACACAGTCGCCCGCGGTCGACGATGGTGTTCTCCGTAAAGCGCGGTTGTCCCCACCGGTCGAGAATCTCGTCGACGCGTTCCCTGGAGAGGTGCGCGAGGATGGCCTTTCCGGCCGACGAGGCGTGCATGTAGGTGTGGGTCCCGACGCGGACGCTCGTCTGGACCGCCCGGCGGCCCGCCCCGGAACAGATGGCCGTCGCCAGCCCCTCCTGTTCGACCATGCAGAACGCCAGTTCGCCCGTCTCCGCGGCGAGGTCCTCGACCGTGGGGTGGGCCACGTCGTACAGCGGTTGTGCTCGCTTGACGTACTCGCCGAAGTTGAGAAAGCGCAAGCCGAGTTCGTAGCGGCCGTCCGTCGAGACGACGTACCCCTTCCGTTCGAGCGTCAGCAGGTGGACGTGGACGGTGCTCTTCGAGAGGCCGAGGAACTCGGCGAGTTCGGTGACGCCGGCGCCGTCGAGTTTCCAGAGCGCCTCGACCACCTTCAGGGTCTTCTCGACGGAGGCGATGGTCTTCGGTTCGTCCGACATGCACGCTACTGTGGGACACGGTACCATAAGTCTGTTCGATGGTGTCGAACGTCTCGCTCGCCTGCGGCGCACCCGCGTCGACCACCGGACGGGGCGATTCGGGCACTCACTCCGCCGGAACGTTCACTACCCCGAGCGCACACGTCGTACCATGACGGGGTTCGTGCGAACCGCAGCGGAGGTCGCGGAGATTCGAGACCGGATGGCGGAGAACCGCTTTCTCGACGCGCGGTCGGTGTCGGTCAGGTACCTGACCCGACCCGGAGTCGTCGAAGCCGTCCTCCCGCCGGGGCTGGAACCGACCGACGACCCGGTGGTCGAGGCAGAGGTCGTGGTGGTGGGCGAGAGCAACTGCGTCGGGTCGTTCGCGGGCGGCGGCCTGTACGTGCAGGCCCGCCACGGGGACGTCGTCGGGCAGTACTGCCTGGCCATGCCGATGTCGACGGACGCCGCGGTCCGCTGGGGGCGAGACCTGTTCGGCGAACCGAAGAAGCGGGCCGCGGTCCGACTGGAGCGCGAGGGACCGACCGTCGCCGGGTCCGTCGCCCGCCACGGCGAGGACCTCCTGACAGTCGAGGCGACGCTGGAGCGCGAACGAGACGTCGACCCCGCGACCCGGACGGTGTTCCACTACAAGGCGCTGCCCGACGTGACCGGTCGGGGCTTCCAGTTCGACCCGGTGCTGGTGCGCGTCGACTTCGAGAGCGACCTGCACCGCTTCGAGACCGGCCCCGGATCGGTGACGCTCGGACGGACCGCCCACGACCCGTGGGCGGACCTCGCCGTCGAGGAGGTCCGCGGCGCCGCGTACGTCGAGGCGGACCTCGCGTCGAACCAGACGGAACTCGCGACGGTCGACCCCGAGGCGTTCGCGCCGTACGGCCTCGCGCGCGGGGCCGACGACTGGCTGTCGCCAGACACCCTCCCCGCCGACGCTGCCTCGTCCGGTAGAACTATGGACCGGATGTGACATCATCAGCCATGGAAGAGTTCGAGACGGTCACCGCGGAGTTCGACGCCGAGACGCACGTGGGCCACCTGACGCTGAACCGCCCGGACGCGCTGAACGCGCTCAGCGACCAGTTGCGACGGGACGTCGTCAGCGGCCTGCAGTGGCTGGAATCGCAGGGCGAGGACGACGAGGGAATCGCGCTCCGCGCCGTCATCGTGGAAGGGGCGGACGGGAACTTCTGTGCGGGGGCGGACATCACCGAGTTCAGCGACGCCGCGCCCGGCGAGACCTCTGAACGCCAGCACTACGACTTCATTCGGCAGTTCCCCGTCCCGGTCATCGCGAAGATACGGGGCTACTGCCTCGGCGGCGGCCTCGAGACGGCAATGTCCTGTGACTTCCGGTTCGCCCACGAGGACGCCCGACTGGGCCTCCCGGAGGTGAACCTCGGCATCATCCCCGGCGCCGGCGGCGTCCAGTTCATCAGCCGCCTCGCCAACCCCTCCGCGGCGATGGAGGTGGCGATGACCGGCGACCACATCTCCGCCGAGCGAGCCCACGAACTGCGCATCGTCAACCGGGTCCACAGCGACGACCTCGACGACGCCACGCAGGCGTTCGCCGAGAAGATCGCCGCGAAACCGCCCCTCGCCATCCAGGCCATCAAGGACGCCGCCCGCATCTCGACCGAGACGGGCCTCGACGAGGGCCGCAAGTACGACCGGCGGCGCTTCGAACCGCTCCTCGACACCGAGGACCACGAGGAGGGCGCGCGGGCGTTCGCGGAGGACGACTACACCCCCGAGTTCGAGGGTCGCTAGGCGCCTACTCCTCGCCCTCGACGATGCGCTTCGCCCGCCGTGCGAGCAGGGGCACCCGCTCTTCCATCAGCGGGTAGGTGTCGTCGTCCGCGTTCCCCTGCAGGTGCCGGCGGAAGAACATCTCGCCTAGTGCGCCGAGTTTGTACACCGCCAGCGCGCGGTAGAACCGCCCGTGCTCGAACGTGAACCCGGTGGCGTCCTCGTAGCGCGCGACGAGTTCCTCACGGGTGGGGTAGCCCTCCCGCGTCAGGTAGGCGGCGTCGCCCGCCGTCCCCACCGACGTGGAGCGGTCGCCGGCGTCGGGCCAGTACGACAGGAGCCACCCGAGGTCCGCAAGCGGGTCCCCGAGCGTGGACATCTCCCAGTCGAACACCGCCTCGACCGCCGGGGGTGCCGCCGCCGAGAACATGACGTTGTCCAGTTTGTAGTCGCCGTGGACGAGGGTCGCGGGCGAGTCCTCGGGGACGTTCTCGCGGAGCCAATCGGTCAGGTCGTGGACGACGGGCACCTCGCGTTCCTCGGCGGTGACCTCGAAGGCCCACTCGTACTGGCGGTGCCAGCGGTCGACCTGTCGCTCGACGTACCCGTCGGGGCGGCCGAACTCGCCCAGTCCGACCGCCTCGTAGTCCACCCGGTGGACGTCCGCGAGCGTGTCCACCAGTTCCTCGCCGAGACGCCGGCGGTGGGCAGGGTCCGCGAACTGCTCCGGTTCCTCGCCCCGGACGACCACGCCGCGTTCGCGCTCCATCACGTAGAAGTCGCTCCCGATAACGTCGTGGTCCTCGCAGGCGAGCACCGTCGTCGGGACGCTGACCGCGGTGTCCTGAAGCGCCTCCAGGACGGTGTACTCCCGAATCACGTCGTGGGCGGTGTCGGCCGTCTCGCCCGGCGGGGGTCGACGGACCACTAGTTCCCGGTCGTCCCACGCGACGAACAGCGTCTCGTTGGAGTGACCGCCCGCGTGGCGTTCCACCTCGAACTCCTCGGCCGACCCGAGGTGGGCTTCGAGGTACGATTCCAGCGCCTCGACGTCCACGAGGCGGTCGAAGTACGATTCGTCCGATTCACTCATTGCGAACCTCCGGTCGGTGCATACGGGCCGTGTGTGAGCCACCCACATAAACGTGGACGCCGAACGGGGCGCCATCCGTCGTCCGCCGCCCGGCGCTCCGTGCTCGGAACGCCGAACCCGACCCCCTCAGCCGAACCCCGCACCCGTCCACCCGCCGACAGACCTATTACCCGATGCCCGGGTTGACACGGTATGTCGTGGCAGGACCGGTACGAGTTCTACGAGCGGGAGTGGGAGCGCTACGAGGACCTCCGGGAGTGGTTCGAGTGGGAGGTCCCCGAGCGGTTCAACATGGCCCACTACGTCTGCGACCGGTGGGCCGAGGACGGGGACGAGCGCGTCGCGTTCTACGCCGAGTCCGCGTCGGGCGAGCGCCGCGACCTGACGTTCCGCGACCTGCGAGCGCGCGCGAACCGCCTCGCGAACGCCCTGTCGGCGGCGGGCGTAGAGCGCGGGGACAGAGTGGGCGTCTGCCTCCGCCAGCGCCCGGAGGCGGCCGTCGCCCACGTCGCGGCGTGGAAACTCGGCGCCGTCTCGGTCCCCCTCAGCACCCAGTTCGGCGAGGACGCACTCGCCTACCGCCTCGGGGACTGCAGGGCGACGGCGTGTGTCGTCGGCGAGGCGAGTGTGGACACCCTCAGAGCCGTCCGTCCCAGTCTCGACGCACTGGAGGCGACGGTTACGGTCGGGACGGCCGCCGACCAGAGCGCGGGCGAGACTGACTGGGACGACGTTCGAGACCGCTCCCCTGAGTTCGAGACAGAGGGGACGGACGCCGAGGAAGACGCGCTCATCATCTACACCTCGGGGACGACGGGCGATCCGAAGGGCGTCCTGCACGCTCACCGGACGCTGCTGGGCCACCTCCCCTCGTTCGCCGAGAACTTCCTCGCGAGCGGGACCGAGGGGACGGTGTTCTGGACTCCCGTAGAGTGGTCGTGGATCGGGTCGCTGTTCTCGGTGGTGATGCCCGCGCTCTACTACGGGCGACCCGTCGTCGCCCGCGAGGCGGCGCGCTTCGACCCAGAGGAGGCGTTCTCCCTCCTCGAGCGCTACGAGGTGACGAACCTCGCCACGCCGCCGACGGCCCTCCGGATGATGATGCAGGTGGAGTCGCCGGCCGACCGCTACGACCTCGGCGCGATGCGGTCGGTCGGCGCGGGCGGCGAACCCGTCGGCGAGAGCGTCGGCGAGTGGGTGGCGGAGACGTTCGACGCGCCCCTCGAGGAGGCTTACGGCCAGACCGAGGCGAACCTCGTCGTCGGCGACTGCGCGGCGCTGGCGGACCCGCGACCCGGGATGATGGGCCTCCCCGTGCCGGGCCACGACGTGGCCATCGTCGACCCGCAGACAGCGGAGGCGACGGTCGAGACCGGCGAGGTCGGCGAGATAGCGGTCCGCTACGAGGGGAACCCGGTCTGCTTCGTCGAGTACTGGAACGAGCCCGAGCGGACGGCCGAGAAGGTCCGCGACGGCTGGTTGCTCACCGGGGACCTCGGGTCGATGGACGAGGACGGGTACGTCACCTTCGAGGGACGAACGGACGACGTCATCCTCACGTCGGGCTACCGGGTTAGCCCCGAGGAGATAGAGGAGACGCTGGCGAGCCACGAGGACGTGGTCGCAGCCGGGGTCGTCGGGATTCCCGACGACGAACGCGGCGAGGTCCCGAAGGCGTTCGTCGTCGCGAGCGGGGGGCGGGCGGCTACCGACCTTCGGTCGGCGCTGATGGACCGCGTCAAGCAACGACTCGCCCCCTACGAGTACCCCCGCGAGGTGGAGTTCCTCGACGAACTGCCGACCACCTCGACGGGGAAGGTGCGCCGCGAGTCCCTCCGGGAGCGGGAGGGGGCGGGCGGGACCTGACAACTGGCGGGGTGATGCAAAGAGTTTAGTCGCGCTGCCATTTGGTATGTCACGACCATGCAGACACGGGACAGTTCGAGACGGTCGGTACTGCGACGAATCGGCGCGGGGGTAGCGGGTGGCGGGCTGGTCGGACTCGCCGGGTGTACGAGCGGCGAGGACGGCGACGGCGGCGGTGGAGGAGGAGGGGGCGGCGGAGGAGGAGGTGGGCCGAACGGCTCGGGCGGCAACGGGAGCGGGGGCGGGCCGGCGACGCTCCGCGTGGGCTTTCTCTACCCGACGAGCGGCCCCTACTCCGTCCTCGGCGAGTACCAGGTGGGCGGGACCGAGGTGGCACTCGACCGCATCGCCTCGGAGATGGACATCGAGATAGAGAACGTCGGCATCCTCGATACGAAACTCGACCCGCAGGAGGGACTCCGGCGGGCGCGCGAACTCACCGACAAGGAGAACGTGGACCTGATGGTCGGGGTGAACAGTTCGGCCGTGGCGACGGCGGTGGCCGAACACGCGAAACAGACGAAGACGCCGCTCGTCGTCACCGGGGCGGCGGCGGAGTCCGTCACCGGCGAGAACTGCAACCGGTACACGTTCCGCACCATCGGCAACACCTACCAGAACACGAAGGGGCTGGCGGAGTACGCGATGGAGAACCTCGGGACGACGGTCGCCACGATGGGCGCGGACTACTCGTGGGGGCGCGCCAGCGTCGGCGGCTTCGTGGAAGTCGCGGAAGCCAACGGCGGCGAGGTGGTCGAACAGGTCTGGCCCAAACTCGGCGCCAGCGACTACTCCTCCCAGATCCAGAAGCTCTCCGACGCCGACGCGGACATCGTCTGCGTCCGCACGGCCGGCGCCGACGCGGTGAAGTCGACCAAGCAGATCGAGAGCTTCGGGCTGATGGACGAGACGAACGTCCTCGTCCTCAACTCGGTGGACGTGATGAAGGGCGCGGGCGAGGCCGCCGTCGGCACGTACGGGGCCGGCTACTACTTCGAACAGGACACCGAGGCGAACCGGCAGTTCGTGGAGAACTACATGGAGAAGCAGGACGGGGCGGTGCCCGACCTGTGGTCGATGACCGCCTACAACGCGACGCTGGCGGCGGCACAGGCGGGGACGGAGGCGGACGCGTCGGCGGGGTCGGGCGACAGCGCGGCGCTCGTCTCCGCGCTCAGCGGGATGTCCGTCGAGGGCCCCACCGGCGAGTCAACGCTCCGCGAATGCGACCACCAGGCGACGCACAACATCGCCGTCACGGAGACCGTCGAGAGCCGGGAGGGCTGGTGGGGGAAGAAGGACTTCCCCACCCGCGAGATTCTCGCCGTCTCGGACGCCGGGACGAACGCCCGCCCGTGCGGCGAGAACGGGTGTGACCTCTCCGGGTGATGGAAGTACCACCCGGCGACGGTCGGGAGCGATTCCTGTCGGTGTCAGTCCTCCCGCTCGTAGCCGTACACCTCGCGGGCGCGCTCCTCGGAGACGAGACCGCGCACGACGTCGGCCTCGACGCGTTCGGGGTCGCGCTCAGTCGGGTCGCCGAACCCGCCCGGTGACGCGGAGATCAGCGTGAGCGTCTCGCCGGGCGCCAGTACACCGGGGCCGTTGGGCGTGACGTCCTCCCCTGAGGACTCGACGGTCGCCCGCTTCCCCGGCGACCCGCCGCGGAACCCCGAGGGGTCGCGGTCGGCCCGGCCGGACGTGAGCGAGAAGTACACCGGCCGGTCCGTCGGGTTGGTGTAGGTGGTGCGCATCGCCGGGCCGGAGCGGTGTTCGCCGGCCCCCTCGCTGTCCGGGACGAGCGCCGTCTCCTCCCACCGGAGCGGGCTGTAGCGCTCGAACATCTCGATTGGCGTGTTCTGCCCGTTGTACGGGAAGAACACGCCGGGGATGCCGTCGGTGGAGGCACTCGGCGGGAAGCCGCCCGCAGTGCCCCCGACGGCGATGAACTCCTCGCCGCTCTCGTCGGCCCCGGAGAACGGCGCCAACTGGATGCCTGCCATCTCGGCGAGCGCCGACTCCGGCACCACCTCGCCCAGCGCGCGGATGAGTGCGTCCTCCGCGTGCGAGTAGGTGATGTGGCGGGCCATCGTCGCCGCCGGCCGCTCGCAGTTGAGCACGGACCCCTCGGGCGCGGTCACCTCGATGGGGCGGAAGAAGCCGTCCGTGTTCGGCAGGTCGGGGACGAGCATGCACTTCACGATGTACTCGGTGACGGTGACGACGTTCCCGAACGGGCAGTTGACGCCGCCGTCGACCGCCGCCGAGGTCCCCGCGAAGTCGACGCGGAGGGAGTCGCCGTCGACGGTCGTGGCCACCTCGATGCGGATGTCGTCGTCCCCGACGGTGAACTCGATTTTCCCCTCGGTGGTCTCGTCGGGCAGGTCGGCGAGTCGCTCGCGGAGCGCGCGCTCCGAGCGGTCGAGGATCTCCTCGGAGACGCGGTCGAACGTCCCGACCCCGTAGTCGTCGATGGTCTCGACCAGTCGGCGCTCCCCGACGGTGTTGCCCGAGCGAAGCGCCTCGAGGTCCCCGAGCGCCTGCTGGGGGATGCGGACGTTCCCCCGGACGATGTCGTCGACGACGCCGTTGCGCTCGCCGGCTTCGTAGAGCTTCACCGGGGGAATCAACAGCCCCTCCTCGTAGACCTGCCCGGCGTCGGTCGACCACCCGCCGCGGTTGCCGCCCACGTCGTCGGTGTGGCCCAGGCTCCCCGTGATGCCGACGAGGTCGCCGTCGTGGAACACGGGGTTCAGAACGACGACGTCCGAGAGGTGGCCGCCGCCGATCCACGGGTCGTTCGTGATGACCGTGTCGCCCGGCTCCAGTGACTCCGGCGGGAAGTGCTCTTCGAGGACGATGCGCGTCGTGCGGGACAGCGCCCCCGAGAGGACCGGGACTGACTGATTCGAGAGGCCGACCGCGTGGCCGTCGGCGGTCATGACTGCCGTCGAGGCGTCGGCCGCCTCCCGGATGGAGAAGGAGTAGGCCAGTCGCTCGGCGGCGTCGTACATCTCGTCTGCGGTCGCCTGCAGGCGATTCCACAGCACCTGGGTCTCGAGACCCACGGCGTCGTCGGTCGTGTCGTCGTGGTTCATAGCTGGATGGTGAGGTCGAAGTCGTCGGTCACGGTCACGGTCGCGTCGGGGTCGGCGACGACGGTGGTCTGGTCGGCCTCGACGACGACCGGCCCCTCGACGGTCGCTCCGGCGTCGAGGTCGTCCCATCGGTGGACGGCCGTCGCCACCTCGCCGTGGTCGGGTCCGAAGTAGACGTCGCGGGTGGTCGGACCGCCCGAGTCGCCGTCCGGCGTCGCCAGCCGGGCGGTCCCGTCGTCCCGCTCCCCCTCGCTGAGTTCGAGGCGGTAGGTGAGGACCTCGACGGGGAACTCCAGGGTCTCGCGGTTGAACGTCTCCTCGTAGGTTCGCTCGAACGCCTCGCGCACCACGTCGGGCGTCACGTCGGCCACGTCGCAGTCGCCGAGGCCGACTTTTATCTCGTGGCCCTGGTCGACGTGGCGCATGTCGAGGCCGAGGCTCGTCTCAGCGTCGGCGGGGTCGATATCCGCCCGGTCGAGGACGCCGGCGGCCTCCTCGCGCAGCGCCGCGAACTGCTCGCGGAGCGCCTCCGCGGAGAGCGTCGAGAGGACGGCCTGACTCGTCGAACTCGCCTCGTACATCCGCGGTGCCTCGATGAGACCGATGGCGGAGCCGACGCCCGCCCCGCGGGGACAGACCACCTCCTCGATGCCGAGTTTCCGGGCGACGCGGAAGGCGTGTGACGGGCCGGCACCGCCGAGCGCGGTCATCGAGAGGCCGCGCGTGTCGATGCCCCGCGAGGCGGCGTAGCGGCGGAACGCGGTCGCCATGTTCTCGTTGACCACCTCGAAGACGCGCCAGGCCGCCTCGGTGACGGAGACGCCGAGCGGCTCGGCGAGCGAGTCCCGAAAGACCTCGCGGGTCCGGTCGGCCGCGAGGTCCATCCGCCCGCCGTAGAACGTCTCCGGGTCGAGGTAGCCGAGCAACAGGGAGGCGTCCGTCACCGTCGGGCGCTCACCGCCCTGATTGTAACAGACCGGGCCGGGATCGGACCCCGCCGACTCGGGACCGACCTCGACAAGACCGACGTCGCTGACCGACGCGACCGACCCGCCGCCCGCACCGATCTCGGTCAGGTCGATGTGCGGCGAGACGAGGTCGTAGCCGCTGCCCTCCTTGAACCGGTGGACGCGGGCGACGTCGGTGGCGTACTTCATCCGGACCGCGCCGTCTTCGACGACGGACCCCTTCGCCGTCGTACCGCCCATGTCGAAGGTGAACACGTCGTCGTGGCCGTGCGCCCCGGCAAAGATGCGCGAGGCGAGGACCCCCGCCGCGGGACCGGACTCGACCAGTCGAATCGGTTCGGCCGTCGCCGTGGCGACGTCCACGACGCCGCCGGAGGACGTCATCATGTAGACGTCACCCTCGAACCCCGCGGCGCGGAGTTCCGACCGGAGGTACCCGAGGTAGTCCGCGACCACCGGGGCCACGTAGGCGTTGATCGCCACCGTCGACGTGCGCTCGTACTCCCTGATGACGGGCGCGACCCGGGAGGACAGCGAGACGTTCAGGTCGGGGTACTCCTCGGCGATTACGTCGGCGACGCGTCGCTCGTGTCTGTCCGACTCGTAGGCGTGGAGGAGCGAGACGGCCACGCTCTCGACGCCGTGGTCTTCCACGAGCGTACGGACCCGCTCTCTGATTTGGTTCTCGTCCAGCGGTTCGACGACGCTCCCGTCGTCGGCCAGTCGCTCGTCGAGTTCCAGCCGGCGCTGGCGGGGGACGAGCGGGTCGGGGTACGACATCTCCCAGTCGAACATGTCGTAGCGCGACCCGCGGCGGAGTCGGAGGACGTCTCGCACCCCCCGGGTCGTGAGCAGTCCCGTCGTCGCGCCCGTTCCCTCGATGAGGGTGTTCGAGACGAGCGTCGTCCCGTGGATGACCGTCTCCAGGTCCCCGAACGCGACCCCGGTGTCGCCGAGGAGGCGACGGGCACCGGTCAGCGCCCCCTCCGCGGGGTTCGACGGCGTCGTCGGTTCCTTGTCGGTGGTGACCGTCCCCGACCCCCGGTCGACGAGCGTGAAGTCGGTGAACGTCCCACCGATGTCCATGCCAAGTGTGTACATGCGTCGTTCGGAATCCACGACCCTCCCGAAAATAGATTGTGGTCGTCGCTGACAGTTTCCCGAGCGGGTGACCGTCGCGGACCGCCCCCACTCAGACGTACCCCGCGTCCACCTTCATCGCCCGCCCGGTGACGTAGGAGGCGTCCTCGCTGGCGAGGAAGGCGACGCAGGCGGCGATCTCCCCCGGGTCGGCCCACCGCCCGAGCGCCGTGTGTCGCCGCATCTCCTCGCGTTCCTCCGCGGAGTACCACTCGTCGGTCATCGCGGTGCTGACGAGGCCCGGGCAGACCGCGTTGACGCGGACGCCCGACCGGGCGAACTCCCCCGCCACGGAGCGCGTGAAGTGGAGCACCGCGGCCTTCGTCATCGCGTAGGTGGTGATGGGCGCCGGGTGCCACCCGGCCATCGACGACGTGTTGATTATCGCGCCGCCGTCGCCCTCCTCGAGAATCGGGAGCGCCGCGTGACAGCCGTTCCAGACCCCGTACAGGTTCACCTCGACGAGGTCGTCCCGGTGGTCGGGCGTCGTCTCGCGGAAGGAGCGCGCTTCGCCGACGCCGGCGTTGTTGAAGAGGACGTCCAGTCCGCCGTGGCGGTCCGCGGCCTCGAACAGGACGTCCTCGAACTCGCCGTACTCCGAGACGTCGAGGTGGCGGAACTCGGCCGTCGCGCCGACGGCGTCGTCCGCCTCGATTCGACGGACCGTCTCCTCGCCGCCCGCCGCGTCCACGTCCGTCACGACGACGTCGCACCCCTCCTCGGCGAGTCGGTGACAGGTCGCGCGACCGATACCGGACGCCCCGCCCGTGACCACTGCCGTCTTCCCCTGAAGTCCCCGCATATCGTCGGCCGACGGGGGCCACCGACATGAAAGTACGTGTATCGTGAGCGATCCCCACGCGCAGTTCGTTCACCTCCCGGGACCGGTCGGCGTACCTTTATATCGACCACCCCGCCACTGTGAGACGTGTACGCATGACACGAGACATCACCGTCGACGACGCGACGGCGAAGCGCCTCTTCGAGGAGATGCTCCGCATCGACGTCTTCGAGGAGGAGACGAAAGCCCGCTTCGGCGAGGGGGAGATACCCGGGTTCGTTCACCTCAGCGGGGGCCACGAGGGGTCGCACGTCGGCATGGGCGCGGCGATGCGCGAGGACGACTGGCTGGCCGTCGGCGGCGCGCGCCTCATCGGCCAGTACATCGCGAAGGGCGTCCCGCTGACCGAGATCATGGCCGAACTGTACGGTCGCGTGGGCGGGTCGAACAAGGGGTACGGCGGGCAGATGCACGTCGCCGACGTCGACCGGAAGCTGTACGGCCACGCCGCGACCATCGGGTCGGGCCAGAACCCGGCGGTCGGCCTCGCACTCGCCGAGGAGATGCAGGGGACGGACAACGTCGCCGTGACGACCATCGGCGACGGCGGGACGAGTCGGGGGTCGTTCCACACGGCACTCGTCTTCGCGTCCTACTGGGACCTCCCGGTGGTGTTCGTCATCGAGAACAACGAGTGGGCCATCTCGACGCCGTCCACGTCGCTCTCCCCCGACCACCTCTCGGACTACGGGAAGCCACACAAGCTACCGACGGAGAGCGTCGACGGGAGCGACGTGGAGGCGGTGTACCACGCCGTCTCCGAGGCCATCGACCGCGCCCGCGACGGCGGGGGACCGACGGTCATCGAGAGCCGAGTCGCCCGCCTCGTCCCGCACTTCGAGGGGGACAAGCAGACCTACCGCGACAGCGAGGAGTACGAACGGCTGAAAGCCGAGAAGGACCCCATCGCGAACTACCGGGAGCGCCTCCTCGACGCGGGGGTGTTGACCGAGGCCGACGTCGAGGAGCTGACCGCGGAGATACTCGCGGAGGTCGAGGAGGCCGTCGAGTTCGCCCGCGAGAGTCCGGAACCGAACCCGGAGGCGGCCTACGAGAACGTCTACCAGCTGCCCCTCTACGGGCAGGGTGAGTGACCATGACGAGAGAGATCACCTACGTAGAAGCCATCGCGGAGGCGCTCGACGAGGAACTGGCGCGCGACGACGACGTCGTCCTGTTCGGCGAGGACGTCGAGGAGTTCGGCGGTAACTTCGGCGAGACGGAGGGGCTGTACGAGAAACACGGGCGCGACCGGGTTCGGAACACGCCGCTGTCGGAGATCGGCATCGCGGGCATGGCCCTCGGCGCGGCCGTCGGTGGGATGCGCCCCGTCGCGGAACTGCAGTTCGCCGACTTCGCCGCGACGGCCGGCGACGAGGTGTTCAACCAGATTCCCAAACAGCCCTACGTGAGCGGCGGGCGGCTCACCGCCCCGCTGACCATCTTCGCACCGTCGGGCGCGGGCATCGGCGCTGGCGCACAGCACTCCCAGTCCGTTCACTCGTGGCTCGGGAACGTCCCCGGGTGGGTCGTCGTCACCGCGACGACGCCCTACGACGCGAAGGGGCTGTTCAAGAGCGCCATCCGCGACGACAACCCCGTCTTCTTCCTCCCGCACAAGTTCCTGAGCGAACAGCGCGGGGAGGTGCCCGAGGAGGAGTACACCCTCCCGCTCGGCGAGGCGGCCGTCGAGGTGGAAGGCGAGGACGTCACCGTCGTGGCGACACAGCTCATGTTCCACCGAGCGAAGGAGGCCGCCGAGCAGGTGGACGCGGACGTCGAAATCGTCAACCCGCGGACGTTCGCCCCCCTCGACACCGAGACCATCGCGGCGAGCGTCCGCAAGACCGGGCGGCTGGTCGTCGTCGACGAGACGGTCGAGCGCTACGGGACGCAGGGTCACATCGCCAACGAGGTCGTCGAGAGCGACTTCTTCAGCCTCGACGCGCCGCCGAAGACCATCGGCGTGAAAGACACCCCCATCCCGCTCAGCCCCGTCCTCGAACAGGAGGTGCTGCCGTCGGCCGACCGCATCGCGGCGGGCATCGAGTCGCTGTTCTGAGCGACCGGTGGGCACGGCACCGACCCGCCACCTCCCGCCCCGGGGCGCTCGCCCCGAGGTGATTTATACCAGTGGTCCGAGGCACCACCACACAATGGCAGAGGCAGTCAGGATTCCGAAGCTCGGGCTGAGCGACTACGGCGACCTCGTCTCGTGGGAGGTCGCCGTCGGCGAACGCGTCGAGGCCGGGGACGTGGTGGCGGTCATCGAATCCGACAAGGCGAGCGCGGAGATCGAGGCGCCCGTGAGCGGGACGCTCCTCGAACAGTACGTCGCCGAGGGCGAGGAACTCGCCATCGAGGTGGGCAAGCCGCTGGCGGCAATCGGGGAGGCAGGGGAGTCGGTCCCCGCGCTGTCGGAACTGGAAGACGGAGGCGCGCCGGCCGCCCCGGACGTGACCGGGGGCGACGGGTCGAAGTCCGCGGTCACGCGGGCCGACGACGCGGGTGACGGCGCAGCCGAGGGAGGCATTACGGCCACCCCGCGCGCGAAGCGTCTGGCCAACCGGGAGGGCGTCGACCTCGGCCCCATCGACGGGACCGGTCCCCGGGGGGCGATCAGCGAGGCCGACGTGGAGGCGTATCTCGACGACGGTGACCCGTCGAAGGCCTCGAGAGCGGGCGACGAGGCGGACGTGAAGGCGATGCCCCGCGCGAGGCGTCGCGCCGAGGAGGCGGGCGTCGGCCTCTCGGGAATCGAGGGGACCGGCCCGCAGGGCGCTATCACCGAGTCGGACGTGGAGGCATTCCTCGACGCGGAGAACTCGGGCGGGAGTGCGAGAACGGATGAGTCGGACACGTCCTCGTCGGGCGGAGACGGCCTCACCGTCACGGAGTCCCGGCCGCTCACCGGGACGCGAAAGACCATCGCCGAGCGCCTGAGCGAAAGCGCACGCGAGAAGCCACACGTGATGGGGACCCGCGACATTGGTATCGAGCGACTGGAGGAGGTGCGGGACCGACTCGCGGCGAAACGGGACCTCGACCTCTCGCTCAACGACCTCGTCCTCCACTTCGTCGGACGGGTGCTGGAGGACCTCCCTGCGTTCAACGCGCACTTCGATGACGGCGAACACCGCCTGCTGGAGGAAGTGAACGTCGGGTACGCCGTCGAGGGCGAGCGAGGACTGGTCGTCCCGGTCCTGCGCGACGTGCCGGGGCGCAGTCTGGCGGACCTCTCGGCGGAGCGACGGCGACTCGTCGACGCCGTCCTGGGGAACGACCACACCGCCGCCGACCTGCAGGGGGGCACCTTCACCGTCACGAACGTCGGCGTCTTCGACATGGACGTCTCGTACTCCATCATCAACCCGCCGGAGGTAGCCATCCTCGCGATGGGCCGGCGCAAGCCGGTCCCCGTCGAGCGGAACGGCGAGGTGGGCTTCGAGCGAGCCATCACGTTCAGCCTCACCATCGACCACCGCGTCCTCGACGGCGCGGACTCGGGGGCCTTCCTCGACCGACTCGCGGAGTACCTGGAGTTCCCTGGGCGGGCCTTCGATGCCGTCTGAGTACCGGTACCGCCGAGGACTTTACGACCCTCGGCCGATACGAGCCGACAGGATGATGCACGCCATCTACCTGCACGGTCCCGGCGACCTGCGCATCGAGGACGTGGACCCGTACCCCGACTCGGCGGGAACGGTGGCGGTCGACGTCGCGTACACGGGCATCTGCGGGTCGGATCTCCACGAGTACGAGGTCGGACCGATCCCGATACGCGCCGAGGCGACGGACCACGCGATTCCCGAGTCGGCGTGAGACGGCGAGGGCGTCGACGGGGTGAGCGAGGGCGACCACCTGCTGGCCGACGGACGAATCGACCCCGAACCGCTGGTCACCGACACGGTGTCGCTCGAGGGCGTCGAGGCGGCCTTCGAGTCGCTCCGCGACCCGGAGAGCGACCAGATAAAGGTGCTCGTCGAACCCTGACCCGCCGGGTCAGGACACCGAGCGACGGACGCCGCCTACTCCGGGCGCGAGAACTCGGGGTCGAACATCTGCGCGGAGGTGGGCGCGGGGTCGCCGGGCGTGCAGTTGTACTCCGAGAAGTCCTCGACGCCCGCCGCGCGCAGGACCTCCTCGTCGTAGACGGCGTTGCCCGTGAACTCGTCGGGGTCGCGCTTCAGGAGTTCCATGACGGTGTCCGAGAGGATTTCGGGCTTGCGCCAGTCGTCCTCCGTCCCGAGGCCGAAGTACCGCGTCGCGCGGGTGTCGATCGCCGTCACGGGCCAGAAGGCGTTGGCCGCGACGCCCTCGCCGCGCAGTTCCTCCGCCAGCGAGCGGGTGACGAACGT
This sequence comes from Halomarina litorea, assembly GCF_024227715.1. Classification (NCBI taxonomy): domain Archaea; kingdom Methanobacteriati; phylum Methanobacteriota; class Halobacteria; order Halobacteriales; family Natronomonadaceae; genus Halomarina; species Halomarina litorea. The sequence continues at coordinate 239,877 of NZ_CP100449.1, read as the reverse complement.
CATGCCCATCTTCGACCACGAGTAGGCGGCCTTGCCGGGCGCACTCCCCATCTTCACCGGCGGCGCGTTCGTCAGGATGTGTCCCTCGCCGAGTTCCTTCAGGTGGGGGACGAACGCGCGGGAGGTGGCGTACGTCCCGCGGACGTTCACGTCCGTCACGAGGTCGAAGCGGTCGACGGGCATGTCCTCGACGGACGCGAGTTGGATGGCGCTCGCGTTGTTGACGACGATGGGAATCTCGTCGAACACGTCGAGGGCCTCCTCGACGGCGGCCTCGACCTGTTGCTCGTCGCGGAGGTTCACCTGGATGGCGTGGGCGTCCACGCCGCGGTCCTCGCAGGCCTCGGCGGTCTTGTGGATGGTCCCGTCGAGGTCGGAGTCGCTGTCGTCGACCGTCTTGCCCGTCGAGACGATGTCGCAGCCCGCGTCGGCGAGTGCGAGGGCTATCTGCTTGCCGATGCCGCGCGTCGTGCCGGTGATGAACGCCGCCTTCCCGCTGAGGTCGGGGGGGTCTCGGGCCATACCCCACGCTCGGACAGGTGGGATTTCAAGCTTGTCCTCCCAGCGACCCGGGAGCGGGCGTCGTGCGGGCCGACGGTCCCCTCACCCGCGGATGTACCCCCCGTTGACGCTCAGCACCTGCCCGGTGACCCAGTCGGCGGCGTCGCTACAGAGGAAGACGACGGCGTCGGCGATGTCCGAGGGGTCGCCGATGCGCGAGAGAGCGTACGAGCGGAGGATGCCCTCCTCGTGTTCGTCGATCCAGTCCTCGGTGGCGGGGGTGCGCGTCGTCCCCGGCGAGACGCAGTTGACGCGGACCCCGTCGTCGCCCACCTCGTTCGAGAGCGTCTTCGTGAACGAGACGTTCGCGGCCTTCGCCGCGCCGTAGACGGCCAGTCCCGGGTCGTTACCTTTGAACGAGTCGCTGGCGAAGTTGACGATGACGCCCGACCCGCGTCCGGTCATGTGGTCGAGGGCGGCGTGCGAGCAGTTGAGCGTCCCGTAGTGACAGACGCCGATGGTCCGGTCCCAGTCGTCGGGGTCGGTCTCGGCGAAGGGTTTGCTCTCGCCGATGCCGGCGTTGTTGACGAGGCAGTCCAGTCGGCCCAGTTCGTCGACCACCGTCTCGACCATCGCCGCCGCGTCCTCGTACTCCGAGACGTCCGTCTCGACGGCCACCGCGTCGACGCCGAAGTCGGATTCGAGGTCGGTGGCGACCGACTCGGCGGCGTCCGCCGCCACGTCCACGACGGCCATGTCCGCGCCGAGGGCCGCGAACGCCTCGCAGACGCCCTTCCCGATTCCGCTCGCGCCGCCGGTCACCGCGGCGACCCGGCCGGTGAAATCCATCCGCGCTGCCGTACTCGCGTCTGACATACGTGCTACCATCCGTCAGGGGATACAATAGTCTATGGATTCGGGCGGAACGAGTGAGCGTCGGACGCTGACGGGTCCCCCTAGCGCCCCTCGAACTCCGGTTCGCGGCCCTCGATGCGCGCGCTGAACCCCTCCTTCCGGTCGTGGGTCTCGTAGAGGGGCGAGGCGAGGTAGCCCTCCACGTCGAGGCCGTCGTCGAGGGGGACGTCAAGCGCGTGGTCGAACGCCCGGAGCGCCCGTTCCATGCCGAGAGGCGCGTTCTCGGTCAGTGTGTCCGCGAAGTCGCGCGCACGGCCGTCGACTTCCTCGTCGGGACACACCTCGTTGACGAGGCCGATGCGTTCTGCCTCCTCGGGGTCGATGTACTCGCCGGTCAGGACGAGTTCCTTCGCCCGCGCGAGGCCGACGAGTCGCGGGAGGCGCTGGGTGGACCCGCCGCTGGGGAAGACGCCGAGTTTCACCTCGACGACCCCGTACGAAGCGTCGGAGCCGATGATGCGGAAGTCGGCCGGCAGGGTGAGTTCGAACCCGCCCGCGACGGCGGCGCGCTTGATGCCCACCACCACCGGGCAACGAAACCCGTCGATTCGGTCGAACAGCGCCCGGAGTTCCTCGCCGACCTCCTCGTGAGTCTCCCGGTCGCCGTCGCGCATCATCGGGAGGTCCATCCCGGCGCAGAACACCGGGCCCTCCCCGAGGAGCGCCACCGCACGCACCTCCTCGTGGTCGTCCACGCGGTCGAACGCCTCCGTCAGGTCGGCGATGACGGCGCGACTCATCGCGTTTCGCTTGTCCGGGCGGGAGAGAATCACGTCCGCGCGGTGGCCGTCGATTTCGACGCGGGCGAAGCCGTTCGACATCGCAATCTTGTCGTCAGGTGACATAGCTCACATCACGGGCGACCGACGGGAAAAGTGCTCCGCCGCGTTCGACGTCCGACGGTGTCGAACGGGCGTGACGACGGTTCGACGAAAGCGGGTCGGGACGCCCCTCGGACCCTCAGACCCGTTCGACGAGCGTCGCGATGCCCTGACCGAACCCGATGCACATGGTGCAGACGCCGTAGCGCCCGCCGCACTCCTCGAGCTGGTAGGGGAGCTTGCCGAGCAGTGCCGCACCCGTCGCGCCCAGCGGGTGGCCGTGAGCGATGGCCCCGCCCCAGACGTTCGTCTTCTCCCAGTCGGCGCCCGTCTCGGCGAGCCACGCCGCGACGACGGAAGCGAACGCCTCGTTGACCTCGAAGCGATCGACGTCGTCGACGGTGAGGTCGTTCTGGTCGAGCAGTTCGTTCGTCGCCGGAATCGGCCCACGGAGCATCGTCAGCGGGTCGACGCCGACGACGTGGGTGTCGACGATTCTGGCCTTCGGCTCCCAGCCGTGCTCCTCGCAGGCATCGCCGGAGGCGACGAGCGTGGCGGCCGACCCGTCGACGATGCCCGAGGCGTTCCCGGCGTGGATGACACCCTCGCCCTCCTCGCGGAAGGCCAGCGGGATGCCCGAGAGCGTCTCTAGGTCGGTCTGTGGGCGGGGGTGTTCGTCCTGCTCGACGGTGACCGACTCGCCGTCGAGTTCCACGTCGACGGGCACGACCTGTTCGTCGTACTTCCCGGCGTCGGCCGCCTCGCCCCAGCGGTGCTGGGAGTCGACGGCGATGCCGTCGAGGTACTCCCGGGAGAACCCGCCGTTCTCGGCGATGCGCTCCGCGCCCTCGCCCTGGTTCGTCAGTTCGTCGAAGTGCTCGAAGTAGGTGTCCGTGATGCTGCTCCCGGCCGACCCCATCGGGACACGCGTCATGTGTTCGACGCCGCCCGCGACGAGGACGTCGTGGAAGCCCGCGCGGACCTGCCCCGCGGCGAAGTTGATGGCCTGCTGGCCCGACCCGCACATCCGGTCGAGTTGGACGCCGGGGACGTCGTCGCCCCACCCGGCGACCATCGGTGCGAGGCGGGCGATGTTGTTCGCCTGCTCGTCGGTCGGCGTCACACAGCCGTAGACGACGTCCTCGATGTCTTCGCGCCCCAAGAAGCCGTTCCGTTCCTCCAGCGCGAGCAACGGTTCCGCTGCGAGGTCCTGCGGGTGGGTGTCCCGGAACGAACCCTCCCGCTTCCCGAACGGGGTGCGGATGGCGTCGACGATGTACGCGTCCTGCATGCCCCACCCTTCCTGTGGACGGACTTCAGTGTTCGTGTTCCACGTGGTGACTGTCACCGCCCAACATCCGACGGCGACTCGGGATGCCGGGTGACTCGACTCACCACCGACCCGACCGCAGAGCACAGAGTTATGTATGCGGTAATACAACACGACTCACAGCCATGGCAGACGCAGCAGGTGACGCCTCCGGCGTCGCGTTCGACACCGACGAGGAGACCCGCCTCATCCTGGACAGCCTCGACGACTTCGTCGACCGCGAGGTCGAACCGATCGCGGACGACCTCGGCGAGACGCTGACGAACCCGAGAAAGCGCCACGAGGACGACGGGCGAATCGTCGAGGAGGTCCGCGAGGCAATAGGTGAGGTGCGACGGAAGAGTGCCGAGGCGGGCTTCTACGCGATGAACCTTCCCGAGGAGGTCGGCGGCGAGGGCGTCTCGTACGTGACGTGGTATCGGGCGAACAAGCACCTCGCGCGGCGGGACACCCCGCTCTCCAACCAGGTGCTCGCCGGCCCCGCCGGCCCGAAACCGTTGCTCGCACAGGCCGAGGGCGAGCAAGTCGAGCGATTCCTCGAACCGACGATGCGCGCCGAGAAGACGACGGGGTTCGGGCAGACCGAACCGGGCGTCGGGTCGGACTCGCCGAACATGGAGACCACCGCGGAGCGGGTCGACGGCCCCGCAGGCGACGAGTGGGTCATCAACGGCACCAAACAGTGGATCACGAACGCGCCGTACGCCGACTTTCTGCAGGTGTTCGCGCGCACCACGCCACAGGCGGAGGCGGGGCGTTACGGCGGCATCACCTGTTTCCTCGTCGAGGCCGACGAGTACGAGGTCGGGAGCTTCAACAACGCCGTCGGGTCGGTCGGCCGGCAGGCGGAGGTCCACCTCGACGACGTCCGTGTGGGTGGGGACAGAGTCCTCGGGGAGGTTGACGAGGCGTTCTACGAGGCGATGGGCTTTCTCGGTCTCGGGCGCGTCGAAATCGGCGCGCAGGCGGTCGGGAGCGCCGAGTACCTCCTCGAGAAGGCGACCGAGTACGCGAACGACCGCGAGGCGTTCGGGCACTCCATCGGGTCGTTCCAGGGGGTCTCCCACAAAATCGCCGAGGGGCGAGCGAGGACCTACGCCGCCGACACGGTCGGTCTCCGGTGTGCGTGGGCGCTCGACCAGGGCGAACGGGCCATCGCGGACTCATCTATCCTCAAGTACTTCGCGACGAACGTGTTCTGGGACGTGGCCGACGACGTGGTCCAGATTCACGGCGGGAACGGCCTCGCCGAGGAGAACCGCCTCATGGACCGCCTCCACCAGGCGCGCATCTTCCGCGTCGTGGAGGGCACCGACGAGATTCAGCTCAACACTATCGCCAAGCAGTACGGCGTCGAACAGTAGGCGTCGTGACGGTCAGTACGAGCGGGGGAGGCCGAGATGGTGTTCGGCGATGTAGTTCTTCGCCATCTCGTTGGAGACGGGCACCGTCTGGGTGACGCGGGCGTTCTGCCAGATGTCGTACACCTCGTACTCGCGGGTGAAGCCGTTGCCGCCGTGGGTCTGGACGGCCCGCGAGGCGGCCTCCGTGCTGAACTCGCTCGCCAGCAGTTTTGCCGCGTTCGCCTCCATGCCGCAGTTCTCGCCGCGGTCCCACTTGTCGGCGGCGTCGTACACCAGTTGGCGGGCGGCCAGCAGTTTCGCGTAGGAGTCGGCGAGGGGGTGCTGTATCCCCTGGTGCGCGCCGATGGGCTGGTCGAACACCCGCCGGTCCTTCGCGTACTCCACCGCGAGGTCGACCGCGCGCAGGCCGCCACCGAGTGCGCTCGCCGCGCCCGCGATGCGTTCGGTGTTGAGCGTGTCGAACAGGAGGCGCAGTCCCTCGTCGACGGGACCGAGCGTCCGGTCGGCCGGGACGCGCAACCCGTCGAAGGTGACGTGGTACTGGTCTTCGAACCACGGGACGGCGGTGTCGAGCACCGACGTGGACACCCCGTCTCGCTCCGACGGGTCCGGGACGAGGAACATCGTGACGCCGTGGGTGGGGTTCGACGGGTCGAACTCGGAGGTGCGGGCGACGAGCAACATCTCGTCGGCCGTCTCGACGCTGCTGATGAACGTCTTCTCGCCGTCGACGACGAACGAATCACCGTCGCGCTCGGCGGACGTGTCGATGTTCAGCGTGTTCGTCCCCGCACGCGGTTCGGTCAGCCCCATGCAGAAGCGCACGTTCCCGTTCGCGATGGCCGGGAGGTAGTGTTCCTTCTGTTCTTCGGTGCCGTGACGGGTGATGCCGATGCCGCCGAAGACGGGCGTGAGGATGTAGATGATGCCGCCCTGGCCGCCGCCGCGGGCGAGTTCCTCGATGACCATCGACATCTCCAGCATCCCCATCCCCTCGCCGCCGTACTCCTCCGGGATGGCGACACCGAGCCAGCCGTTGTCGGCGAGTTCCCGCCAGTACTCCTCGGGGAAGCGCTTCTCGTCGACGTGTTCGCGCCAGTACGCCCGGTCGAACTCCGCTGAGATGTCCCGGACCGCCCCCCGAATCATGTCGTGTACCTCCGTCTCGGCAGCGACCATGGCACGGCCTTACGACGAACGGGTATAAATCATGCGCGCAGGGGGAGCCTGCGGGCCACGCAACCGCCGCCGGCATCCGTTCGACCGTGTAGAACAGAACGGCGACGGACTCTCCACCCTCACGATGGAGTCCAGACGATTCAGAGACGGCTGTCGACCCGATTTCGCCGTTCGTCTCGCTCGAACGATTCACCCGAGGAGGGGCCGGACACTCGCGGGTGGACACGATGGGACGGCCGCCCGACGGCACGACGGCACGACGGGCCGAACGTGTCGACTGGTCGAATCGTCGGCCCGCACGGTCGTCGCGTTACACGACTATGGCTGTCATCCACGGACACTGCCACCCTGCGGCGCCGCGGGCGACAGTGGACTCTCACGGAGGCAAACGCCCGCTCGAAGCGGCTACGGACCCGACGGAGGCCGACGGACCGTCGCGGGCACCGAACGGCGGGTGAGACGGGGACCCCTCTCGACGCCGTTCAATCACATCGAACAGCGTCGTCGGCCGCGGCGAGCGACGGGACGTCTTGAGAGAGTGCGCTTCGGGACTCACTCGACGAGGAGCCAGCCCCAGCGGCGCTCCCAGAAGTCCGCGTCCGGGTGCTTCTTGGTCCGGGCGTAGGTGCGGTCCTCGCGCAGGCGTCGGCGGAGCGCATCGCCCGCGTCGCCGAGGGCGGCGCGGGCACCGTAACCCTCGCCGGAGACGACGTAGAGCCCTCGGTCGGTCTCCAGTCGGATGCGAGCGAGGAGGAGGGGCGTCCCCCGGTGGCGCTCGTCGTGTTCGTGCAGGTGGATGCGCGCGCCGAGGACCGCCGTGTCCCCGTTCGCGGTATCGAAGCCGTCGACCATCGCGACCACGTCGTCGTAGCTCGCGTCGTCGAGGTGGTCGACGCCGTACACCTGGACCGCGCGGTTGCCGCGCACCTCGCGCGTCAGCGCGCGCAACACGTCCGACTTCGTCACGATGCCCGTCGGGTGCTCGTCGCCGTCGACGACCACGAGCGACGACCCGCCGATGGCGAACATCTCCTCGAGGGCGTCGGCGAGCGACTGATCGGGCAGGGTCGTGCGCGCCGGCGAGACCATCACGTCGCGGACCGGCAGGTCGAGCAACCGGTCGCGGTCGCCCTCGCGGGCGCCGAACCCGCCGTGCGAGCGGTAGCCGCCGCCCGACCCGGCCCCCCCGTGGCCGTCGAAGCCCGACGGAACGCCCCCACGGCTCCGTCTGACCGCGCGCGTCGTGACGCCCGTCAGGTCGTGGAGGCTGAGGACGCCCACCGCCCGGCCCCCCTCAACGACCGGCAGGTGGGTGATGCGGTGCTCACGGAGCGTGTTGAGCGCCGTCCCGACCGTCGTCTCCGGCTCGACGGTCAGCAGGTCGTCACTGGCGGCGTCCCCGACCGTCACCTCGGTGAGGGCGTCCTGAACGGCGCGCAGGAGGTCGTCGGCCGTGACGACCCCCCGGAGGTGCGGACCCTCCGCGACGGGCAGGAGGCGCGCGTCGCTCGCGAGCATGAGCCTGGCGACTTCGCGGACGTCGGTCGTGGGTTCGACCGTCGGCACGTGCCAGACGAGCGACCCCACCTTCGCGTCGGGGTGACGGTGCGAGGCGGCGAGTTGCCGGCGGGTCACGACACCGGTCGGGATTCCGTCGTCGACCACGACGACGCCCGGAACCGAGGGGTCGTCGAGGGCACCGGCGAGTTTCGAGACCGGCATATCTGGCGAGAAGTCCACGTAGTCAGTCGAGACGATGTTTCGTACGTCCATTGTCCTGTGCTGTCTGGTCCACGGTAGCCGGACGCCCGGACCGTCCTGCCGCCACCGGCGCAGTACATCGGCAGAGGGTAGGACGCGAGAGGAGAAAGCGATTGAGCCTTCGCGGCCACCGTCGAGTCAGTCCTCGAGGACGCGGGCGATGACCTCCTCCGGGTCGGAGGGATCCCCGCGGAGCGAGAGCCAGGACCCGACCGCCTCGCCCGCCAGCCCCACCCCGACGACGCCGAGCAGGGCCGCCGCCGTCAGCGCGAGCGCCGTGTAGCCGGCGTCCTCGAACAGCGCGGAGGGATAGACCCCCCGGAGGAGACCGTACAGCGTCGTTCCGAGGAGTGCCGCCCCGCCGAGGAAAAAGAGGGCGACGTGGAGGTGTCGCCGGCGCGCCGCCCGGAGCGAGCGCGACGTGGCGAGGCCGGCCGTCCACGCGGCGAGCGCGACGGCGCCACAGCCACCCGCGAGAAGGGCGTCTCCGGCGGTCGCGGCGAGTGCGGTCGCCCCCGTCCCGGCCAGCGAGACGGCGAGGGACCCGAGGAGCCGACGGTGGGTCGCGTCCCCCGTGTCGACCCACGAGACGAGTTCGCGCAGGCGCATCGGTTCGGTCATACCCGACGTGGCGGGGGGCCGCCGAAGGTCGCTGCCACAACACTCCTAGCGTCGAGGGACCGCCGGGACGATGTGTATAGCTCCGGACGGGACCGTCGCTCTGCGGTCGGTCGCGAAGAAGGGAGCAGCCCCGTCGCTCAGGGCCGTTGCAGGACGTTGACGCAACTCACTGCGCCGGTGGCGTTGCGCCCGATGCCGATGTTGTGCTGGAGGCCGACCTGCGGGTCGTCGACCTGCACGTCGCCCGCCTCGCCGCGCAGTTGCTCGTATATCTCCGCCACCTGCGCGACGCCCGTCGCGCCGATGGGATGGCCCTTCGATAGCAGGCCGCCCGAGGGGTTGACGGGCGTGTCGCCGTCGAGCGCCGAGCGGCCCTCTTCGACGAACTGCCCGCCCTGCCCCTCCTCGCAGAACCCGAGGTCCTCGTAGGTGACGAGTTCCGTGATGGAGAAACAGTCGTGGACCTCCGCGACGTCGACGTCGCCGGGCGCGATGCCCGCCATCTCGTAGGCCGCCCGCGAGGCGTGCCGGGAGGCCGGGAAGTTCGTCAGCGCCGCGTCGCCGCCACGCTGGAAACTGTCCGAGGACAGGCCGAAGCCGGCGTGTCGGATGGGGTCGTCGGTGAACTCCCGGGCGCGGTCCTCGTTCGCGACGAGGACGGCACACGCCCCGTCGGTGACGGGACAGCAGTCGTAGAGGTTGAGCGGGTAGCTCACCGTCGGTGACTCCGTGACGTCCTTGACGGAGCACTCGAACTGCTGGTGGGCGTGGGGGTACTTCGTCCCGTTCTCGTGGTTCTTGACCGAGACCTGTGCGATCTGCTCGCGCGTGGTGTCGTACTGGTCCATGTGGCGCGTGGCGCGCATCCCGAAGTAGGCGGGCATCGTCACGCCGCGCCCGCGCCAGAGGCGTTCGAGCGCCGCGCTCCCGATGAGGCCGGCGGTGTCGTCGAGCATCTTCTCCGCGCCGATGACGAGGGCGACGTCCGCGGCGCCCGCGCGCACCGCGAGCGAGGCGTTGCGGAAAGCGTCGCTCCCGGTCGCACACGCGTTCTCGACGCGCGTGATGGGCTTCTCGAAGAGGCCCGTCGCGTGGGCGACGGACGCCCCCGAGGACCCCTCGCCCGCGATGTCGATGGTGCCGTACCACGCGGCGTCGATGTCCGCCTGCGGGTCGATGCCGTGGTCGACGTCGTCCAGCAAGGCGAGGTACGCCGACTCCAGCAGGTCGTCGAACGACTGGTCGTAGTGCTCGCCGAAGTCGATCATGCCCGCGCCGACGACGTAGGCGTCGTTCACTCGCCGTCACCCCCGTCGCCGGCCTTGTCGGCACGTGGGACGCTGAACTTGAAGGAGTTGACCGGGCGCGTCCCGTCCGCGAACATCTCGCGGAAGCGGGCGTCCACCTCAGTCCCGACGTCTATTTCCTCCAGTGACGACTCGGTGAGCAGACCGTACACCCGCGCTGCCTCCCCTTCGCCGTCGACCTGTGGCAGGTCCACGACGGCGACCGGTTGTGGCGTCTCGATGTCGTCGGGGAGGTACTGCTGGACGACGAACGTCTGAATCTCGCCGCGCGTGGCGAGGGCCACCTCCTCGAACTCGGCGGGGGCCGCCCCGCAGGATTTGCAGGTACGCCGTTCGTCGGGGTAGGCGACCCACCCGCAGTCGGTGCACTCGAAGCCGACGAGTCGCTGGTCCTGCGCTCTGGTCCGGTGGTAGCGCGGGCCGCTCATGCCCCGCTCACCCCCTGGTACTCGACGGGTTCGCGGTACTCCAGATGCTTCGCGTAGGTGACGTACTCCTTGGCGTCGAGGAGGTCGGCGACGGTCAGCCCCTCGGTTCGCTCGACGCCCCTTCCCGTCTCCAGGGCGAGGGCGTCCGCACCGCCAGCGCCGTAGTTCACGGCGAGGACGGACTCGCCCTCCCCCGCGGTTTCGAGGAGGTGGACGAGGTCGAGTGCCACGCCCGCGCACCCGGCGAACCCGATCGAGTCGAACGTCGAGACCGTCTCGGCGTCCACGCCGCGGAGCGCGGTCCGTGCGAGGCGCGTCGAGGGTGCGCCCGCGACGGCCTTCTCCGGGGCCTCGCTCCCGTCGAGGGCGCGGTCGATAGCCGGGGCGACGGCGTCGGGGACGCCGTGTCGGCGCTCGAAGCGGGCGTCACCCTCCTCGGCAACCGCGCCGTGTTCGCGGTGGCGCTCGACGAACCCGGTCGTCTCGCTGCCGGCACCCGTGACGGTCGCCACGGGGTCGGTCGCGTCCTCGCTGAGAACGAACGCCGCCGCGCCCGCCCCTGCCTCCGGCGACCCGTCGGCGACCGGGTCGGCGGGGAGGACGTCCACCGCGACGGCCATCACCGTCTCGCCTGCGTCCGCGAGCGTCCGGGCCGCGCCCAACGCGTCCGTCGTCGCCCGCGTCGTCGCGCGGAAGTCGCCCGTCCGCAGGTCGCCCGTCGCCGCCAGTCGGTAGGCCACCTGCGCCGCGATGCCGTGTTCGGCGAACCGGTCGGTGATGCTCGCGGAGAACACCGCGTCGAGGTCGGCCGCCGACGCCGACGAACGGGCGAGCGCCGTCTCCGCCGCCTCGCAGGCCATCGTGACGTGGTTCTCGTCGCGTGCGGGCACCGCACTCTCGCCGCTGGCGGACCCGCCGAACTGTTCTGCGACCGCCGAGCGCTCGACGCGGTACAGCGGGACGTACCCGCCGTGACCGTCGATTACCGCCACTCGTCCGCCCTCCGATACCGTCGCGTGTGTCGTGGTACCATTGTGACCGATGCTCTGTCCCCGCGTGCTAATAGGTATCGGTCGGCGCAACCCCTTCCACAACCGGATTCCCACCGCCGGGCAGGTGCGCGGCCGGACCGGCCGGGACGTCAGTGAGTCTCACCCGTGGTCAGTGACAACTCGTCACAAATTCTCATCAGCATCCATTAGTAAACACGCGCCAGTATCAGGAATCCGTATATTATCACCTGTCGGTTAGGACGAGCGCGGATCCACCGCCATCGGGGGGATTTCCGCCACGCGGTACGTGATAACTTCGTCGGATGTGGCAGGAAAGTTTGCACCGTTCGACGTAATTATCGACCATCTGGTCACAATTGGTTCGGAAACGTTCTGATACCTGTCGAATATCGGGCGAGCACGCTCCGACGTACGGTGTTACAACCGTATCGCTGTAAGACCCGGCAGTATTCCCCCGAATAAACTGACGGTGAGTTGGAGTGTGGAGAGGCGACCGACGGACGGCCCCGTCGGTGGGGGGAGGACAGGAGAGAACGGCGGGACGCCCCGCGACTTCACACGTCGTCGTGGGTGAGGAGCGTTCGCTCGTGGGCCGGGTCGGGCGCGTCGTACGTGACGACTTCGAGGAGGTTGCCGTCCGGGTCGAGGAAGTAGAACCCCTCGAAGTCGCCCCAGTCGTAGGGACCCTGCTTGGGGAACTGCCCGTCGAGTTCGGCGACGAGGGACTCGTAGTCCTCGCGGTCCGTCGCGAACGCGACGTGGGCCTTGTCGAGGGGGTGGTCGAGTCCCCGTTCGTCCCACCCTTCGGCGCGGCCCGTCTCCGCGAGGGTGACGACGGTGTCGCCCGCCTCGAACATGGCGTGGTCGCCCTCGAAGTCCGAGGGGGGGCGGAGCAGTTCGAGGCCGAGCACCTCGTCGTAGAACTCGTAACAGTCGTCGAGGCGGTCGACGTCGAGGTTGATGTGGTCGACGGCGTCCATGCACCCCCCTCGGCGGGAGGACAGTTGAAGCTTCGCCGACACGCGGAAGCGTTATTCGCGTGTGGTCACTCGCCTGACTCGATGTTGCACGCGACGGGACCACTGCTGACTGTCGACGTGGGGACCGGGGAGACACACGAGTCCGACGTGGACCACGTCCTCGAACGGTTCGTCGGGGGACGCGGCGTCGGCACGCGCCTCGCCCACGAGCGCATCCCGTTCGACGCCGACCCGTTCGGTGCCGAGAACCGCCTCGTCTTCGCGACGGGACCGCTCCAGTCCTCGCGGACGAGTTTCACCGGCCGGCTCTCGTGTACCGGCCTCTCGCCGCTGACCGGCGGCCTCTGCTCCTCGAACGCGGGCGGGTTCCTCTCGCGGAACTTCGGCGCGACGGGCTACAGCGCCGTCGAACTCGTCGGCGCGAGCGACGAACTCGTGGCGGTCCACGTCCGCGACGACGGGGTCCGGGTCGAACCGGTCCCTGACCTGCGGGGGGCGCTCACCTCCGAGGTGACCGACCACGTCGAGGAGCGCCACGGACAGGGGGCCGAACACGTCGCGTGCGTCGGCCCCGCCGGCGAGAACCGCGTCCGCTTCGCCGCCGTCATGACCAGCGAGTCCCGCGCGTTCGGGCGCGGGGGACTGGGCGCCGTCCTCGGCGCGAAGAACGTCAAACTCCTCACCTTCGACGGCGACTCGACGCCGGACGTCGACGTCGGCGGGGAGGTGAGCGAGGACGATGAGAGCGGCGAGGCGGTAGCCGATGCCGTCCACCGGGGGGCCGCGACCAGCGACAGCGTGATGCGTCGGCAGGGGACGGCCGGGTTGACGACGTACGCCGACGAGGTGGGTGCGCTCCCGACGCGCTACTTCTCGGAACTGGCCTTCGAGGGGGCCGCGGACGTGGGGGGAGACGCCGTCGAGGCCAAGAAGTACAGGAAGGGCACCTGCTCGCAGTGCGCGTTCGCCTGCAAACTCCCCACGAGAGACGAAGAACGCGGCGTCGAGACGGAGGGGCCGGAGTTCGAGACGGTGATGGCGTTCGGGTCGAACGCCGGCGTGGACGACGTCGTGGACGTGATGCACGCCAACGACCTGTGCGACGAATTCGGGATGGACACCATCTCTTGCGGTGACACCGTCTCCGCCTACCTCGCCAGCGAGGGGGCGTTCGGGGACGTCGACCTCGTCACGGACCTCGTCGGCAAGATCGCCCGTCGCGAGGGGGTCGGCGACCTGTTGGCGGAGGGTGTCGACCGCGCGCACGGGCGACTGGACGTGGAGAACTGGACGGCGAAGGGGATGGAATTCGCCGCCCACGACGGGCGCACCCTGAACGGGCAGGCGCTCGCGTTCGCCACGTCGAACCGGGGTGCGGACCACCTCTACGGGAGCATGTACGTCTACGAGTACCCGCTGGTCGGCCCCGACGACGCCCTCGACCCGACGGGGTTCGCGGGGAAGGCCGAGCGACTGGTCGAGACGGAGAACCGGAACGCCGTCCTCGACTCGGCCATCTGCTGTCGGTTCTCGCGGGACGTGGTTGGCGAGGACCGACTCGCCGCCCTCCTCGATACGGACGTGGACTCGCTGCAGGCCGTGGGCGCGCGGGTCGTCGACCTCGAACGGCACTTCAACAACCGGCGCGGGTTCGACCGGCGCGACGACGCCCTCCCCTACGACCTGCCGGGGTTCGAGGCGGCTCTCGACGAGTACTACGAGAAACGCGGGTGGGACGACGACGGCACCGTCCCCCGGTCGCGCGTGGAGTGAGTGAGGAGAGCGCTCAGTCGTCGGACCCGGCGATGGGCGGTTCGCGCTCCCCCTTTCCCCAGTCCGGTTCCTCGCGCGGGGGGCTGAGGACGCCGATGCCGACGGCCGGTTCGTCGCCGCGGTTCTCCGCGCCGTGACGCTCCCCGCCCGGGAAGACGTAGGAGTCGCCGGGCCGGAGCGGTCGTTCCTCGCCCTCGACGAGAGCGGTCAGCGTGCCGCTGATGACGAACCCGACCTGCTCGTTCTCGTGGTCGTGGACCGGGAGGCGCGCTCCCGGTTCGACCCGCCAGAACTTCATCGACGCCCGTTCGCCCCCCGCGAGGTCGGACAGGAAGACGTCCTGTGCCACCTCGGTCGGGTCGCGATCGTCCTCCGTGACGATATTCATGGTAGCACCTGCCACACAGATGTCTCAATGTCATAAAGGTTCCTGCAGAACCGTTAAGTGGCGCTAGTGGTAGCTAGTAACTCGCATGACATCCAGTGGCACAGTTCGACTGTTCCACCTCCCGTTCTCGTTCATGCTCCCTCAGCGGGTGGCGAGCGAGCGGGGGTACTTCGAGCGTGAGGGCCTCGACGTGGAACTGGTCGAACGCGAACGGGAGGAGGTGGACTGGAAGTACATCCCGGCGGACGAGACGCTGACCGGCGACTACGACGTGGACGTCTACCCCGTCTGCAAGTGGGAGTCGCTCAAGCGGACGTGGGAGATGGGCGACGGCCGCATCGTCGCCAAGGGGACGTTCGCCGACCAGCCCTACGCGGTGTTTACCCGGCGCGAGGACATCGAGGGGCCCGAGGACCTCGCGGACGTCCCGGTGGGCATCAACGAACGGACCGGACAGGAGTACACCGCGATGCGGGCGCTGGAAGAGCACGTCCCCGAAGACCGCATCGACCTCGTCCACGAGGGGATGCCGACCGACCGCCTGCGCGCCCTGCGCGGGGGGGAGGTGGACGCCGTCACCCTCCTCGAACCCCAGAGCACCCTCGCCGAACACCTCGGGTTCCGTCGCATCATGGAGTTCGAGAACCACATGGGCGTCGTCGGGGGCGACGGCCTCTCGGACGAGGAACTCGCCGCCTTCCTCCGGGGGTACGCACGGGCCGTCGAGGACATCAACGCCGACCCCGCCGCCTTCCGCGAGGAGTACCTCTCGATGCTCCGGGCCGACGAGTCCGTCGCTCCGGACCTCTTCGAGGGCGTGGACGTCGACGCCCTGCGCGAGGACATCGAGGTGCCGACCTACGAGACGCCGGAACTCGCCGACCGGAACGAACTGGACACCCACCTGCGGTGGATGCAAGCGCGTGGCCTCGTCGCCGAGGACGCCGACATCCGGGCCATCGTCGCGGGGGGCGAGCGATGAACGTCGAGACACAGCAGACCGCCCTCGACGCCCACCACGGGAGTCGGGGGGACCTGCCGGTGATGCGGGCACGCTTCGAGCACAACGGCAGCCCCCGGTACATGCTCTACACCATGAAGCGCCTCGGCCTCGACCACGAGCACGGCTTCCACCTCGACGTGCAGTTGGTCTCTGACGCGCTGGAGGGGGGGATGGAGACCGTGGAAGCCCGCCTGCAGGACGGCGAGGCCGACCTCATCGACATCGACTACATCTCGACGGCACGCGAACGGGCGGAGGGTGCCGAAATCGTCGCCGTGCACCCCTACGGTCGGACCGTCGGCGGACTCGTCGCACCCGAGGATACCGACATCGAGGGGCTGGCGGACCTCTCGGGCCACCGAATCGGCGTCGTCCGCCGCCTCGACAAGAACTGGATACTCGTCCGGGCGGCCTGCCGGGAGTACCACGGGTTCGACCCCGACGAGACGGCCACTCCGGTCGAGGCCGGGTCGAAGGTCGGTCTCACCGAGATGCTCCACGACGGGGAGGTGGACGCCGTCCTCCAGTTCTGGCCCATCGTCCCCGAGATAACCGAGAACGGCCCCTACGAGGAGGTGTTCCCGGTTTCGGACCTCGTCCAGCGACTCTCGGGGACCGACCGAAAGCTCCCGATTTCGACGTTCCTCACGAGCGAGTCGTTCCTCGACTCGGACCGGGAGACGGTCCGGGCGTTCACGCGCGCCTACCGCGACGTGGTCGACCGACTCGTCGAAGAGGACGAACACTGGGAGGTCGTCGGCCGCGAGCTGATGACCTACGACGACCCCGACGTCGTCCGGGCGGTGCGGGACGGCTGGCGGGACATGGTCGTCCGCGACTGGAACGGCGAGACGGTCCGTGGGATGGAGCGGCTGTTCGACCACCTGCTGGAGGTGGGCGGCCCGGCGGCACTCGGCGTCGACCACATCCCCGAGGGGACCTTCCACACCGACCCATGACGGCCGTCGACTTCCAACTCAACTGGGAACCGAACGGCTTTCAGGCCCCGTACTTCCTCGCCCGGGCGCGGGGGTTCTACGAGGCGGAGGGACTCGACGTGCGCTTCGTGGAGGGCCACGGGTCGCCGTTCGCCGCCGAGGAGGCCGCCCGCGGGCGGGCCGACATCGGGCTGGCGGGGGCGAGCGCCGTCCTCGCCAAGCAGAGCGAGGGGTTCGACCCGCTGGCCGTCGCCGCGGTGACGAAGAAGACGCCCGCCGCCATCTACACCCTCCGGGACGTCTTCGGGGAGGAACTCGACTCGCCCGAGCAACTGGCCGGGCGGACCGTCGCCCCCTCCGCGACGAAGACCCGCATCCTCGCCGCACAGCTACTCGAATCGGCGGGAGTCGCGGACGAGGCGGACCTGAAGGACGTGGACCCGAACACGCACCACCGCGTCCAGCACCAGGTGCTCGACGGGTCGGTTGACGCCGCCGTCGGCGTCGTCACGAACGGCCTCGAACTCGAACGGGAACACGGGCGGACCGCCGACGAACTCCCCGTCGGCGACCACCTCGCCGTCTACGGGATGACACTCGTGAGCAACCGGGCGTTCGTGGGCGACCACCCGGAGGCGACGCGGGCGTTCCTGCGCGCGACGGCCCGCGGGTGGGCGGCGGCGACGAACGACCCGGAGGCCGCAATCGACGCTCTCGTCGAACGCAACGCCACCCTCGAACGCCGCCGGGAGATAGCGACCCGCAAGTTCGAGGCGGCCGCGACCGACCTCCAGTACACCGACCACGTCCGGCGGGCCGGGTGGGGCGCCCACGAACCCGACCGGTGGCGTCGACTCGCGGGGATGCTCGCCGAGACGGACCTCCTCGACGGCGGCGTCGCGCCGAACGCCCTCTGGACGAACGACTACCTCGACGACGACGCGCCCGAAATCGGCGACTACGCGGCCCGCATCGGGCGGGGCGGGGAGGGGACGGGCCCGTGATTCCGCCGTCCGTCCTCGTCGTCGCCGCCCTCCTCACACTCGCCTTCACACTCTGGGCGGGGTACGCGACGGTCCTCGGGACGGGCGGGGACGGGACGCGCCCCGTCGGGCGGTCGATGCCCTCGCCGGCCACCGCCGTCGGGGGATGGGTCGGCGACGCGAGCGTCGTCTGTCCCCACTGTCGCACCGAGAACCGGGTGACAAACGCCCACTGTGCCGGCTGTCGCGCACCGCTCTCCCCGGAGTGGCCCGTCGAGTAGCCGGGCCGGTCGGGGGCGACCCGCGCCAGCCACGGAAAGATATACAACAGCGACACCGCAGTCCCTAGACGGACCATGGCAGACCGAGACACGCACGACTTCCTCATCCTGCGCGAACTGGACGAACCGATCACCCGGGAGGACCTCTCGGCGGCCGCCGACGCCTCCGGGGAGACCCTGGAGGCACTCCGCGAGGAGGGCAAGGACATCCACTGGGTGGACTCGGAGGTGCTGACGGACGACGAGGACCGCGTCGTCGGGACGTTCTGCCACTACCAGGCGCAGGACGAACAGACGGTACGGGAACACGCCGACCGCGCGGGCCTCCCCGCGACGAAGGTGACGCGACGCGGCGACCCGCTCTCGGGCGAGTAACGCGTCCGGCCTCGCGGCGCATGTACTACTTCGGCATCTACCACTGGCGGCGACGCGGGCGAGCCATCGCCCTCGGTACCCTCTCCGTCGTCCTCGGGGGTCTCCTCGCCGTCCGTCCGGGCCGATCACTCCGTCGGCTGGCCGGACTTGGCGCGGCGTGCTGGGGGGCGCGGTCCGGGGGACGGGCACTCCGTCGACTCGCCGGGTCGCCACCGTGGCACGTCGAGACGGCGAAGTACGAGGCGCTGGCAGCACTGCTCCCGCTCGACGACGCCGACGCCGTCCTCGACGTCGGTTGCGGGACGGGTCGGTCGCTCGTCGGACTGGCGGGGGCGCTGTCAGCGGGGACGACGCTCCTCGGACTCGACGTCTTCGACGACCGGGTCATCCTCGGCAACGGGCCGGCGCTTGCCCGCCGGAACGCGCGACTCGCCGGTGTGGACCCCGCCCTCCTCCGCGGTGACGCCGCGCGACTCCCGGTCGTCGATGGCGGCGTCGACGTCGTGACGGCCTGTCGCGTCCTTCACGACCTGCCTCGCGAGGCCGCGCGTCGGGCCGTCAGGGAGGCCCACCGCGCCTGTTCGCCGGGCGGGACCCTGGGCGTCCTCGAACTCCCCCTCCCGCACGACGCGGACGCGGACCCGGCGACGTACTGGCGTGACCTCGTCCGGGAGGCGGGGTTCACCGTCGACCACTGCGAGGAACGGACCGTCGACGGCCGGGAGTACGTCCTCGTCGTCGGGCGCGCGTGACGACCACACCTCGAACGGTTAAGGCCCCCGCGCGGGAGGGTGGGACATGGCAATCGGCGACGTCGAACGCGTCACGGCGGGCGGGTGTAGCGACCTCTCCTACGTCGACACGGGAATGTACGACACGGCGGGCTACGGGTCGGTGTACGTCCTCGACGCCGAACGACCCGCAATCGTGGAGACGGGCACCGGGGCCCACCACGACCGCATCCTCGACGCCCTCGTCTCCCTCGATATCGACCCGGCGTCGGTCGAAGTCCTCGCGGTGACGCACGTCCACCTCGACCACGCGGGCGGCGCGGGCCACCTCGCACGCGCGTGCCCGAACGCGGAGGTGGTGGTCCACGAGGCGGGCGCACCCCACCTCGTCGACCCGTCGCGCATCGCCGAGGGCACCCGGGCGGCCGTCGGCGACCTCTGGGCGTTCTACGTCGACCCGGTCCCCGTCCCGGAGTCGCGGGTCAGGGCGGTCGCCGACGGCGAGCGCGTCGACCTCGGCGACCACCAGCTGGAGGTCCACCACGTGCCCGGCCACGCGCCGCATCAGGTCATCTACCACGACCCGGCCAACGAGGCGGTGTTCACGGGTGACGCCGCGGGTGTCTGGGTGCCCTCGCTCGGGCGGACGGAGAAAACTACGCCGCCGTGGAGCTTCGACCTCGAACAGTCGCTCGCCGACCTGCGGACGATTCGGGACCTCGACCCCGAGACGCTCCTGTTCTCCCATTTCGGGCCACAGTCCACCCCCGAGGGGACGCTCGCGGACTACGGGGGGGCGCTGCGGGAGTGGGTAGAGGAAGTCGATGCGGCCCGCGCGGAACTCGGCGACGACGAGGCTGTCGTCGACCACTTCGTCGAACGGACCGAGATGGACGCCGTCTGGGACGAGCGTCTGGCCCGCGGGGTAGCCGCCGTCGACGCGCGCGGCGCCCTCGACTACCTCGACGGGCGGGGGGCGTAGCTCGCGGGGTCAGGTCCCGGGGTCCCTGCTCCGGTGGCCGTCCCCAGTGTTGGCGTCGACCACCTCCAGCGCAGCGTCGAAGTGGTCTGCGGTGAGGTGGATGTCCTCGACGTGGCCGCCGTCGTGAACGAACTCGCGGACGGCGGTCGCGGCGGCCTCTCGGCAGACCGCTTCGAGGTCCGCGCCGACGTAGCCCTCCGTGCGGGCCGCCAGTCCGTCGAGATCGACGTCGTCTGCGAGGGGTCGGTCGCGGGTGTGGACGGTCAGAATCTCGCGGCGGGCGGTCTCGTCCGGCGTGCCGACGTGGATGTGACGGTCGAAGCGGCCCGGCCGGAGGAGGGCGTCGTCCAGGAGGTCACGACGGTTGGTCGTGGCCACGACCACCACGTCCTCCAGTTCCTCCAGGCCGTCGAGTTCGGTGAGCAGTTGGGAGACGACCCGCTCGGAGACGCCGCTGTCGGCGGCCCCGCCCCCGCGTTCTGCGGCGAGGGCGTCGATTTCGTCGAAGAAGACGACGGTGGGGGCGTTCGCGCGGGCCTTCTCGAACACCTCGCGGACGCCCTTTTCGGACTCGCCGACGAACTTATCGAGCACCTCGGGGCCTTTCACCGAGATGAAGTTCGCGTCGGACTCGCTCGCCACCGCCTTCGCCAGCAGGGTCTTGCCGGTCCCCGGCGGGCCGTAGAGGAGCACGCCCTTGGCCGGCGTCAGGGCCACCCGGTCGAAGGCGTCGGGGTACGCGAGGGGCCACTGGACCGTCTCGCGCAGGCGCGCCTTGGTCTCCGCCAGTCCGCCGACGTCCTCCCACGTCACGTCGGGCACCTCCACGAACACCTCCCGCAGCGCCGAGGGTTCCGTGTCGCCGAGGGCCGCCTCGAGGTCGCCCGCCGTGAGGCGCAGGTCGGTCAGGTCGGCGAGGAAGTCGGCGTCCGAGAGGTCGGCGTCTTCGGGGAGCGCCGCGTCCTCCCCCCGGACGCGCCGGATGGCGCACATCGCGGCCTCCCGCACGAGGTGTGCGAGGTCCGCGCCGACGTAGCCGTGGGTCCGGTCGGCCAGTCTCCCGAGGTCGACGTCGGCGGCGAGGGGGACCCGCCGCGTGTGGACGTCGAGAATCGCCCGGCGGTCGTCCCGGTCGGGGACGCCGACGGCCACCTCGCGGTCGAAGCGGCCCGGACGGCGCAGGGCGGGGGCGACGGCGTCGGGGTCGGTGGCCGCGCCGACGACCACGACGCTCCCGTCGTCCGCCACCCCGTCGAGCAGCGAGGCGAGGTGTGCCGCGACGCCGTCGCCGGGGCCACCGTCGGAGTCGCCGGGGGACCCGAATGCGTCCAGGTCGTCGAGGAGGAGGACCGCCCGGTCGTGGACGGCCGCTTCCTCGAAGGCTGCCCGAAGGCGCGCTTCGGCCTCGCCGCGGTGTCCCGAGACGAGTTCCGACCCAGAGACGGCCGCGAAATGGGCGTCGGTCCCGCCCGCGACGGCTCTGGCGAGCATCGTCTTGCCCGTCCCGGAGGGGCCGGTGAGGAGGACGCCCGTGGGCGGGTCGACCCCGAGGTGGCGAAAGAGGTCCGGGTGGCGCAGGGGGAGGTCGACGAGTTCGCGGACCGCGCCGAGTTCGCGGTCGAGGCCGCCGACGTCGGCGTAGGCGACCCCCGTCCGTCGCGACGGGCCGTCCTCGACGGACACCTCGTCTGCCGCCCCGGTGTCGACGCGGATGCTCGTCCAGTCGCGGACGACGACGGCGTCCGTCGGGGTCGTCTCGGTGACCGTCACGGGGAGGTACTCCGGCGCGTCGGTCGCCGGGTCGGACTCGACGAGGACCGTCTGGCCCGCGACGACGGCCTGTCCGACGAGTCGGTCCCGGAAGTAGAGCGCGAGGTTCCCCTCGACGTCGAGGTGGGGCGGCATCGCGACGGTGACTCGCTCCGCGGACTCGACGTCGACGGCCTCGACCGGGACGCTGTCGCCCGCCGCCACGCCGGCGGTCCGCCGCCGCCGGTCGTCCAGCCTGACGACCCCCGCCTCGCCGTCCGTAGGGACGACCTGTGCGACGACCGGCCCCTCGTGGCCCCGGACGACGACGTAGTCCCCGCTCGCGATACCTAGTTCGGTCAGCGCGCCGCGCGAGACGGTGGCGAGGCCCGCCCCGATGTCGCTCGCCTCCGGCGGTCGTACGGTCAACTCCATCGGTTCGTGCGACCACCACTCACGCTCCGAGGGGCATAAAGCCACCCCGCCCGGGGCCGGCCGAGTCGAGAGCCGGGACCCGAACTCACCCCGCCGCCCGCGCGACTCACCGCCGGAAGGCGGCCAGTCTATCCGAGTCCGTAACTATCTTTCGTAAATCAATTTCACCCGTCACGAATGGTGTGGTAAACTATATCATGGAATGCAGTACCTAGTGACCCATGGTGATTGCATGGTCGATGTGAGTACACCGCAGGTGACGCACGAGGACGAGGAACAGCTGACGAGGACGCTCGGCATCGAGGCCGGGGGGAAGTCGTTGAGTATCGGGGAGATGCGCGACGCCGTCGAGGCGGAGGCCGACCCGGCGTTCGCCTCGCTCGGCGAGTCGACCCGGCGCGACCTGGAAGGGGAACTCGACGCGGACCTCCTCGAACGCGAACTGGAGAACATCGTCGAGCAGGTGGCCCGCCTCCCCTCGATACGGGAGGTGGGCATCCCCGACGGGGACCGGGAACCCGAGGTGCTGTATCGGGCTGTCGCCGAACCGGGCTGGCGGGTGTACGAACACCTCCTCGACGTCGGGTTCTTCGACAGCGTCGACGTGCACTCACCACGCTTCTCGAGCGACCACATCAGACACACCGCGCAGGGACTCGTCGAGTCCGAGACGCTCACGGACGAACTGGCCGACGCCGGCTTCGACGAGCGCGAACAGACGGTGTTGATGATGAACGTGACGAACAACGACGACCGGCTGGCGCGATGGGTTCCCACTGCCCAGATCCCGGACGGGGTCGAGTTCAACGTCGAGGACGTCCCGCCGCTCCAACAGCGGGCGATGGGCGGGGCGCTGCTGTGGATACAGACCCTCGACGTCCACCTGTGGCAGAAGCAGGTGCTCATCACCGAGACGATTCTCGACGACGCCGTCTGGGACGTGAAGGCGATGCTCGGCGGGCTCTACCTCCTGACGAGGGCGGCCCTCGAGATCGCGGACGGCGGCACGGACGAGTTGACGGACAGCCAGGCGACGGCGGCGCTCACGGCGGGCACCGCCATCGCCATCATCAATCAGCAGGAGATCTGCCGGGACGCCTACCGTATCACGGACGAGATGCGCGCCCCGAGCGAAGTCAGATAATACATGTCAATCGAAGAAGACAGGGCCGTCAAGGCCGCACAGGACACAGTCGTACGGGAGACGGACAACGGGTATCGCGTGCTGGGGTCGCCGGACAAGTCTGTGACACACCAACACGACGTCGACCGCATCCCCCAGAAGGACGTCACCCAGGAGATGCTGAGCAACTCCGGGGAGAACGAGGAGGCGTGGCTGATGTACGGCGGGAACTACCATCAGCACCGCTACACCACGGCCGACGTCATCACGAAGGAGAACGTCGACCAACTCGAACTCGAACACGACCTGGAGGTCGGGGCCGGGTCGAGCATGGAGGGGTCGCCGGTCATCGTGCCGGGCGACCCGCCCATCATGTACCAGTCGAACGGCCCGAACCACCTGAAGGCCATCGACCCGCGCGAGGGCGACGTCCTCTGGAGTTACACCTACGCCGTCCCCTCGGAGGTCATGCTCTGCTGTGACGACAACAACCGGGGCGTGGCCGTCTACGAGGACAAGGTGTTCATGATGACCCTCGACTCGGGGGTGCAGGCCCTGAACCGCTACACCGGCGAGGAGGAGTGGTACCACTCGACGGCCGACCACGAGCGCGGCTACTCGGCGACGTGGGCGCCCATCGTCCACGAGGGCACCCTCTACACGGGGAGCGCGGGCGGCGAGTACGGGGTGCGCGGCTTCCACACCGCCATCGACTGCGAGACGGGCGAGGAGAAGTGGTTCACCCGCACCTGCCCCGAGGAGGAGTGGGTCGGCGACTCCATCAACCAGGCCGCCGGCACCAACTGGATGACGGCCACCTTCGACGAGAAGCGCAACCGCCTCTACTTACCAGTAGGCAACCCCGGCCCGGACTTCGACGGATCGGTGCGCCCGGGGCCGAACCGCAACACCTGCGGGACGCTCTGTCTCGACGCCGAGACGGGCGAACGACTCTGGTTCCACCAGGAGTCGCCCCACGACGTTTGGGACTACGACTCCGCGTGCCCGCGCGTGTTCATCGAGGACCTCGAGATATCCCACCGCAACCAGACCAAAGACGTCGTCGTGGACGCGGGCAAGACCGGGTGGGCGTACACCGTCGACGCGGAGACGGGCCAACTCATCGAGCGCTCCGAGCCGGGGGTCCAGCAGCTGAACATGTTCAGCATGATTCCCCACATCGACGAGGGACGCCGCGGGACGTTCATGCCCGGTGGGATGGGCGGCAACGACTGGCAGCCACCCACCTACAACCACGAGACCGGGCTCATCTACTACAAGATGCACAACAACGCTCAGGAGGCGTGGTGGCGCTTCGAGGAGTTCGAAGAGGGCAAGAAGTACTGGGGCGGCATCCTCGAAGACGAGACCGAGGCGATGCCCGACGAGTACAACGGCCACATCGCCTCCATCAGCGCCATCGACCCCGAGACGGGCGAGCGGGTCTGGCGCGACTGGATCGACAGCGAGACCTACCTCTGGGGCGGGACGATGTCCACGGCGACGGGCCTGATGTTCACCGGCACGCAGAACGGGAACGTCATCGCCTACGACGCCGAGAACGGCGAGCGACTGTGGGAGTTCGACACGGGCGACGCGCCCATCTCCTCCAGTCCCGTCAGCTGGTACGACCCCGGGACGGACAAGCAGTACATCGCGTTCCAGATCGGCGGCAGCGGGTGGCTCCGTCGCGGCAAGCGCGACACCCGGCTGGCCATCTTCTCGATGTCCGCCTGAGGCCCGACCCCCGACCGAGTTCGCCTTTTTTGCCGCGCGACGCGGCACCGACAGCGACCGCGCCGTCCGCCGCACGTCGCCCGGTTCCACGACCCGACCAAAGGTATTTGGAGCGTCGTGCCAACCGTGCGCACATGTCACGAGCGTACCGACAGACCCCGGACCGCAGCGACGAGCGCGAGGCGACCGACCGCGACGGGACGGCCGAGGACCCCGTCGCGAAACAGCGGGTGGGACGCGACGGGCGGGACGCGGGGGGCGAGGACGTCGGGTCGACGTTCGAACAGCTCGTCGAGGAGATGATTCAATCGCGCATCGGCGAACTCGAACGCGAGGTGGAGGCGCTCGAACGGCAACTGGAGGAGGTGGACAACTTCGCGCGCATCAGCCTCAACGAGCGCAAGATCAAACAGGCCGAGGGGAACCTCTCGGAGTTCTCGGACTCGCTGACCGGGTTCGCCGAGAAGGCGTTCGACGACATCAACGAACTCGAAGCGCGGATGGACTCGCAGGCGCTCTTACTGTCGGCCGTCCTCGAGGGGTTGAGCGAGGAGGACATCGACCTCGACTTGAGCGAGGTCGAACGCTACCAGCAGGACCAGGTGGTCGTAAACACCACGCCGGAGGAGCGACTGGAGGCGGCCGTCCAGCGGTTCTGACCACTCCGTCCCTATCCACCCTGCCCCCGTTTCACACCTCCCGCACGCCGATGACCCGGTCGCGGAGATAGTCGAGGTGCTGGGCGTTGTAAACGATCCCCACCCGGTCGGTGACCGCGAGGCTCTGACAGGTGAGGATGATTCCCTTCTCTTCGACCTCCTCGTCGGTGAGGATGAGGTCCATGTCCATCGTCACCTCGCCCTCGACGAGGATGGCCGCGCAGTTCGCACAAGAGGCCGCGCGACACTCGAAGGGCCACTGGTGGCCCTGGTCCTCAGCGGCGTCGAGAATGTAGCGGGTCGCCCCGGCCTCGAACGTGCCGTGGTCGGCGTCGTCCAGGTCCGCCTCGGCCGCCTTCTCGAAGAGATCGTCGTCCTCCAGCGTCCACCCTCGCTCCGTGAGGACCTGGTAGTTCAGATACTCGACCGTCCGGGTCGCTTCGGGTTCTTCGTCCGCGGCGTCCGCCTCGGCGTCACGACCGACCTTGACGTTCGGCAACTGCGGCTGCGGGCACATGCGTCGTCGAACGGGGGCGAGCGGTTAGAAGGTTGCTACTAGATAGCATCCGACACTTACTGGTCAGGCGTCGAGCACTCGGCGACCGGGGGGCGTCCCGTCGTCCTCACCGCGGACGGTGGCGCTGGCGATCGGCGTCTCACAGTCCGTGCAGGCCGCGTCGTAGGCGGTGTACTCGGGCTGACAGCAGGGGTCGTCGGTCAGCGTCTCCGTCTCGACGGGGCCGTCGCAGGCCGGACACGTCACGAGGGAGAGTCGGAGGGCCGTGAGGAGGTCCTGTCGGGTCGACCGGTCGAGCATCTCCCACCCCTCGATTCGCGCGCGGAGTTCGGCCCCCGCGGTCACGTCCGCGAGGAGGGCGGCCCGGGAGGGCCACCGGACCATCGCGTTCCCGTCGACGACGAACGACCGCTCGCTCTTGGCGTCGACCGACTCGGCGTCGAACAGGCGGGCCACGCTCTCCTCCGGGTCGCCCCCGTCCCACGCCGCCATCCGGTCGTGCCACGCCGCGCGGAAGCCCTCGGAGAGGGGGGGAGCCGTTCCATCGCGCGTGAACACGCCGGCGTCGGTCAGGAGTTCGACGCCCGCCTCGCGGTCGGTCGCGTCCGCCCGGACCGTCGGTTCGACGCGCTCCTTCCCGAACAGGGCGAGTACCGACGCGGGCAGGTAGCGCTCCGTGAGTTCCGGGGTCCCCGGGACGAGGTACCCCCGGAGGTAGACGACGACGAGCGACGCGAGGAAGGCCCCGACGCCGACCACCGGGGTCAGCGCCGAGAGCGCGACGCCGAGGGCGGCGGCGAGAAGGACGTTCACGACCGTACAGGGGAGACACCGGTTCTCCCCGGTGTACTCGGGTCGGCTGACCCGTCCGAGGCTGTGAGAGACACGCATGCAGTCGTCGACACCTTCGGGTCGAGGGACATAAACTCGGCGGGCCGTCACGGCCCATCCCTATAAGGTGACCCCGCCGCTGATCCGACCATGCAGTTCGGCGCGCCCGGAGTCCTCGTCGGTGCCGTCGTGTTCCTCGTCGGCGTCGTTCTCGTCGTCGAGAGCGTCGAGACGTTCGTGGAGGCCATCGCCGAGAGCGCCGTCGCGCTGGGCGTCTCGGCGTTCTTCCTGACGGTCCTGCTCGCGGGGACGGACCTCGAGAACGCGGTGCTCGGGTTGGCCGCCGTCCTCGACGGCCTCCCCGCGGTCGCACTCGGCACCGTCTTCGGCGAGGCGCTGTTCATCTTCGGGGTGGCCGTCGGCGTCGCGGGCGTGGTCACCCCGTTCGAGACGCGGGTCCCCCGGCCGTACCTCCTGCTCTTTCTCGGGACGCCGGCGCTGTTCTTCGCGCTGGCGATGGACGGGACGCTCACGCGATTCGACGGCGTCGTCCTGACCGGAGCGTACCTCCCGCTGGTGGTCGCCGTCTACGTCCTCGAAGCCGGGTCGTCGACGCGCTACCTCGCCAGCGAAGAACTCGGCGAGGGCGTCGCGGCCGGAGACGGAGGACGGGAGGAGGAGGAGGGAGAGGGGGACGGGGACGACGAGGACGAGGGGGGGTTCGACCTCGACCTCGACCTCGACGACGTCGTCGAGAGCGAGCGACTGGACGCCCTCCGGGAGCGCCACGAGGGGTGGTACCGCCTCGGCGTCGCCCTCCTCGCGATGGCCGGGATGACCGTCGGATCGGAACTCGCCGTCTCGGGCGCGCGGGGGTTGCTGTCGGCGTTCGACCTCTCGGGGCTTGCCTTCGGCGCGACCGTGATGAGCTTCGTCGCCTCGCTGGAGGAACTGGCGCTGACCGTCGAACCCGTCCGGCAGGGCCGCCCGCACCTCGGGGTGGGGAACGTCGTCGGGAGCGCCCTCTTTTTCGTCACCGCCAACGCGGGCGTCCTCGCGCTCGTCCGCCCCATCGACACGGGCGGGGCGGTGTTCACCGTCCACTGGCCGTTCTTCCTGCTCACGCTGGTCGTCGTCGCGGGCGCGTTCCTCAGGGGGCGCGTCGGACGACCCGTCGGCGTCCTCCTGCTCGGAACGTACGCCGCCTACTGGGGCGCGAACTACCTGATGTAATCACAGTGTGCGTTCAGCCACCGAGCGGGACGCCGCCGAAGAGGGCGATGGCGACCACCCAGTAGGCGACGTAGAGGCCGCCGAGCAGGTAGCCGTGCCAGCGTTCCAGTCGGCCCTCGTGGAGGAAGTACGCCGCGAGCGCCGTCACGAGCACCACGACGGGGAGGTGGAAGGTGAGCACCGACCCCGAGATGTCGAGTTCGCTCAGGAGCATGATGACGCCGACGTTGCCCGTCAGCGAGAAGAGGACACTCCCGATGACGTTCCCGACGCCGATTTCGGGGACCCCCCGGCGGACCGGTTCGAGCGTGAGCATGATATCCTCGAACGTGAGGATGGCGGTGAGCACCGTCGCGCCGAACACCGTCTGCTCGATGCCGAAGCCCTCGACGACCACCTCGGACCCTACCTCCAGCAACATGGATGCGAAGACGATGCCCGCAAGTGCGAGCACCGCGAGCACCAGCCAGATGGCCCCCGACCCGGTCCGCCCGCCGACGAACCGGTCCTCGGGGATACGCGAGACAGCCTTGGGGAGGGCGACGCCGCCGTCCGCCTGCACCCGACCGCCGACGTCCGTGTCCCAGAACACCCGCGAGTCGCGCTGGAACTCGCGGACGACGATGTAGCCGAACATGAGGACGAACGCTCCGAGGAGGAGCAGCCCGTGGACGAACGTCAGCGTCCCCGCGAGGACGAACGGGACGAGGAGCAGCGGGGAGAGGCCGAACAGGGCCACGTAGTCGGTCGGGAGGTCGACCGGGAACGGCTCGACGATGGCCGCGAGCGCCAGCGTCACGCCGACGATGGCCAGCCCCGTCCCGAGCGCCGTCCCCAGCGCCGCCCCCTCCAGGTCACCCGCCGAGAGGACCAGCGCGAGGATGGTGTCGTCGAACTCGAAGCCCGTGAAGACGACGGCGAGGGCGAACAGCGACACCTGCAACCCGAAGGCCGCGCGCGTGAGGTAGCTGATGAGTTTCTCGACGCACGCCGTCAGGAGGAGCATCCCCGCGACGAGGACGAGCACCGCCCCCACCAGCCCCTGTCCCTCGACGAACCCGGCGAGCATCCCCTCGATACCCCCTTCCTCACCTTCCTCACCGGCCTCGCGTGCCTCGTCGGCCTCCTGTGCCACGACGCCGCCGGCCGCGACCACCCCCAGAAGGACCACAGCGACCAGTACGACACCTAGTGGCCTGCTACCGAAGCGCATATCACTCCAATCGAGGGCTGGTAACTATACGTTACCCTTCGTGTAGGGCCCTTCGTTGAACGACGGTACACGGTAGCCGGGTCAGTCGCCGGCGCCCTCGCTCTCGGCCCCCTCGCCGGCCGTGGCGTCACTGGGTGTCGGCTTCTCGTCGGCGTGCTGGGCGTGCAGGACGAACGTCCGGTCCGGCGGCGGTGCCGCCCGCAACTCGACCGTCTTCGCGAGGCGGTAGTACTTCCGCCGACTCACCCAGTAGCTCGTGACGACGTCCGCCTCCTCCAGCACCGAGAGGTGGTGGACCGCCGTCTTCCCGTCCATCCCGACCCGCTCGGCCAGTTCCGAGACGTACCGGGGTTCGGACGAGAGCTCCTGGAGAATCCGCAGGCGCGCCTTGCTCCCGAGCACGTCGAACAGCGACATACCCCCACGTCGGCGTCCGCCGAGAAGTAACTGGCGACGTGAACACGGCTCACGGGAGCGCGTGACACCCAGTGTTTATGCGGGTCGGCGCGAAGGGCCGGCCATGCCGAACCTGCCAGGCGACGGTGACGAGGGCCGGACGGTTGTGACGGAGGGGTACTTCGAACGCGAGGTCCACCTCTCGCGGACCGACACCGCGGCGTTCCTCCGAGAACTCGCCGACCAACTGGACGCGGGCACCGAACTCACCGTCGCCAGCGACGAGTGGGAAGTCCCCTTCTCGTTCCGCGAACCCATCGAGGTGGAAGTCGAGTTCGTGAGCCACGAGGAGGGGGAACTGGAGATCGAACTGGAGTTCACCGGCGGGGCGGCGGACGGCCTCAGCGTCGAGTAGGCCTCCCTATTTGAACGTTCCACCCGATGTTTTAACTTACCGTGGTGATAGCTACCGGTAGACATGAGCTACCCTCGGAGAGCGTTCCTCTCGGCGGCAGGGGTGACCGTGGCGTCCGGGTGTCTCGGCATCGGTGGGCCGTCCGGCGACGGGGACGGTGACACCGGGAACGGGACGACCGACGGCGGGGCGACCACGGAGACGACGGCCGGGAACGACACCGCCTCGGGGACGCCCGACGAGGCGACGCCGACCCGGTCGGACGTGTCGCTTCTGTTGAACTGGAAGCCGAGCGGCCTGCACGTCCCCTACTACGCGGCGCGCGCCGAGGGGTTCTACGAGGCGGAGGGGCTGACGCTATCGAGCATCGAGAGCGGGCAGGGATCGGACTTCTCCGCGAAGCAGGTCGGCCTCGGCAACACCCCCTTCGCCGTCACGAGCGCCGACCAGGTGCTCAACGTCAACAGTCGCGAACTCTCACCGCGGTCGGTCGGCGTCGTGATGCAGCGGAGTCCGGTCGTCCTGTTCGCCACGCGCGAGTCCCTCGGCGGGGAGTTCACCGGCGTCGAGCAGTTGCGGGGCAAACGACTCGGGACCGGCCCCGGCATGGTCCGCCTGCTCTCGACGCTCCTCCTGGAGGAAGCCGGTGTCCGCGAGGAGGTGGAACTGGTCGACACGGGGTTCGACACCGTCCAGCGCCTCCTCACGGGCGACATCGACGCCGCGGGGGGCGTCTTCGGCGACGTGGTCGACGCCCGCCACCAGGGGGCGACCGTCGACTCGGTGCCCGTCGCCGCCGAGATACCCTCCTACGGGCACGTCATCGCCACCCCGCCCTCGCTCGGCGAGGAGCACCCCGAGACGGTACGGGCGTTCCTGCGCGCGACGGCCCACGGGGCGGCCTGGGCGACGAACAATCCCGAGGCGGCCACCGACCACCTCGTCGAGGCGGTGCCGGCGCTGAGCGAGTCGCGCGACCGCCAGCGCGACAAGTGGGAGCTGATGAGCCGCGAGTTCGTCCTCTCGGGGGCGGTCCGCGAGCAGGGGTGGGGGTGGAGCCAGTCGGACCCGTGGGCGACGATGCACGAGACCCTGACGGGCGCGGACTCGCTGGGCGGGGAGGTCGACCCGGCGAGCGTCTGGACGAACGACTACCTCGACCTCGAGGCGACGTACGTCGGGTCGTACGCCGAGCAGGTCGGGGACTGACATGGGCGAGTCCCGGCGGGAACAGGACCACGACCCGGTGGTCGGGGACGTCTCGTGGCGAGTGGACGAAGCCCGCCGACTCGCCGGTCGGTACGGCCCCGCCGCACTCCTGTTCGTCTCCGTCCTCGCGGCATGGGAGGCCGCCACCGTCGTCTACGCGATACCGACCGTCGTCCTCCCCTCGCCGACCGACGTGGGGGCGGAACTCGTCGCGTCGTGGCGGGTGTTGCTCGGCGACGCCGCCGTCACGGGTGCGACCGCGGCGCTGGGACTGCTCGGCGGGGTGGTCGTCGGCCTCCTCGTCGCCTTCGGGATGACCGTCTCGCGGACCGTCGAACTCGTCGCGCGCCCGTTCGTCGTCGGCCTCCGTATCGCGCCGCTGGTCGCCATCGCCCCGCTGCTCTTTCTCTGGTTCGGGCGGGGCCTCCCCGCCCGCGCGCTCCTCGTGACGACGCTGACGCAGTTCCCCGTCGCCGTCGCCTCAGTCGGGGGACTCCGAGCCGTCCCCGACCCGTACCTCGACCTCGCGCGCTCCGTCGACGCCTCGCCCCTCCGGACCTTCCTGCGGGTGCGCGTCCCCGCCGCCGCGCCGAGCGTCCTCGCGGGGGTGAAACTGGCGGCGGCGCTGTCGGTCATCGGGACCGTCGTCTCCGAGTTCGTCACGCTCACCGCCGGCCTCGGCTACCGCGTGTTCGTCACCTCGACGGCGCTCCGGACCGACCGGACGTACGCCGCCCTCGCCGCGCTGGTCGCACTCGGCCTCGCGTTCTACCTCCTGCCCGCCTGGCTCGAACGGCGGACGGCCGCCCGAGGACCGACGGACGTGTAGCGTCCTCCCCCGGTGGCCCACGTTTATCCCGCCGCCCCCCTACCTCACGGGCGCATGCGAAACTATCCCGCGACGCTCGTTCGCGTCTTCGAAAACAGGGTCGAGGACGGGGCAGACACCGACGAGGACGTCACCTTCGACAAGGCCGACCTGCAACGGGCGACGGACGAACTCGACATCGACGTCCGCGAGGTGACCGAAATCGCGTCGGCGTACAGTTCCACGCGCAACCTCCCCGACGAGATCGCGGCCCACGGCTTCGGGGACATCGAACACGTCGAGGGCGACACCTACCGGTTCGTCAGGGACTGAGCGACGACCCGCGCTCGGTTTCTGCGGCGCTCGGTTCGGACGCTCGCGCCCCCGAGCAGGCCGATAGCGCGAGCGCTGGCGACGATCGGGCCAAGGTATATCCGTGAACGTGAGTACCATGGCACATGGACATCGAGCTGCCCGCAGTCGGTCCGGGCGTCGAGACGTCGGAAGCGGACTCCGAGGACCTCCCCCCGGCGGAGGTGGAGTACCTCGACTATCGGGTCGTCCAGCGCAACGGGTGGGACCTCGAGGAGGACGACGTCTTCGAGAAGGCGGCGGCCCTCGACCTGAGCGACCTCGACTACGGGCGGATGGAGGTCGACCGGAACGAGACGCTGTTGCGCTCGGCGGAGGCGAACGACCTCAAGTGGGGGTCCCAGTGCCGGTCGGGGACCTGCAACGTCTGTACGGCCGTCCTGCTGGAGGGGGAGGCGGAGATGGACATGAATCTCGCGCTGACCGACGAGGAGGTCGAGGAGGGGAACATGCGTCTCACCTGCGTCTGCAAACCGGAGAGCGACCACGTTCGGGTCGTCTTCAACTCCCTGCCGAAACTGGCCGCGGACCGGGGGGCGGACGACGGGCGGCCGGTCGAGTCGGCGACCGACGACTGACCCACCCGACCGACTCACCCGTTCGCCGAGTGCAGTTCGCGGAAGGTCCGCGCGGCGTCCCTGACGCCCTCGCCGACGCCGCGGCGGGGGTCGGCGTCCACTTTCGCCTCCAGCGCTTCGAGGTCAGCGAGCACCCGCGCCGGGTCCGAGACGGCCCCGGGGTCGGCGCTCGCCACCCGCGCTATCGCCTCGGCGGCGAAGCGGGCCATCGCGTCGTCCTCGTCGGCGACGACGGCGGCGTAGGCCGCCACCGTCTCGGGAAACTGCCGCGGGTCCTCGGCGACGGCCCGGACGAACCACTTGCAGATGACCGTCCGCGTCGGGAACGTCGCCTCGCGGAACAGGGCTGCCACGACGGGGTCGGCGTCGGTGACGGCCGCGGGGTCCCGCATCCCGACCCGGCCGAGCGTGCGGACCGTCGCCTCCTCGATGGCCGGCGCGACCGTCTCGTCGAGGAGTTCGACGAGTCGCGGGACGGCTCGGAGCACCCGCGGGTCCTCGGGCGCGAGGCCGGCGTACTCGGCGACACCGATGGCCCCCGAGAGCTGCAGGGACCCCTGCTCGGACGAGAGGAGGGCCACGAGCGTCTCGACGTGCGGTTCGACCAGTTCGGGGTCGTGGCTCGCCGCGGCTCGCAGCGCCCGCCCCGCGTCGAGGCGGTCGGTCAGGTCCTCGCCCGCGAGTCGGGCGTCGATACGGTCCGCGATGTCGGGGAGGACGGTCGGGTCTGCCCGGACCGCTCGTTCCAGGTCGTCGACCGCCTCGATGTCCTTCGGTGGCATGTCTCTGTCGAGTGTCGCTGTGGGGCCGCGCTCCGCCGAAATACTGGGTGGTCGGGTCGTTACTTCGCCAGCGAGAAGACGGCGAGTCGGTCGCCGCGCGGGCCGCGGCCGACGAATCCGCTGCCGCCCACCTGGATGGCGACGTACTGCTTCTCCGTGTCGGGGTCGTACCAGCTGACCGGGTCGCCGGAGACGGCCTTGTCCGAGAGGTCGAACTCCCAGCGTCGCTCGCCGTCCTCGGCGTCGTAGGCGACGAGCTGGCCGTTCTGCGTCCCGGCGAACAGCAAACCGGTGCTGGTGGTCATCGAGCCGCCCCAGAGGTACCGGTCGCTGTCGATCCAGTCGCGCCACTTCACCTGCCCGGTGGTGGGGTCGACGGCCGCGATGCAGCTGATGTGGCCGTTGTACTCGTCCGGGATGTCCTCCTCGTCGGGTTCGACGTCGACGATGCCGCCCCAGAACTTCTCGCCGGGGCGGTACTCCTCGTTGCGCCACGCCACAGAGTGGGGCGTGTTGAGCACCTTGTGGTAGCACAGCCCGGTCTCGGGACTGTAGGAGGCGGGCTGCCAGTCCTGACCGCCCAGCAGGCCGGGGAGCATCACGTACTCGCGTTCCTCCTCGACGTGGGGCACCTGCCGCATGAAGTTGAGCTGCTGGGTGAGGGGCTCACCCCGGACCAACAGGTCGCCCGTGTCGGGGTGCATCGTGTACGACCACGACGTCTTCCCGGCGTTGTAGACGATGTCGCCGGAGTAGTCGAGGTGGTCTATCTCCACGTCGCGGATGAGCATGCGCTGCATCGCCGAGTCGTAGTCCCAGATGTCGTGGGCCGACTCCTGGTGCGACCAGACGACGTCCCCGGTGTGGATGTCCACCGCGATGGTCGAGCAGGTGTTGCGGTTCGGGCCCGGCCTGACGGTGCCGTTGAAGTCGGGACTCGGGTTGCCGACGTTGAAGTACAGCAGTTCGCGCTCGGTGTCGAGCGTCGGACTCATCCAGTTGGTCCCCCCCGACTGCTTGATGGAGTCGCCGATGTACTCCTCCTCGGGGCAGGGGTGCATCCGCCAGAGTTCCTCGCCCGTCTCCGCGTCGATACAGCAGTGGAACCCGCGAACGCCGTACTCGCCGCCCGCGCTCCCCGTGAACAGTTTCCCGTCGTAGACGATGGGCGCCCACGTCGCCGAGTAGCCCTCCTTGTAGTCGGCCGTGGAGGTGTACCAGAGTTCCTCGCCGGTGTAGCGGTCGAGCGCCTGCACGCCCGAGTCCAGCGAGGTCATGTACACCTTGTCCTCCCAGACGGCCACGCCACGGTTGTTGTCGTCACAGCACAGCACCGCGTCCTCGGGTGCCGGGTAGGTGTAGCTCCAGAGCACCTCGCCCTCGCGGGCGTCGATGGCCTTGACGTGGCTCGGGCCGTTCGTCTGATACATCACCGGCGGGTCGCCCGGCACGATGACCGGCGAACCCTCCATGCTGGAGTTCGCGCCGACCTCCATCTCGTATTCGAGTTCCAGCCCGTCGACGTTCTCGGGCGTGATGACGTCGGCCGTCGTGTAGCGGTGGGCCTCGTAGTTCTTGCCGAACATCAGCCAGCTCTCGGGGTCCTCGCCGGCGTCGTCGAGCATCTCCTGTGTCACGTCGAACTGGGGGATGCGGTCGGTGTCGTGCTGGTGGAGCACGGACTCGTCGGGCGCGTTGAACACCTGGTAGCCGAGTTCCGTCTCCTCGACGATAGTCTCGCTCGCTGCCTGGATCGCCTTGTCTTCCTGGTTTGTCGCCATTGATAGTCGTCGCCGCGTTACCTCGCCCGGGTGGGCGCTCGTTTCTCCTCGGTGAGCCAGTACGCCTCGCGCATCAGCTCCTCCTGGTTGACGATGGTGATGGCCGCGCCCCCGCTGAGGCCCGCGACCAGCTGCTCGTCGGTCTGTTCCGGTTCGTCGCTGGCGACGTCGCGGGCCGCCCGCAGGAACACGGCCACCCCGCCGAGGATGGCCTTCGCCCGCCAGAAGGCGTCGTCGAGGACGTCCTCGGTGAGGAGAATCTCCTTCTGGACGAGGTGCCGGTCGAGCGACTTCACCCAGAGCAGGCCCCCGCCCACCGCGCGGTGGTACAGCGGCGGGACGTAGTCCACGTTGAACTCGACGCCCTCCGGGATGTCGGCCGTCGGGACCCACCGCGAGAGGCGGGTGTCGTTGTTGACGACGTCCATCAGGAGGGCCGTCCGCTCGCGCTCGTCGAACCCGACGTCCGCGAGGTCGGTCGCCAGCGCGTCGGCCGTCAGCAGACCCCGCGCTGTCCCGTCGATGTGCTCGGGGGTGAACGCCGGGAGGTTCGACGAGAGGCTCTCGAAGAACCCCACCTCGACGAGGTGGTCGTACGCCTCCCAGACGGGGGCGATGAGCTCCCGGTAGGCCTCCGGCACCCCGGCGTCCCCCTTCCCGACGCGCTCGGGGACGCCCACCTCGCGGACCTCCTCGGCCCGACGGAGCTGTTCGTCCAGTCCGGCCAGCGCCTCGTCGATACGTTCCGCGTCCAACTGCCCCCGGAGGTCGGCTCTGATGGCCGCCCCCATCGAGGCGAACTGCGGGTCCGCACCCGCAGCGACCGCCGCTCTGAGGTCGGCGAACGTCGCCTCGCCATCGGCGGACACCTCGGGGGTGCCGAGGTCCGCCGCCAACCGCTCCCTGTCGCGAGCGGTGACCCGGGGCTTGTATGTCTCTCCCATGAACCGTGTCAGCACAACGCTTAGGCGTTATTAAATGTTGCCGACCGAGACGGACGAGGATACCCCCGCGGGGTCGAGCGTCGCCACTCCGGAGGGCAGGCCGATACCGGTCGTTCGCACCCACGCCTTGATATGCGTTGGGCCGTGACACGATTGCGATGGAGTTGACCGTCAAGGGTGCGCTGGGGTCGACCGCCGCCGGCGAGGCCGACGTCGCCGCCGGGACGATACGAGCGCTCGGTGTCGAGGACGGCGAGTCGGTTCGGCTCGAATCCGACGGTGCCGTCGCCGTCGCGACGGCCCGCGTGGGGGCGGGCGCGACCACCGGCGAGGGCGTCGCCCGCCTCCCGCGTGCGCTCCGCCGGACGCTCGACGTGGGTGTCGGCGACACCGTGACGGTCCGGCGCGCCGACCCGGCCACCGCCGAGCGGGTGACCCTCTCGCTCCCGGCGGCCGCCTCCGAGTCCGCGGCGTTCGACCTCAAGGACGCGCTGGTCGGGCGGGCAGTCGTCGCCGGACAGACCCTCGCGCTCGGACGGGACGCCGGCGGGGCGGGGGGCGGCGGCCACACCGCGGACGCGGACCACGCCGTCCCGGTCCACGTGGCGGAGACGGCCCCCGAGGGGCCGGTCGTCGTCCGCGATTGGTCCGCCATCCGCCTCTCGGGGACGGCCACGGACGGCCCCGGAACCGTCCCGCTCGACCGGGCACGGGCGATCGGGTACGACGACGTGGGCGGGCAGACGGACGCCGTCGCCAGCCTCCGGGAGTTCGTCGAACTCCCCCTCGCGCACCCGGAGGTGTTCCGCGCGCTGGACGTCGACCCCCCGAACGGCGTCCTGTTGCACGGCCCGTCGGGGACCGGCAAGACCCGTCTGGTCGAGGCGCTCGGGAACGAGGCGGGGGTGCCGGTCGTCCGCATCACCGGCGCGGAGGTGGTCTCAGCCGATGCCGGCGACGCCGACCCCGTCGGGGCGGCGCTCGCCGAGGCGACCGAGGCGGCCCCCGCGGTGCTCTTCCTCGACGACCTCGACGCGCTGGACGAACACCGGGGGGAACGGGGTCGCCGTCGCGTCGCCCGCCTCGTGTCGCTGCTCGACGACCGCGAGACGGACGACCGGGTCGCCGTCGTCGGGGCGACCGACCGACTGGATGCCGTCGACCCGGACCTGCGGCGGGCCGGTCGCTTCGACCGCGAGGTGCCGGTGCCGGTCCCCGACCGGAGCGGCCGCCGTGCGGTACTCGACGTGCTGACGCGGGACGTCCCGCTGGCCGACGACGTCGACCTGGACCGCGTGGCGGGGCGCACTCACGGGTTCGTCGGGGCCGACCTCGAACGACTGGTCCGGGAGGCGGCGCTGCGGACGGTGCGGCGACACGGCCTCGGCCCGGACGCCGAGCGACCCGTCGAGGCCGCGACGCTGGCGGACCTCACGGTCGACGCGACGGACCTGGACGACGCCCTGACGAGCGTCGACCCGTCGGCGCTGCGGGAGGTGTTCGTGGAGGTGCCCGACGTGACGTGGGACGACGTCGGCGGCCTCGAGGAGACGACGTCCCGCCTGCGCGAGACGGTCCAGTGGCCCCTCGCGTACCCCGACGCCTTCGAGCGCGTCTCGTTGCGCCCGAGCAAGGGCGTGCTCCTCTACGGCCCGCCGGGAACCGGCAAGACCCTCCTCGCCAAAGTCGTCGCCAACGAGTCCGACGCGAACTTCATCTCGGTGAAGGGCCCCGAGGTGCTCGACAAGTTCGTCGGCGAGTCCGAGAAAGGGGTCCGCGAGGTGTTCGAGAAGGCCCGCGCGAACGCCCCCACCGTCGTCTTCTTCGACGAAATCGACGCCCTCGCCGCAGAACGCGGGGGCGGGGCCGCCGACAGCGGCGTCTCCGAGCGAGTCGTCTCGCAGTTGTTGACGGAACTCGACGGCCTGGAGGAACTGGAGGACGTGGTGGTCGTGGCCACGACCAACCGTCGTGACCTCCTGGACGACGCCCTCCTCCGGCCGGGCCGCTTCGACCGCCACGTCCACGTCGGGACGCCGGACGAGACCGCCCGCCGCGAAATTCTGACCGTCCACACCCGCGACCGACCCCTCGCAGACGACGTCGATCTCGACGGACTGGCGGCCCGCACGGAGGGCTACGTCGGCGCGGACCTCGAAGCGGTCTGCCGAGAGGCCGCCGCGACCGCCGTCCGCGAGTTCGTTCACGACGGCGGCCACGTCGAGGACATCCACCTCACCGCAGACCACTTCGAGGCGGGACTCGCCGCGGTGCGGGACGACCGCGACGGGGCCGTCCCGTCCGGCGGGGACCCGACCGACGACACGCGCCGCGACGACTGACGCGGCGCTCCGTCCCGGAGTCGGTCCTCCGCGTCTCACGTCTCCCGGGGACGCATTCACGCCCGCGAGCGGCGTGCGTGCCCGTACGCCCAGAGGACGTGCCGTTCGAGGAGGGCGACGAGGCCGTACAGCGCGAGTCCGAGGGCGAACAGGACGACCAGCGCCGCCAGCAGCACGTCCGTCTGGACGTCTTCCAGGGCGAACAGGATCAGCGCGCCGAGGCCCTCCGTGGAGACGACCCACTCCGCGACGACGCTCCCGACGACGGCGAGCGTCGTCGCCTGCTTCAGCCCCGCGAAGGCGTCGGGGAGGGCGTGGGGAACGCGGAGGTGGAGGAACGTCCGAAGCGGGCCGGCGTCGACGGAGTCGAAGAGGTCGTGGTGGGTCGCCGGCGGGCGCTCCAGTCCCGCGACGGTGCTCACGACCATCGGGAAGAACGTGACCAGCGCGACGAACACCAGCCCCGTCGTCGCACCCGTCCCGAGGTAGATGAGCAACACGGGCGCGACGGCTATCTTCGGGAGGACGCGCGCGGCGACGAGGTACGGCACCAGCGCCCGCCGGGCGACCGGGACGTGGACGACGAGCACCGCGAGGCTCGCCCCGACGAGGACGCCGACGCTCCCCCCGAGGAGGACGCGACGGGCCGTCGCGAGCGCGTTCGTCGCGTACAGTCCCGGACTGTCGAGGAGGCGCGCGGCGACGGCGACCGGCGAGGGGAGGACGTAGGCCGGGAGCGCGAAGGTGACCGTTGCCGCCCACCAGCAGGCGACGGCCGTGAGGAGGGCCGCGCCGGGGAGCGTCAGGCTCGGTGCGGGGACGCGCTCGGCGACGCTCATCGAACCGGGGCCTCCTCGCCGCCGTCCTCGCGGCCCGTGAGCGCCGAGCGGACCGTCGCCACCCGCTCGCGGAACGCCGCGGAGTCGAGGACCGCGCGGTCCCGCGGGCGCGGCAGGTCCACGTCGAACGCGCCGACGACCCGTCCCGGCTGTCCCCGGACGACGACACACCGGTCGCCGAGCAGGACGGCCTCGGGGATGCTGTGGGTGACGAACACGACGGTCTTCTCCGCCTCGCGCCAGACCCGGCGCACCTCGATGCCCATCGTCTCGCGGGTGAGTTCGTCGAGTTCGCCGAACGGTTCGTCCATCAGGAGCACGTCGGCGTCTAAGTGGAGCGCCCGGGCGATTGCGACCCGCTGGCGCATCCCGCCCGAGAGTTCGTCGGGGCGGGCGTCCTCGAACCCGCCGAGGCCGACCCGGTCGAGCAGGGCGCGGGCCGCCTCCGGTCGCGGCTCCTTCCCCGCCAGTCGCCGGAGGAAGGTGACGTTCCCCAGTGCGCTCTTCCACGGGAGCAG
The DNA here is from genome assembly GCF_024227715.1 of Halomarina litorea. NCBI lineage: Archaea > Methanobacteriati > Methanobacteriota > Halobacteria > Halobacteriales > Natronomonadaceae > Halomarina > Halomarina litorea. The sequence continues at coordinate 199,722 of NZ_CP100449.1, read as the reverse complement.
GGTGTGACGCTGGAAGACGAACCCGACGTTCCCGCGCTCCTGTGCCCGTTCGGGAGGGTCGCCCGCCACCCGGACCGACCCCTCGGTCGGCGCTTCGAGGCCTCCCACCGCCCGCAACAGCGACGTCTTGCCACAGCCGGAGGGACCGATGACGGTCACGAACTCCCCCTCGGCCACGTCGAGGGAGACCCCCTCGACCGCCGTCACGTCGCCGTAGGCGACCGTGAGGTCGGACACACCGATGGCCGTCCGGCTCACGCGCGCCCCCCGACCAGTCCCGCCTGCCGGAGCGCGGTCGTCAGCCGCCGCCACTCCTCGGGGCGGTGCCACCCCCACCCGTGGTCCGCGACGGCGGCGCTCTCGCCGAAGCGTTCGGTCGCCTCGCGGAGGTCCGCGGCCCGCCGCTCCGCCCGCCCGGCCCCGCCGACCGCGAGGGTTGCGACCGCACGGACCGCCCGCTCGGGGTCCGTCACGACCACCTCCTGACCCCGGAGGACGCCCGCGAGGAACGCCACGAGTTCCCCCGGGCGCGCCTCGACGGCGTCCTCGGTCGTCACGAGCGTCGGACCGTACAGCGGGAAGTGGTCGGCGAGCGTGAGGACGTCCACCCGGTCGTCCGCCGGGAGCGCACCCGGGTCGCGGAAAGTGCCGGTGACGACGTCGGCGTGGCCCGCTTCGAGCGCCGTGCGCTCCTCGCCCGCGACGTCGACGACGGTGAGGTCGTCGAGGACCCCCGACTGCGAGAGGAACAGGCGGCCGAGCAGCCCCATCTCCGACCCCTCGGGGAGGCCGACCCGCCGTCCCCGGAGGTCCTCGACGCTGTCGAGCGGTCCGCCGAACACCTCTCGCGTGGTGTAGAGGACCGTCATCGCCCGCTGGTAGACGGGGGCGAGCGGGACCAGTTCGGCTCCGGTCGCGCGTGCGCCGACGGCCGTCGCCGCTCCGCAGACCGCCACGGCCACGTCGCCGGCGAGGAGGGCGTCGATGGCCAGCCCGGACCCCTCGAAGGGGTCGACCGAGACCGACAGGTCGCGGGCCGCGAACCCACCCACCTCGCGGGCCGCGAGTATCGGCGCGTGGAGCACGTTGGGCCGCCAGTTCAGGCCGACGGCGAGGTCACCACCGGCGGGGCGGGCGCCGGCGACGCTCCCGGCGTCGAGGGCCGTCGACCACGTCTCATCGGTGACGGCGACGCCCCGTTCGAGGAGCGACGCCGCGTGAGTCGCGTAGAGGTGGTCGAGCGTCTCGCGGGTCCCCCACTTCGCCCGCCACGCTCGCGGCGGACGGCCCGACCGGTCGCGGTCGACGGTCGTGGACGTGACCAGCCCCCGGTCGTCGAGCGTCGAGAGGGCGTCCGAGACGGCGCTCCTGCTGGCACCCGTCCCGACGCGGATGTCCAGTCGAGTAGCGGGGTCGCCCGCGAACGTCGGGTCCGACTCGCGGAGGAGCAGGTAGCCGAGGACGCGGGCGGCCGACTCGCTCGTCCCGAGGGCCAGTCGGTCCAGCAGCGGGCGGTCCTCCTCGGCCAGCACGGGGCACTCGCGAGTCTGCATACCTACCACCTGACGCCCTCTCCGAAATAAGTCTCCCGCCCGTCTTCGCGATAGGCACTCCTCAGGCGTCCGACTCGCGCCCGTCGGCCGGTCGGTCCGCACGGGCGACTCCCTCGTGGTCGGCGAGCGTCGTCATCCGACGGTACATGGCGACGCGGTCGACCCCCCGGAGTCGGTGTCGGTAGTAGGCGTACCCGAGCAGGAACCAGCCGACGAGGACGACGCCCACCGTCGGCAGGCGGACAAGCGTGACGACCCAGAACGCCCCCGTCGCGAGGGCGCCGCCCAGCACCGCGAGCGGGAGGCCCCGGTCGCGGCGGAGGCGGAACGGGGCCGCCGCGTAGTGGGCGGGGAACTCGCGGGGGAGGTTCCAGAGGCCGACGGCGCTGAAGAAGTACGCTGTGAGGCTCGCCAGCCCGATGAACGCCGAGAGACCGACCACGTCGTCCGCGAGGGGGACCAGCAGGAAGGGCGGGCCGCCGAGGACCAGCACCGCGACCCACGGCGTGTCGAAGCGGGGGTGGATGCGCGAGACGGACTCGGGGAGGATGCCGTCGCGCCCGGCGCGCATGACGGTGCGCGAGGCGACGAGCACGGAGGTGTTGACGCTCGTGACGACGGCGAACAGCGCCCCCGCCGCGACGAGCGAGACGCCCCACGGCGGGAGGAACCGGCGTGCCGCGAGCGCCACGTCCGCCGGGTGGCCGAGTTCTCGCCACGGGACGACGCCGACGAGCACCGCGATGAGCGCGACGTAACAGACGGCGACGACGACGATGCCGATGCCGAGTGCGAGCGGGATGGTCCGACCGGGGTCGTCTATCTCCTCGCCGAGTTCCGTCAGCAGGCCGAACCCGAGAAACGGATAGAACAGGGCGACTGCGGCGACGCCGAACGCGCCCGCGTCGGGGAGAACGGGGGTGTAGTTCGCGGGGTCGACGGCCGTCGCGCCGGGGACGACGAACGCGAGGAGGGCGAGGGCGAGGCCCGCGACGAACAGCGCCTGCGCCTGCACGACGAGGCGCAGGCCGACGACGTTGAGGGCGACGACGCCCGCCAAGAGGACGTACATCAGCACGATTGCGGGCACGTCCACGAAGAAGCGGGCGTACTCGGCGAACCCCGTCGCGGTGACGAGCAACGTCGCCCAGACGACCAGCGGGAGCGTCCACGGGACGAGGAAGCCCCAGAACGGGGCGGTGAGCCGCGAGATGTAGACGTAGAGGCCGCCCGCGACGGGGACCGCAGAGCCGAGCAGGGCGTTGTAGAGCACGACGAACCCCGCCGGTATCGCCGCAAGCACCGCCGCGAGGACGACTGCCGGACCCGCGCCGAGGCCCTCCCCGCCCGCGAGTGGGCCGGAGAGGACGTAGATGGGCACCGAGACGGCGTTCCCGACGAGGAGGACGAGGACCGCGGGGAGCCCCACCCGGTCGGTGAGTCGGCCGTCAGTCCCGTCGTCACTCCCCCCGTCGCTCGTGCCGTGACCCCCGTCCCCACCTCCGGCCGGCCCGGCCGGGGGACTCATCGCTCGACGTCCCGGTCTCCACGATGGCGCGCGAGCAGTCGCGCCCGGTACCACCGACCGGCGGCGAACCCGCAGAGGGCACCGACGAGGGGACCAAGGGCGACGAACGCCGGGGCCACGAGGAGCGGGAGGGCGATGCCGAGACCCATCCCCGCGACCAGCCCTCCCTCGGGGTACTGGGCAGCCGCGACGCGACACTCCACGTCGTCCATCTCCCCCGGTACGTCCCGGTAGCGTCCGATAGCCATGGTATGGACAACCATGACGTGTCGCTTATAGCTTTCGCCGAGCTGTCAGGAACTGTCGGGGGTCGCCGCCGGACGTTCAGTCCGCGCTGATGTCCCGTCCGCCCTCGACGTGAACGAGGTCCTCGACGGGCGGCAGGTCCGCCTCGCTGTCCGTGATTATCTCGATGCGCCGCTGGAGTTTCTCGCTCGCGTACTCCACGAGTTGCGTGGTGTCGCCCTCCGCCTCGGGGTTGTCGACGGTGCCGGCGACCAGCGGGAGGAGTTCGCCGAGGGTACCCTGGACGATCTCGGGGTCGACGCCCTCCTCGGCGATGAGTCGCTGGACCTCGTGCATCCCGAAGCCGACGTGTCGCCCCTCGTCCGAGCGCACCCGCGTGATGCCCTCGATGAGCCCTTCGAGGTGGACGGGTTCGCCCGGCGTCGGCATGTCGGCACCCGTCGGACTCCACGTCGACTGGATGCCGTAGTAGCCCGTCTGGGCGAGGACGCTCTCGACGACGAGGTGGTAGTGACAGAACGCCCGTGCCAGCGCCTCGGGGCTGTCGTCCTCCAGTAACGCGTACATCGCCGCCTCGGTGCGGTCGAACAGTTCGACGTACGGGTCGGGGAAGTAGCGGTCGTCGGTCGGTGCGGTCACCTCGAAGCCGCAGGCCTCCGCGACGGGGTCGACGACCTCCCGCCAGTAGCGGTCGAAGAACTGCGTGTGCTTCGCCTCCTCGTAGAGCTGCGAGGTGAGAAACAGCTGCTTGTCGACGTCGTCGAGCGCGATGGCCATCGGGGCGAGGTCCTCGGTCACCGCCTCCTCGCCCGCGCCGAACAGCGCGAGCGTCCGCCGGAGTCCGTCGAACTGTGCTTCCGTCTGCTCGCGGGCGACGAGTCGCTCACGGTCCTGTTCGAGCAGTTCCTGTGGGATGTCCTCGATGGGGTCCCAGTGGCGGTACACGGCGTTGCGGAAGTAGCCGTTGGCGAAGGAGTCGGGGTCGAGTCGGTGGGTCCTGGAGGTGTCGCTGTAGCGGTTCATCGGTGTCGGTCGTGCGTGACAGACCCACATAGTCCTGTCGGCGGTTCGACCCGTCTCCCCGGTATCAGCGGCTCTCAACGACGCCCTCGAAGAGGTCCGCGAACCCCGACAGCGTCTCGTCGTCGGGGTCGCCCCCCGGCAGGGTGAGCGGCGAGATGCTCACCCGGTCGGCCGCGATGGCCCGCCGGTCGGTCCCCGACGGGTCCGGCAGCGACTCGGCGGCCATCTGCGCCCACAGCGGGTTGTGCAGGCGGAACCGGCCGTCCTCGAACTTCGCGTCCATCTCGTAGACAGGCGTCGGCCGGGTCACGGAGACACCGTCGAGGGGGCGGTCGGGCCGGGGGACGTTCACGTTCAGGTAGTCGACCGTCTCGAACGCGTCCCCCTCGATGGCCCGCGAGACGACGCTCGTGGCGACGTCACAGGCCCGCTCGAAGTCCTCGGGGGCGCGTTCGCCCGTCATGCCGAGCGTGTCCATCGAGACGGCGACGCCGGGGACGCCCAGACTCGCGGCCTCCGTCGCGGCGCTGGCCGTCCCCGACCGGGGGAGGACGTGGACGCCGAGGTTCGCGCCGGGGTTGCACCCGGCGACGACGACGTCCGGACGCTCGAACGCCCCCGCTCCGAGGATGACGCAGTCGCAAGGCGTTCCGTGGACAGCGTACCCCAGTTCGTGTTCCTCGTGGGGGATGGTCACCGTGAACTCCTCGTCGGCGCTCAGCCCGAAGTCCCCGCCCGCCCGCGACACGTCCGGCCCCATCCGGCCGTACGAGAGGCCGCGCCCGACCGCGCTCTGGTTGGTCGCCGGGGCGACGACGGTCACGTCCCCCAGTTCACCGAGCGCCGAGGCGAGCGCGCGGAGCCCCGGCGCGTCGATGCCGTCGTCGTTCGTCAGCAGGACGTTCACTCGCTCCCCTCTCCGCTCCCGGCCCGCCTGCCGTCGTCGTCGTTCATGTGCGGCGGTGACACCCGCGAGCACAAAACCGTTCGGCACAAGGTTCATTGTCGGCTCACGGTACCACTGGTCATGCACATCGACGACACGGACCCGAGCGTCCACTCGGGGAACGTCGCTCGGCTGTTCGACGAGACGGCCCGACACCACGGCGACGCCCTCGCCATCGAGGTAGACGGCCACCGCATCACGCACGACGAACTGCAGGCTCGCACCCGGTCGTTCGCGGGGGGCCTCCGCGAGGCGGGCTTCGAGGCGGACGACGTCCTGATGGTCTACCTGCCGAACTGCCCCGAGTACCTCGTCGCCGCCATCGGCGCGTTCCGCGCTGGCGTCGTCGTCTCCCCGGTCAACCCGCAGTACAAGTCCCGCGAACTCTCCTACCAGCTAGACGACGCGGGCGTGGCGGGCGTCGTCACGCACTCCGCGCTCCGGGAGACGCTGGGAGAGGCCGTCGCCGAGGCGGACGCCGACCCGACGGTCCTCACCGTGGGCCCCGAACGCGCCGACGGCGACCTCGCGTTCGACGACGTTTCGGGCGATCCCCTGACCGTCGACCGCGAGGACGGCGACGTGGCGCTCCTGCCGTACACCTCCGGGACGACGGGCCGCCCGAAGGGGGTCCGACTGACCCACCGCAACTTCGCCGCGCAACTGCTCTCGGTCCTCGCGGGCCACGACCCCATCGACGACGAGGACGTCCGGAGCCTGCTCTACCTGCCGCTCTACCACATCACCGGCTTCACCCACGTCGCCATGCAACCGCTCGTCCGCGGCGGGTCGCTGTTCCTCCGCAACCCGACGAACTGGGACGCCGAGGCGGCCATGCGCACCATCGAGGCGGAGGGCATCAGCCACTTCGTCGGCGTCACTGCGATGTACGTCGACATGGTCAACGACGACTCGTTCGGCGAGTACGACCTGAGCAGTCTCGTCCGGGCCTCGGAGGGCGGCGCGAAGATGTCCGTCGCCGTCCAGCGCGAGTTCGAGGCGGTCGCGGGCGTGGCGATGACCGAGGGGTACGGCCTCACCGAGACGAACGGCGCGACCCACTCCCAGCAGAACTCCACGTTCGGCCTCCGACACGGCACCATCGGCCAGCCGCTCCGGATGGTCGACTGCAAAATCGTCGACCACGACGACGAGGAGGTGTCCATCGGCGAGGAGGGCGAACTGCTCGTCCGGGGCCCGCAGGTGATGGCGGGCTACCACGGCATGCCCGACGCCACCGACGAGGCGTTCACCGAGGGCGGCTACTTCCGCACCGGTGACATCGCCCGGCGGGACGTGGACAACTACTTCGAGATCGTCGACCGCAAGAAGCACATGATCGTCTCGGCGGGCTACAACATCTACCCGAGCGAGGTCGAGGAGTTCCTCCACGAACACGAGGCCGTCGCGGAGGCGGCCGTCGTGGGCGTCCCCGACGACCGGCGCAACGAGGTGCCCGTCGCCTACGTCGTCCCCCGTCCCGGCGTCGCGGTCGGCGAGGACGTGACGAGCGAGGGCCTCAAGCAGTACTGTCTGGACAGCATCGCGGAGTACAAACACCCCCGCGAGGTCTACTTCGTCGAGGAACTCCCCCGGACGGCAAGCGGGAAGATACAGAAGTTCAAACTCGTCGAGGACCACGACGAAGCCGACGACTGACGGAGCGGGCGGGAGGAGAGCCGACCGACCCCACGATTTATGCGGTGTCTTGTCAACAGGTGACGTATGACGTACGACAGCGCCTACGACGCCGTCTCCGACCTCTACGACCCGGAAGCGGGGTGGGACGACCTCGTGACCGTCGGCGACCGGACGGGACTCAACCTCGGCGAGGAGGCCCTCGGCCGCCACGGCGACTCCGACCGGACCGGCCTGCGCATCCGCGACTTCGAGTCGGGCGAGACGGAGACGTACACGTTTGCCGAACTCGACGCGGCCGCCAACAGGGTGGCGAACTATCTCGTCGGACACACCGAGCGCGGCGACCGGGTGGGGGCGATGCTCCCCGCGCGACTCGAACTGTACGCCGTCGTGTTCGGGACGCTGAAGGCGGGCCGGGTGTACGTCCCCCTCGCGCCCGTCTTCGGGCCGGACGCGCTGAACTACCGCCTCGACGACTCGGGGGCGGCGGTCCTGTTCGCCGAACGTGCCGGACTGGAAGCGTTCGACCCCGAGGCCGCCCCGTCGCTCGACCGGGTCGTCCTCGTGGGCGACGGGGAGGGGACCAGAGGCGGCGACATGGGCGGGGCGACGGTCGAACCCTATCCCGTCGTCGAGGGACACGGGGACGAGTTCGACGCCGTCGACACCCACCCCGCGGACCCCTTCACCGTCACGTACACCAGCGGGACGACCGGCCAACCGAAGGGCATCCCCTCCGCGCACCGCTCGCCGGTTCGCCTCCACTCGTACATCCGGCACGTCGTGGACCTCAGGTCGGACGACGTCTACTTCGTCGCCGCCTCGCCGGCGTGGTCCTACGGTCTCCAGATGGGGACCATCGCGGCCGGACTCGTCGGGACGGCCATCGGCTGTTACCGGGGGCGGTTCGACCCGGACGCCTTCTTCGGGACGCTCGACGACTTCGGCGTGACGAACGCGATGGTTCCCCCCACGGCGCTCAGACAGTCGCGGGGGGCGGGCGTCGACCTGCGCGAGTACGACGTCGACCTCCGGGTGCTCCTGTCGGCCGGGGAGGCGCTGGACGCCGAGACGGTCCGGTGGTGCGAGGAGGGCCTCGGCGCGCCGCCACAGGACGCCTACGGGCTGACGGAAGCGGGAATGCTCGTCTGCAACTACGCCTTCGGCGACTGGGAGGTCAGACCCGGGAGCATGGGCAAACCCATCCCCGGCCGGACCGTCGCACTACTGGACGAGGCCGGCGACCCCGTCGAACAGGGGGAAGTCGGTGAGGTGGCAGTCGAGCGCCACCCGGAGGACTCGGGCGAGTACTGGGGGCGGCCCGCCGCCAGCGCGCGGCGCTTCGGGGGTCGGTGGCTCCGGACCGGCGACCTCGCCCGCGAGGACGAGGACGGCTACTGGTGGTACGAGTCGCGGGCCGACAACGTCATCGTCTCGGCGGGCTACCGCATCGGCCCCGAGGAGGTCGAGTCGACGCTCATGAACCACGAGGCGGTCGTCGAGGCGGCAGTCGTGGGCGTCCCCGACGAGACGCGCGGCGAACGTGTTCGGGCGTACGTCACCCTCAGAGAGGGCGTCGCGGGCGACGAGGAACTCGCGGAGGAGGTCGTCGGCTTCGCCCGGCGCGAACTCTCGAAACACGAGTACCCCCGCGAGGTGCGGTTCCTCGACGAGTTGCCGAAGACGGCGACGGGGAAGATTCAGCGGGCGGTCCTCGCCGACCGCGCCGCCGCAGAGGACTGACGGCGGCCCGTCCCGACCCGGAGCGGTTATTCGCCCGCCCCGAGTGAGTCGGACCATGACCGACCACCCGACCGTCCTCCTCGCCCACCCCATCTTCGGCGACGGGACCGAACCGCTGGCCGCGGCCATCCGCGAGCGACTCCCCGACGACGTCGACCTCCGGGTCGGCCACGACGAGGCGGAGACGCACCGCCACGCGCCCGACGCCGACATCCTCGTCACGCACCGCCTCGACCCCGAACTCCGCGAGACCGCACCGGTCCGCTGGGTACAGACGCTCTCGGCGGGCGTCGACAGCTACGACCTCGACGCGTTCCGCGAGTCCGGCGTCGTCCTCACGAACGCCTCCGGAATTCACGCCCGGCCCATCGCCGACCACGTCCTCGGCGCGTTGCTCCACTTCGAGCGACGCTTCGACCGGGCCGTCGCCCAGCAACGCGACCGGGAGTGGGCGCGCTACGGCGCGGGCGAACTCGCCGACCGCACCGTCTGCGTCGTCGGCGTCGGGGCCATCGGGTCGCGCGTCTCGGAACTGTGTCTCGCCCTCGGGACGGACGTGGTGGGCGTCAAGCGCGACCCGTCGAGCGCACCCGACGGCGTCGACTGCGTCACCCCCGACGAACTCGGCGAGGCACTCGCCCGGTCCGACCGCGTCGTCCTCGCCTGTCCGCTGACCGACGAGACGCGCGGGCTGATAGGGAGGGAGGAACTCGACGCCCTCGGCGAGGACGGCGTCCTCGTCAACATCGCTCGCGGCGAGGTGGTCGACGAGGGAGCACTCACCGAGGCACTCCGCGACGACCGTCTGCGCGGTGCCGCTCTCGACGTGTTCGAGGAGGAACCGCTCCCCGAGGACTCCCTGCTGTGGGGGATGGAGAACGTCCTCGCGACGCCCCACGTCGCGGGGACGACGCCGCACTACTGGGAGCGTGCCGCGGACATCTTCGCGGAGAACTACCGGCGCTACCGGGCGGGCGAGGACCTGCGGAACCGCGTCGTCTGACTACTCCTCCCCGGCCGGGCGTACGCGGTAGCGTCGGGGGCCGTCGTCGCCCTCTGCGCCCGAGTCGACCCGTTCGACCCGTCCCCGTCGTTCCAGCGCCCCGAGGGCACCGACCGTGTCGAACAGGCGCGCGAGGTGTTCGTACTCGCCGACGCGTTCGCGGGTGAGGTCGTACGGCGAGGCGGGGCCGACCGCCCGGACCGCGTCGAGCGTCCCCGCGAGGAGGGAGTCGAGGTCGGCCCGCGAGTCGGCGAGTGCGCCCGCCGCGTCCTCGAAGACCGGGCCGTGGCCGGGGAAGACGCGGTCGAACTCTCGACCGTCGAGACGGTCGTAGCCCGCGTAGAAGTCGTCGACAGCGCCGTACGCGCCGTCGTCGAACCCGACGTTGAGGGCGGCGGCGCGGAACGTCGCCACGAGGGCGTCGCCCGAGAACAACAGGTCCTCGCCACCGACGCCGACCGCGAAACTGGCGTGGTCGGCCTGGTGTCCCGGCGTGTGGACGGGGTCGAACGCGAGGCCGCCCGCCTCGAACGACTCGCCGAACGCGAAGGCGTGGTCGATGCCGTCCGGGTCGAGCAGTCGGCGGTTGCGCCGAAGGGAGTCCAGCGCCCGGTCGATCTGGTCGGGGATCTCCCCGTCCGGGAGGCCGACACCGCGACAGACCCGTTCGACGGCGGCGGCGAGGTCGTCCGGGTCGCGGCGGAGTCGCTCGCGGGTGGGACGGGCGGCGACGACGCGCGCACCCGCCTCTCGGAGCGTGGGCACCTGTCCGAGGTGGTCCGAGTGGGGGTGCGTGAGGACGACGTGGCCCACGTCCGCGGGGTCGTAGCCGTACTCCGCCAGCCCATCACGGAGTTCCGCCTCGCCCTCGTCTCCGGGGACGCCGGCGTCGACGAGGACCGGGTCGTCGGTGGCGACGAGGTAGGCGGCGGCCGTCCACGGCGGCCACTCGAGACCGAACTCGAGGCGGTGAATCGGCACGGGGGACGTCGAGAGGTCCGTCCCGCGGCCGGTCTGACAGTCCATGACGGGTGGGTGCGGGCGACGGACATAAATCGTGGTATCGTGGCACGTTCTCGTGTCAACCAGAAGCTAGTGTTAAGTGCTACCGCCATTCACACTCCAGTCGTGAGTCACCCGTGAAGTTCGGCGTCTTCTACGAACACCAGTTGCCCCGCCCGTGGGACGACGGCGACGAACACCGCCTCTACCACGACGCCCTCGACCAGGTCGAACTGGCCGACGACCTCGGCATCGACTACGCCTGGGAGGTCGAACACCACTTCCTGGAGGAGTACAGCCACTCCTCGGCCCCCGAGGTGTTCCTCGCCGCCGCCGCACAGCGGACCGAGGACATCCGCCTCGGGCACGGCATCAAACTGATGCCGCCCGCGTACAACCACCCGGCGCGCGTCGCCGAGGCCGTCGCCACCCTCGACATCGTCTCCGACGGGCGCGTCGAGTGGGGGACCGGTGAGTCCGCCTCCCGGACGGAGCTAGAGGGGTTCGGCGTCCCTCCCGAGGAGAAAGGCGCGATGTGGGCGGAGTGCACCGAGCAGACCGCCCACATGCTCGACATGGAGCCGTACCCGGGGTACGACGGCCAGTACGTCCAGATGCCGGCGCGCAACGTCGTCCCCAAGCCGGTCCAGCGCCCCCACCCCCCGCTGTGGATGGCCTGTTCGAGTCGCGAGACCATCGAGGAGGCCGCCCGCAACGGGGTGGGCGCGCTCTGTTTCACCTTCGCCGACCCGGAGGAAGCCGAGTCGTGGGTCGACACCTACTACGAGACGTTCGAGGAGGAGTGCGTCCCCGTGGGCCGGGCGGTCAACCCCAACGTCGCGATGGTGACCGGATTCTCCTGTCACCCGGACCGAGAGGTGGCGCGCGAGCGGGGTGCCGAGGGGTTCGCCTTCTTCCAGTTCGCGCTAGCACACTACTACTTCGAGGGCGTCCACGAACCCGGCGAGACGGACATCTGGCAGGCGTTCCAGGACGCGGGCGGCGTCGACGCCTTCGAGGAGTCCATCATCGGGAGCGCCATCGACACGCCCGATGGCATCCGCGAGCACCTCCGCGGGTTCGAGGAGGCGGGCGTCGACCAGGTCATCTTCATCCAGCAGGGCGGGAAGAACCGCCACGAGCACATCTGCGAGTCGCTCGAACTGTTCGCCGAGCGGGTGATGCCCGAGTTCCACGACCGGGAACCGGCGCGACTGGAGCGCAAGCGCGAGCGACTCGCACCCGCGGTCGAGGCGGCGATGGACCGCAAGCAGTTCCCCGAACCGCCGGGCGACGGCGACCGGACACACGTACCTGCCTACCCCCTCGACGCGGAGGGCGAGGCCGGCGACTGAACGCGACCCCGACGGGACCGGAACCGGGTCAGACGAGTTCGCGGGCGATGGTCCGGCGCTGAATCTCGTCGGTCCCCTCGAAGATGCGGAGGACGCGCGCAGAGCGGTACTCCCGTTCGATGGGCGTGTCCTTCATGAACCCGGCCCCGCCGTACACCTGCATGGCGACGTCGGCGGCGCGGTTGGCGAGTTCCGAGCCCCTGAGCTTCGCCATCGACTCCTCCTTGCGGGCGCGTTCGCCCTCCTGAATCTTCCAAGCGGCGTAGCGGTAGAGCTGACGCACCTGCTCGATGTCCGTCGCGAGGTCCGCAAGCTGGAAGGAGACGCCCTGCCGGTGGCCGATGGGCTTGCCGAACGTCTCGCGGTCGCGGGCGTACTCCACGGCGAGGTCCAGCAGGAACTGCGAGGTCCCGACGGCGTTCGCGGCGATCTTGATGCGCCCGCCGCCGATCCAGTTCATCGCCGTCTGGAACGCCTGGTCGACCTCGCCGAGGACGCGGTCCTCGCCGATCCGGCAGTCGTCGAAGCGGAGTTCCGCCTGCCCGCCGGGGGTCAGCCCCATCGTCCGGTGGACCTTCTCGACGTGGTAGCCCGGGTTGTCGCTCTCGACGAGGAAACAGGTGATGCCCTCGTAGTCGCCCTTCTCGCCCGAGGTGCGGGCGAACACCATCGCGAAGTCGGCGTACGGCCCGTTCGTTATCCAGTACTTGTTGCCGTTGATCACCCACTCGTCACCCTCCTTCTCGGCGGTTGCGTCCATGTAGTGAGGGTCGCTCCCGTGGTCGGGTTCCGTCAGCGCGAAACAGGTCGTCACCTCGCCGGCTATGAGGGGTTCGAGGAACTTCGCTCGCTGGTCCTCGTCGCAGGCGAGGAGGACGGGCGTCGGCCCGCCCGCCCCGCCCATGATAGCGCTGTGGAACCCCGGCGGCCGGTTGGCGAGGTGTTCGGTCACGATGGCGTCGGTGAGCAGGTCCACCCCCCCGCCGCCCACCTTCTCGGGCATCCCCATGCCCCAGAAACCCGCCTCGACGGACTTCTCGCGGATGGTCTCGACGATATCTCGATACTCGGGGACCTGGTAGTGGTCCTCGTCGACGATGTGGCGCTGGTAGTCCTCGCCGAGGAACTCGGGGTGCTCGCTCTCCAGGGGTTCGACCTCCCGCTCGACGAAGTCGTCGAGCGCCTTCTGTATCTGGACGGCCTCCGAGGGGACGCTGAAGTCCATGGCACATGGTATCAAACATTACACATAAGGGTTGGGGTCACGGTGTCGAGCCATCCCGGTGCGAACCGGTGCAGTTCGACCGAAGGCGGCCGATATCGCCCGGTTCCGAAACGACAATGGGGATGAGACCAACCCGGATACTTATTACCCCGTAGTCGTACCGTGTTGTGTAGACAATGGTTAACAACGACCACGAGAGTAGTGAGCACGATGAGTTCGGCGACCTCGACGGCGACTGGTCAGTGACGCGGCGTCACGCCCTCGCCCTCGCGAGCGCGAGTGCAGCGGGCCTCGCGGGCTGTCTCGGCGGTGGGGGCGGGAACGACAGCGGCGGTGGTGGGAACGGGGACGGGAACGGGAGTGGTGGCGGGCCGGGCGGCGCGGCCGTCCACGTCATTACCGACTACAACAACGAGGCCTGGCAACAGAAGTGGGAGGAGAGCCTGGTTCCCGCCTTCCAGGAGGAAACCGACTGGAAGGTAGAGATGGAGTACTCCGGGTTCTCCGGGAACCAGGAGAGTCGCCTGGCGAACCTCATCCAGGCGGGCGATCCGCCGGCGATCAACTCCTCGACCTTCGAGCAGGTCGGCGACATCTGGGCCTCCGGCGGACTCAGGGACATCGGAGACGCGGTCGCCGCCGCACAGGAGAACAGTGGAACGCTCATCTCACAGCCCTATCACAACGGAGAGTCCTACTGGGAGATGCCACACGGTGCTTACACGGGGACGTTCATCTATCGCCAGGACGTCTACGACGAACTCGGCCTGTCGGTTCCGACATCCTTTCAGGGCGTCCTCGAGAACGCCAAGGCCATCGACGAAGCCGATATGGGGATCCGCGGGTACGGCCTCGCCGGGCAGAAGACCGGGAAGGCCCAAGACGAGTTCCAGACGTACCTCGCGAACATGGGCGTCCAGGAACTCCGATTCAAGGACCGCACGAAACAGGAGGAAGTCGAGGTGTGGTTCCCCGAGGAGGAGATCGTCACGCTGCTCCAGTACTTCAAGGACCTCTCGCAGTACTCGCCGGACCCGACCGGCATCGGCTGGGGGTCGTCGCTGCGCAACTGGGTCGGCGGACAGTTCGCCCAGCAGTACCACCTCAACATCTGGCCCGCTGGCGTCGCCGCCGGGGCGAACGACGAGGTTGCGAAGAACACGGCCGTCGCTCCGATGCCCCTCTGGGAGGAGGGCGGCATCACCAAGGAGGACTCCTACCTCTCGAACCCGACGCCCGACGGCCACCACGTCTTTTCGAACTCGGACAACCCCGAGGGGGGCGCGGCGTTCCTCAGGTGGCTCTACGCCGAGGACGGGGAACGCGCGGCACGAATGTACGAGACGGAGCCGACGCGCTTCCTTCCCATCTACAGCGACATCATCGAGACGGACACGTTCACCGGCTACGACTACTGGCAGCAGTACCCGCGCCAGCTGAAGATGCTCGAGAAGGTCCAGAACGAGATCGTCGCCGAGTACTACGACAACATCGAGGGGGCGTCGGTGCTGGCGAACAGCCCCATCGGCGTCTACTACTACCGCTTTTTCTTCCAGGCGGAGATGGTCAACCAGGTCGTCACCGACACGCTCTCGCCGCAGAAAGCCTACGAGCAGGGACTCCAGCGGGCGAACGAGATCGTCGGGGAGGCGCGCGAGCGGATGTCGGACCGACTGGACAACTGATGATGACACCGAACGACACAACAGGGAGGGGAGGACGTGGCGGGTGAGACCATCGAGCGGGAGGACACCCGCCGGATCGGCTCGCTACTGGACAGAGCGCCGGTCGACGCGGAGACGCTCATCGGCATCGGGACCATCCTCCCGGTTATCCTGCTGTACCTCATTATCTCCATCATCCCGGTCGGCTTCGCCGTCTGGGCGTCGCTCCACGAGATTCCCCTGCTGAACCCCAACTGGACGTACATCGGCCTCTCGAACTACGCGGAGGTGCTCCGAATCGACCGGTTCTGGGCGTCGCTGTGGCGCGGGGTCGTCTTCATGGTGGGCTCGACACTGCTCCAGCTGGTCGTCGGGCTCTGGATCGCGCTGACGCTCAACCAGATCAAGGTCGCCCAGAAGCTGATGACTGCGGTCGTGTTCTCCGCGTACCTCATCCCGACCATCGTCGTCGCCCTCGGTGGCCTGTTCATGTTCGACACCTTCGTCGGCGTACTCCACCAGATCGGCAGCGAGACCCTGGGGCTGTGGGGGGAGAACACCTTCGCGCTCGGCACCCACCAGTGGGCGATGCCGCTGGTGGTCCTCATCGGGAGCTGGAAGTTCTCCATCTTCATCACCATCTTCGCGCTCGCCCAGCTTCGTGCCATCCCGATGCGGTTCTACGAGGCAGCGAAGATCTGTGGCGCAAATCGCTGGGAGATGTTCCGTGATATCACGCTCCCGCGCATCCAGGGGGTCATCCTCGTCGCGGTCCTGCTCCGTTCCATCTTCATGTTCAACAAGTTCGACCTCATCTGGATCCTCACGAACGGGGGTCCGGGCTACGCGACGACGACGCTGCCCGTGCTGGCCTACCGGGAGGCCTTCGAGGCCGCCAACTACGGGCTGGCCAACGCCATCGCAGTCGTGATGTTCGTCTTCCTGGCGCTCGGTGGCGTCGCCTACTTCAAGGTGTTCAACCCCAGTGACGAGGTGGAGACCTGATGGGAACCAAGACAGAGAGCGACCGGAGCGGAACGTTCGGCCTCGACTTCCGGACGGAGGACAAGTTGTACCGTGTCGCGCTCGGCATGAGCGCGTTCATCTTCTTCGTCTTCATCGTCTTCCCCATCTACTGGGTGTTCCAGAGCTCGCTGAAGACGCGCAACGCCATCCAGACCGGAGGCATCACGTGGTTCCCGTCGTCCGAGGGGTTCACGCTGTCGAACTACGAGGTGCTGTTCAACAGCGACGTCGGCCTCTACCTCCTCAACAGCGTCATCGTGACGCTCGGGACCGTCCTCTCGGTCATCGTCATCTCGCTGGTGGCGGGCTACGGCCTCGCGCGCATCCAGTTCAACCACAAGGCGAACTTCGCCCGGTTTCTCCTGTTCGGGTATATGTTCAGCCCCATCGTGCTCGGCCTGCCGCTGTACCTCATCTGGCAGGACCTGGGCCTGCTGAACACCCGGATCGGACTGATCATCGCGCTGACGGCTATCTCGATGCCGTTCTCGGTGTGGCTGATGTGGAAGTACATCCAGACCATCCCGCGGGCGATGGAGGAGTCGGCGTGGGTCGCCGGCGCGTCGCGCTGGCGGACGTTCCGCGACGTCGTCGTCCCGCAGACCCAGCCGGCGATGATCGCGGCAGCACTGTTCGCGTTCGCGCTGGCGTGGAGCGACTTCACGTTCGCGCGTATCCTGCTGCCCCAGAACTCCGCGACGACGTTCGCACCCGGTATCCTCCGGCTCATCAACCAGTCGTACAGCTTCGCCTGGAGCGACATGATGGCGGCGTCGATGCTGATGACGATTCCGCCGCTGCTGTTCGCGTACTTCCTCCAGAGCTATCTGCTGAAAGGCTTCCAGATCCGTTCACTATGAAAGTTCACCTCGAAAACCTACGACGTGTGTTCGGCGACGGTGACGGCAAGACCGTCGCCGTCGACGGTATCGACCTGACCATCGACGACGGGGAGTTCGTCACGCTCGTCGGCCCCTCGGGCTGCGGGAAGACGACGACGCTGCGCTGTGTGGCGGGCCTCGACACGCCCACGGGCGGGGCCATCCGCTTCGGCGACCGCGACGTGACGGACCTCCCGCCCCAGCAACGCGACATCGCGCTGCTGTTCCAGGACATCGCGCTGTACCCCCACATGAGCGTCCGCGAGAACATGGCCTACGGGCTGAAGATCGCGGGCGTTCCGAAGAAAGAACGCTACCGGAAGGTCGAGGACGCCGCCGACCTGCTCCAGATCTCGAACCAGCTCGACAAGAGCCCGGTCGACCTCTCGGGAGGCCAACAGCAGCGCGTCGCCCTCGGGCGGTCGCTGGTTCGGGACCCCTCCGTCTTCCTGTTCGACGAACCGATGAGTGACCTCGACGCCAAACTGAAGCGCGAACTTCGGCCCGTCGTCCAGCAGGTGACCGAACGCATCGGCTGCCCGACGCTGTACGTCACCCACGACCAGGAGGAGGCGATGACGATGTCCGACCGCGTCGCGGTGATGAACGACGGGGAACTCGAACAGGTCGGCCCCCCGAAGAAGGTGTACGACAACCCGGCGACGGAGTTCGTCGGGTCGTTCATCGGCCAGCCGACCACCCAGTTCTTCGACGGTCGGCTCGAAAGGACGGACGACGGCGTCACGCTCCACATCGGCGAGTACGAGTACCCACTGGGGCGGGGCGCGGAGCGCCTCGACGGCTACGTCGGTCAGTCGGTCCGCGTCGGCATCCGCCCTCAGCACCTCGACGCCGAACGGCGGATCGACGGACATATCCCGGCGACCCACCTCCTCGACGAGCCGCTCGGGGACGCCACGCACAGCTTCTTCGATACGGAGTTCGGCGAGGTGACCGTCGTCACCCACCCGGACTTCGAGGGCGACCGCGAGGAACACGGCATCGTCGTCGACCCCTCGCAGGTGATGCTGTTCGACCCCGAGTCGGGCGTCCAGATCGGGACCGCACCGGCGGTACGGGCCTGACAAACCCACGCGCGTCTTTTTCACTGCTCGCGACGCTCGACGGCGCTCAACGAGTGCGGACCACGACCGTCCCCGCGAGTCGGTCGCCGAGGCGCTGGCCCGACACCGACCACAGCGCGCTGACCGTCCCGACGAGGAGGGGGGGAACGCCCACCCCGTCGACGTACCGCAGGAGGTTCCGGACGGCACTGGCGCGCAGCGACGGCGGGCGGCCGTCCGTCGTCGCGGTCGTCAGGTCACGCCAGACCTTCCCCGGGGTGCGAGCGTAGCGCCACTCGAAGGCGAACGAGTAGGTGACGTAGATCGGCGCGAGCAGGACGACCGACAACAGCGGGACGCCGGGCACGTCGAGGAACCTCCCTCCGGAGAGGGTGTCGACGAGGGAGAGGAGGGGCGCCTCGACGAGGACGAAACAGACGAGCAGGTCAGCGAGCGCGGCGAACCACCGGTCGTACAGGACCGCCCGCTCGCCGGCTGTGTCGAGCGCAGGGGTGGGCGGCTGACTCGTCGGGTAGAGGTCGAGTACCCGGCTCAGCGCCGACCGCGCCCGTCCAGCGCTCCCTGGCCTCTGAACCATACCCGGGGGTCGGAGCGCGCCGACCAAAAGGTTGCCTCGCGCTGGACTTTTATGTCCCGCTTCCCCTGGTAGATGATGTATGTCACAGGACTCGGCCACCATCGGCGACCACGACGAGTACGATTACCCGGACCACCTCGACCGACACCCGGCCGTGCGGGTCGTCGCCTCGCGCTGGAAGCACGCGGTGGTCGCCGTCGTCCTCGCAGTGACCGCCTGGGCGCTCTACAACGTCGCCGGAGGTTGGTCGCTCGACGCGACCGTCTTCGCGATCGCGACGGCCGCATTCGTCGGCTACAGCACCGTCACGCTCCGGACCGACCTGGAGTAACGTGGACCACGGGTACTCCTCCCACCTCGGCGTCGCGCCGCCGACCGGGTCGGCCCCGTCAGGTGTCAGCCGGTGAGCGACGGCTACGACGTCAGGAAGGTCTCGCTGGCGGTCGTCGCGGGCGTGTTCTTCGGCGGCATCGCGACCGGCGTCGCCTTCCCGACGCTCCCCCTCCTCGACGACCTGCTCGGCATCAGCGCCGTCATGCTCGGCCTGATCCTCTCGGCCAACCGCTTCGCCCGCCTCCCGATGAACGCCCCTGCAGGGACCATCATCGACCGGGTGGGGTCGCGCCGCCCGATGATCGTCGGCCTGTTCGTACAGGGACTGGCCCCCTTCGGCTACCTCGCGGGCCTGCGCGTCCCGTCGGGGACGGCCGCCGACCTGCCGCTGGTCGGGCCCGTCTCGAACGCCGCCGTCGTCTTCCTCCTCGCGCGGGCGATGTGGGGCGTCGGGAGCGCGTTCGTCTTCATCGGCGCGTTCGCCACCGTCACCCACGTCACCGACCGGTCGAACCGCGGGAAGTGGCTCGGGTACATGCGTGGCGGCCAGTCGCTCGGCTTCCCGACGGGCCTCGTCGTCGGCGGCCTCGTCTCGGACCTCCTCTCGGTGGAGGCCGCGTTCCTCCTCGCGGGCGTCCTCGCGGGCGTCGCGGGCGTCGTCGGCTACCTCGTCTTGCCCGACGTCAGGCCGGAGACCGACCGGCGGACCCGCCTGCGCGACGTCCCCCAGATGGTCCGCGACGAACCGCGCGTCGTCCCCATCGGCGTCGGGAACATGACCCTCCGGTTCATCTTCGGCGGCGTCCTCCTCGCCACGGTGGCGAAGTACGCCGAGTCGACCGGCGTGTCGGTGTCCGCCCTCGACGCCGCCGGCATCAGCGGACTCGTCCTCGGCGTGGGCGTCGTCGCCGCCAGCGGGGCGACCGTCGTCACCGGCCGGGTGTCGGACGGCCTCGACAACCGGGCCGTCCTCCTCCTGCCGACGTTCGTCGCCATCGCGACGGGACTGACCGTCCTCGCCGGGGTCCCCACGCTCTCCGGACTGTTCGTCGGGGCGGCGCTCATCGGGGCGGGGACGGGCGGGGCCGGCCCCGTCCTCATGGCGACCCTCGGGGACATCACGCCCGGCGACGAGGTCGGACGGATGGGCGGCGTCTACAACGTCATGGGCGACGTGGGCCTGAGCCTCGGCCCGGTGCTCGCCGTCCCCATGGTCGACGGCTGGTTCGGCTTCGCCACGACCTACGCCCTCTGTGCCGCCGCCGTCGTCTGTACGCTCCTCGTCTCCGTCGTCCCCCTCGTCCGACAGGGCCGGACCGCCCTCCCGACCACCCCGTGACCGGCCCGCGACCGTTCCCGACGCGTGCCGTCTCCGGAGGACGAACCCACAGAACGTTCGTCATCGTAGAACAACAGTTAACTACCGTCGTTCGGTACCACCACCCATGACAGTGCAGGACGGGCGGGACCGTCGCCTCGGGTCGGTCGTCCGCGTTTTCGACATCGTCGAACACCTCCGGGCGGTCGAGTGCGACGGCGTGACGAACATCGCCGAGTCGGTGGGTGCGGCCAAGAGCACCGTCCACGCCCACCTCGCGACGCTCGAGTCGAAGGGCTACGTCGTCCGCGAGGGCGAGGAGTACCGTCTCGGCATCCGGTTTCTCACCCTCGGCGAACACGTCAGGGCGGCCGAACCGCTGGCGCAGGCCGCCCGGCGGCCGGTCGAGGACCTCGCCGAGGAGACGGGCGAACACGTCGTCGCGATGACCATCCAGCATGGACTCGGCACCGTCGTCCACGTCGGCGAGGGCGACCGGTCGGTCCCCAGCGACATCACCGTCGGCACGCCGGTGTACCTCCACTGCTCGGCCGGCGGGAAGGCCGTCCTTGCGACGTACCCGCGGGACCGGGTCGACGGCGTCGTCGACCGCTGGGGCCTCCCCGCGTTCACGGACGCGACCATCACCGACCGCGAGTCCCTCCACGAGGAACTCGCCGACGTCCGGGAGTCCGGCGTCGCCACGAACCGCGAGGAGTACCTCGACGGCGTCGTCGCACTCGGGACGGCCGTCCACGCCCCCGACGGGACCGTTGAGGGAGCTATCACGCTCTCCGGGCCCGCCCGTCGGCTCTTCGGGTGCGGACGCGAGGCGGACCTGCGGGACAGCCTCCTCGCGAGCGCCAACGCCATCGAGGTGAACCTCATGTTCCATTCCTGAGCGTTCGACGAACCCGAACGAGACGTCCGAGGAGTCGTAGCGGTGCCCGTCGCCTCGCTCCCCGTCACGTCCCACCCACCGGCCCGACTTCCCTGTCGTTCGGCCGCCCCGTCCGTTCGGCTCTGGCGAACGGTATCCCCGTCGTGCGGTTCGTCCGTGAGTGACGTCCTCCGTGCAGTCAGCAAGTCATATACCGTCTCGGCCCCTGGCACAGGTAATGAACGACCGGAGTGAACAGCCCACGACGAGTGGCGATGAGTAAGGTCGCCCGACTCATCGACGACTACGAACTGACGGGGATGGGTGCCGACTTAGAGGCGCGCTGGACCGACGAGGAGGGCGACCGGATGAGCCTCCGCGAACTGGCCGACTACTTCAACCGTCGCCTGCTGGCGGCGGCGATGGAGGACGCCCGGATGCGACCCGTCGACGGCGAGGTCGAGAACACCTACCGCCTCCTGACGGCGAAGGACGTCGACGCCGGCAACCGGACGACGGCCCGCCGACGACTGGAGCGCGAGGGCGTCGACGTGGAGTCGCTCGACCACGACTTCGTCTCCCACCAGGCGGTGTACACCTACCTGACGGGCGAACGCGGCGTCGAGAGCCCCGAACGCGGCGGCGACCCGCTGGAGTCCTCTCGCGAGACGCTCCAGAAACTCCAGAGCCGGACCGTCGCCGTCACCGAGAACACCCTCGAACGACTCAAGCGCGCCGACTACATGGGCGCGGGCGACTACGACGTCCTCGTCGACATCCGCGTCGTCGACCGGGACACCGGCCGACAGGAGGACGTCCTCTCCCTGCTCGACCAGTTCGACGAGGGTGAGGCCTCCTCGTCCGACTGAGCGCACGTGACAACGGTAGTGGTGTCACGACGACGTGCACGAGGAGCGCCGGGGGCGGGCGAACTGCCGCCGCTCAGCGGTGTCTGCAGTCGCTGGTGAGTTCGCCGATACCCTCGACGCCGACCGTCACGCGGTCCCCGTCGTCGAGGTGAATCGGCGGGTCGCGGAACGCGCCGACGCCCGGGGGCGTGCCCGTGAA
The DNA here is from genome assembly GCF_024227715.1 of Halomarina litorea. Taxonomy (NCBI): domain Archaea; kingdom Methanobacteriati; phylum Methanobacteriota; class Halobacteria; order Halobacteriales; family Natronomonadaceae; genus Halomarina; species Halomarina litorea. The sequence goes on along the minus strand of NZ_CP100449.1, from coordinate 177,625 downwards.
CACGAGGTCGCCCGGCGAGAGCGTGAACGCGCGCGAGCAGAACGCGACGAGTTCGGCGACGCCGAACACGAGGTGCTCCGTCGAGGAGTCCTGCAGTCGCTCGCCGTTCACGTCCGTCCAGATGTCGAGTCCCTCCGGGTCGGCCACCTCGTCGCTGGTGACGAGTTCGGGACCAGTAGGCGCGAACGTGTCGAGGCTCTTGCCCCGGACCCACTGGCCGTCGTCGAACTGCAGGTCGCGCGCCGAGACGTCGTTACCGACCGTGTAGCCGGCGACGTGGTCCATCGCGTGGTCCTCGCTCACCTCACGGGCACGGTCGCCCACGACGGCGACCAGTTCCGCTTCGAAGTCCACCTCGTCGGTGAGGTCCGGGTCCCACGCGATGTCGTCGTCCGGGCCCACGACCGACGTGGGAAACTTCGAGAAGAGGACCGGTTCCTCCGGCGGGTCCTCGTCTGTCTCCTCGACGTGGTCCGCGTAGTTCAACCCGACGCAGACGACCTTCTCCGGGGCACCGACCGGCGCGTGCCGGTCGAGTTCGTCGTGGTCGTAGCGTCCCACGCCCGTCTCGAGGGCGGAGTCGACCGCGAGTCCCGCCTTCTCCTGCCAGCGCCACTCTCCGAGCAACGCGCGGGTCGAGCGTGGCAGGTCGATGCCGACGGCCGCGCCGGCGGACCGCAGGTCGACGACCGATTCTTCCCGCCGAACGCCGACCCACGGCGCCTCGTCGCCGTGTGAATATCTCCCGATTCGCATGGCAAGGGGTTGTGAGAGCGGTCACAAATAGCTGTGCGTGGCGGCCGACGCTGCCAGTCGGCCGTCGGGGTCGTCCTCCCGTCGTCGGGGAATCGTACCGGGGACCGTCCCGCTCGGACACCCTACCGGAGGTCGCTCAGCCTGCTGTCCCGGAGGACGGACTTCAGGACGACGTCGGTGTCCTTGACGAGGCGGTGTTCGAGGTAGCTGCCCTGCCCGCGCCCACCGCCGGTGCGACGGGACTCGACGACGCCGAGGAACGCCTGCTCCTTGAGGAGTTCGTAGACGCGGTGCTCGCCGAGGACGTTCGCGCCGAGGGTGTCGCAGGTGTCGCGGTAGCGCTCGTAGATGCGACTCGTCGAGAACTCCTCGCCGTCGGAGGCCTCGGTGAGCGTCGCGAGCGCGTAGAGGATGAACTTCACTTGCGTCGTCGATCCGCGGAGCAGTTCCTCGAAGCGGTCGATCTCAGCCCACTCCTGTGCGTCGCGGACGTGGTCTTCCGTGACGTGTTCGTCGCCCCGGCGCTCCGCGAGTTCCCCGGCGTGGCGGAGAATCTCGATGGCTTTGCGCGCGTCGCCGTGTTCCTGTGCGGCGAACCCCGCCGTGAGCGGGATGACCTCCTCGGTGAGGACGCCGTCGCGGAAGGCGTCGCGCCGGTGGTGCATGATGTCGCGCAACTGGTCGGCGTCGTACGGCTGGAAGACGAACTCCTCCTCGCGGAGACTCGACTTGACGCGCTCGTTGAGGCGGTCGCGGTACTCGATCTTGTTGCTGATGGCGATGACCCCGAGGTGGCACTCGGCCTTCCCAGACTCGCGGGCGCGCGAGAGCTGCATCAGAACGTCGTCGTCGCTCAGGCGGTCCACCTCGTCCAGGATGACCACGACCGCGTCGTACCGTTTGTCGAGTATCTCCCAGAGGTAGTCGTAGTACTCCCCGCTCCCGATGCCGGCGCGCGGGATGGAGAGGCCGGTGACCTCCTCGTCGTTGAGCGTCCGGGTGATGGTGCGTGCGACGCGGGTCTGCGTGTTGTGCTGTGCGCAGTCGACGTACACCGTCCCCGCGGCGACGTTGTTCGCGACGGCGGCCCGCCGGGCGCGCTCGGTGACGTGGCGCGCGACGAGCGACTTCCCCGTCCCGGTCTTCCCGTAGATGACGACGTTGTTCGGCGGATCGTTCTGGACGATGGGGCGGAGTTCTGCGGCGACCGACTCGATCTCCCCGTCTCGACCGACGATGCGAGTGCTCTCCGGGACGTGTCCGACCTTCAGGAGTTCCTTGCGTTCGAAGACGCCCAGTCGGCCCCGCCCCTCGTCCTCGGCGGCGAACAGGGGGTCCTCGGACGGGTCGTCGTACGCCCCGTCGAAGTCCGAGAGCCGCGTGGGTTCGTCTGCCATAGTCACTCGCGGAACGCCTCCCACATATATCTGTCCCTCCCCGTCCAGAGTGTATCTACACGGTATTCACCGCGTTCGGACGACCTCCGACCGGACAGGTCGAATCCCTGACCGACCGCGAACAGAGTGTATTCGGCGGGCTGACTGCTCGTACTGCCGGTTCCCCACACCCCTCGTCCAGAGTGTATCGAGTGACAGGAGGTGGACCGTCGGGGGTCCGAGACGGAGGGAACACACACCCCTCGTCCAGAGTGTAAACCGCGCGGGAGGGAGAGGGTGTCGAGGAGCGTCCCGATAATGTGTCCGTTCGTGTGCGATGTCGGCACACGTTCTGTTCGTCTGTCGAACGCTGTTCACTCGTCAGACGCGCGTCCGACACCCCCGGCACAGAGTGTATCCGTCCGAATATCGGCCGTAGAGACCACGAGAGCCGGTCGTCGGTGAGTACATGGGACGGGTCTCGGACACCCCTCGTCCAGAGTGTAACTGCGCGAGAGCGGGTCGGAGATGAGAGAGACAGGAGGGGGTGCAAGGACGGAAGAGGGTGCAGAGGCGGGAGGCAGTACAGAGACAGACCATCACCCGTGACGGCGAACCATTACCCGCACCGGGTCGACATTACTCAAGATGGGTCGACCTCATCCACCGGGTCGAGGAGTCGAACGACTCCCCGGTGGCCGTCAGTTCGCGTCGGAGTTCGGCCCAGCCGACGGGGACTGTCGATGGGGCCGAGGGGACACACACACCCCTCGTCCAGAGTGTAACTGCGCGAGAGGGGGTGGGGGGTGTAAGGAGGGAGGTGCGTCGAAACGGAGCGGTGGGTCAAGGTCGAAGTCGGTGTATTGTCGCCGGACGACGGCGGTACTGACGTCTCGCGGCCTCCTGTGCCGTCTCGTAGTTCGATACACGACACTCCTCGAGAGAGCAGCGAGGGGTGCGTCCGAATCACAGTCCACACCACTCTCCACGCGACCTCTCATCCGACGATACTGTTCTGCCCCTAGATTTAATAGCTACTCCAGCGAACATCCCGCCAAGCTAGATTAAGCAAGTCGACAGACAGCCGAGCGTAGACTCGGCTGCTTCGGCGATTCGACGGGAAACGGTGGTCTAGCGGGTTCGAGAGGGGTTCTGTTTTGGCAGTCACTGCAGTACACGCTCCGCGCCTCACGAGTCGGTTGGCCTCGATAGCGGGAAACGTCTCCACTGACCGACACCTCCGCTTCCCCTCCCCCCACCCTCGTTCCCGTTTACACTCTGGACGAGGGGTGTGTGTGTGGGGGGACCCTCACCCATCTGCGACACCGAGGTGTCCCTACTCCCGACGCCGACCGGACGACCTCGTTCCCACCTCAGTCGACGACCCCGTCCCGCCGCAGGTCGTCGACGGTCTCCGGATCGTACCCGAGGTCCGAGAGGACGTCGTCCGTACTCTCCCCGAGTTCCTCGGGCGGCGTCCCGAGGTCGGTGACGAGGTTGGTGAAGTGGACCGGGTGGTCGATGACCTCCGCGTCCGGCCGCCCCTCGCGTTCCATTGTCCGCCGGAGGTTCCGCTCCCGGACGTGTTCGTCCTCCCAGACCGACGCGGTGTCGTGGATGGGCCCCGCGGGGACGTCGTGTTCGCGCAGTCGGGCGACCAGTTCGGCCACCTCGTAGTCGGCGAACACCGGTTCGAGGGCGGCGAGCAGTTCCGTGCGGTTCTCCACCCGGTCGTCCATCGTCGCGAATCGGTCGTCCTCGGCGAGGTCCGGGCGGTCGACCGCCGCACAGAGCGCCTCCCAGAGACTGCCGGTCCCGGCCGCGACGACGACGGTACCGTCGACCGCGTCGAACAGTCCGAACGGCGCGATAGAGGGGTGGTGGGTCCCGTGACGGGGGAACGGTTCGTCCGTCCCGAAGGTGTAGCCGGCGCGCGAGGTGAGCCACGAGACGGCGGCGTCGAACATCGGCACCTCGACCCACTCCCCCTCGATATCGCCGCGCTCGCGGGCGTAGAGCGCCGCGAGGACGCTCTGGACGGCGTACGACCCGGCGATGAGGTCGCCGCTCGGGAGTCCCGACCAGAGGGGCGTGCGGTCGGGTTCGCCTGTCATGCTCATGATGCCGCTCATCCCCTGGATGAGCATGTCCCACGCGGGGAGGTCCTGATAGGGGCTGTCGGTCCCGAACCCCGTGATGGTGCAGTAGACGATGTCGGGGTTCACCTCACGGACCGTCTCGTAGTCGAGGCCGTAGCGGTCGATGCGGCCGGGCTTCGTGGACTCGACGAAGACGTCGGCGTCGGCCAGCAAATCCAGTGCGACCTGCTGGCCGCGTTCGTCCTTCAGGTTGAGCGTGACGCTCCGCTTGTTCCGGTTGATGGTGTCGAAGTACTCGGGCACCGGCTGAATCGACCGGCTCCGGTCGCCGCGACCGACCGCCTCTATCTTCACCACGTCGGCCCCGAGGTCCGCGAGCGTCATCGTCGCGAACGGGCCGGCGACCACCTGCGTCAGGTCGACGACCGTCACCCCCGACAGGGGGAGGCGGCCGCCGGTCGACTCCTCGGTGCGCATCGACTGTCTCTGTGTCCCTCCCCGAGGTAAGCGTTTGGGAGCGCGAGCCACGACCCGTCGTCTCCGGGGTCACTGTCTCGTCGGTCCGCCGAAACGTCGCTTCCGCTGCTCGACCCCGATTTCGCCCTCACGCCTCGACCAGTCACCTCCCCACAACAACACTTAACACGACGCCGCACTCTCTGTCATGCGATACCACGAACCGCTGCGAGAGAGGGGGAGTCCTCGTAGCCTCGCCAGCGTCGGCGTCCGCCGTCCGGCGGGTTCGGTCGGCCACGACACCCCCGCTGGAGACACCATGCACCGTCACGTCGTCGCCCCCGTCCGAACCGCCCGCGACCTGCTCCGCGAAGAGCGCGAGCAGGTGGCCGCCGAGCGAGCGGCGTTCCGTCGGTTCGAATCCGGCGTCGAGGACCTCTCGCTCCCGGGGTCGACCAGCACCGGGCCGTCCGGCGTGCCCTCGATGCGGACGACGACGCTGTCGACGTCCGTGGGGGGGTCCTCCGACCCGCTCGCGGCCGTCAGGTGCGTCTACCGGGAGACGGTGATGGCCGTCGACCACTTCGGGTCGGTGTACGACGAGTCGCTCGCCGAGCACCTCGCCTCGGAACTCGGCCAGGACATCGCCACGGGCGTCGTCTGCGGCGGTCCCTCGACCTTCACCGAGTCGTTCAGGGAGACCCTGCTGGGGGCCGCCCGGACCGCACGGACCTCCCGGGAGGGACTGATCGACGCGCTGGACGTCGAGTCGGCGGCGCTCGACGACGCCGACCGAACCCTGCGGGACATCGTCGAGGCGGCCGACGACCTGCGGGGGACGACCCGCTCCGGCCCGCTCCCGGCGAGGAGGGAGGACGACGGCCCCGAGTGCCCCTGTACGCGCCTCGCGGCCCTGCAGGAGCGATGCGAGACGACGGTGACCGACCGCCAGCGCCGCCTGGGGGACCCGGTCGTCGACAGTCACTCCCTGGACGGCCATGCCCTCTGTCGGTACCTCTACCACGACGCCGACTGGACCTACCCGGTGTTGACGGCGGCGACGACGCTCGCGGACGACCTCACGGCCCTCGCGCGCACCCTCGACTGCGAGGAGTGAGCGCCTATCCGGGTGCGGGCGCCGGCGCGAGTCGGAGGGGGAGTGAGGGTCAGAGGGGGAGTGAGGTGGTGACGCACGCGCGAACCGGACACACTTTTCACACCCCACGCCAACGAGCGAGCATGACGCTCGAATCAGTCGAGGACGTGGAGCGCACGGCGGTCATCGGCGCCGGCGAGATGGGTCGCGGCATCGCCGCGGTGCAGGCACTCGCGGGCTACGAGGTCACCCTGCAGGACATCGACGCCGAACAGGTCGAGGCCGCCGAGGGCCACATCGAGTGGAGCTACGACAAGTCCGCCGAGAAGGGCCACATCTCCGAGGAGGAGGCGAGCGCCGCGCTGGACCGCCTCTCCTTCGAGAGCGACCTCGAGACGGCGGTCGGCGACGTGGACTTCGTCACCGAGGTGGTCCTCGAACAGCAGTCCATCAAGGCGCAGGTGTTCGACCAGCTAGACGAGCACACGCCGGACCACGCGATTCTGGCGACGAACACCTCGGGGCTGAACGTGACGAAACTCGCCGAGGGGACCGACCGCCCCTCGCAGGTCATCGGTACGCACTGGTTCAACCCGCCGATGCTGATGGACCTCGTCGAGGTCATCGAGACGGAACACACCGACCCCGTCGTCGCCGACCTGGGTGAGGCCCTCGTCGAGGACTGGGGCAAGACGCCCATCCGGTGTCGCAAGGACGTCCCCTCGTTCATCGTCAACCGCTGCATGCGACCGTACGGCGAGGCCGCCGCGTGGATGGCCTACTACGGTGAGGCCGAAATCGAGGAGGTCGACTCCGCGATGAAGTACAAGGAGCGCTTCCCGATGGGGCCGTTCGAACTCGCGGACTTCACCGGCGGCATCCAGATTCGCGTCGAGGCCGAGGAGGACCACCTCACGGACGACCGACTGCTGCGCTACGACACGCGGGTCTGCCCGCTCCTGCACGAACTGTACGACCGCGGGCACTACGGCCGGAAGGCCGACCACGGCTTCTACAGCTACGAGGACCAGGACGCGCCCGACATCGACGCCCGCGCCGGGCGCGACGTCGACCCCCTCGACGTCTGGGCGCCGGTCATCAACGAGGCGGCGAAGATGGTCCAGCACGACGTCGCCACCGTCGAGGACGTGGACACCGGGGCACGCCTCGGGGGCAACTGGCCGATGGGTCCCTTCGAGAAGGCCGACGAGGTGGGCGCGAAGGCCGTCGTCCGCCGCCTCGTGGAACTCGCCGACCGCCACGAACCGTTCGAGAAGTCGATGGAGACGCTCCCCTGCGATCTCCTCGTCGAGACGGCGAAGGCGAACGAGACGTTCTACTGACCGAATCGCGGTCGTTCTCTCCTTTCCTCCTGCTTCTCATTCCTCCCGTTTCGCTCTTCTCCCGTTTCGCTCTCCTCCTGTCTCGCCCTCCTCTACTCACTTCGGTCGTGGACCGGCCGGGCCGCGAAGAACGCCTCGCCCGAGAGGTCGCCGCGGTCGAACCCCTCGTCGTACTCCGTCGCGACGAGTTCGACCGCCTGCCCGAGTTCGAGGTCGCCGTACTCGCCCTCGATAGCGCACAGCACGCGCGGGCCCTCCGCCAGTTCGACGAGACCGAGGAGGACCGGCGCATCGAACCCCGGCGGCGCGGTGTGCTGGCGGGTGAAGGAGTACAGCTCCGCTTCGCCGCTGGCCTCGACCCACTCGACCTCCGTGGCCCCGCAGTGCGGACAGACCGGCGCGGGCGGGAAGAACGCCCGGTTGCAGTCCCGACACTCGTGGACGAGGAAGTCGCCCTCGGAGAGTGCCGACCAGAACGGGCGGGTGTAGCGCCCGATTTCGAGCGCGCCACCGCCGTCACCCGAGTCGTCGGGGTCGGACGACCCGTTCATCGCCCACCCCCGAAGACGGTGGCCGTGGCACCGTCGACGTGGCCGTGTTCGCTCGTCGTGAGGACCGTCTCCGCGCCGTCCACCTGATTGTGGGCGGTCCCCCGGACCTGTCGGACGGCGGCGACGTGGTTCAACAGCGGCGTCACCATCGCGGGGTGCCCCCGGCCGAGACACCCACCCGAGGGACTCACCGGGTGTGCGCCGTCGAGGGCCGTCTCGCCACGGGCGCAGGCGGCGACACCCTCGCCGCGGTCGAACAGGCCCGCCTCCTCCGTGAGGATGGCCTCGACGTGCGGGAACGGCGCGTACGGTTCGAGGACGTCCACCGACTCGACGTCGCATCCCGCGTCCCCGAGTGCGTCCTCGACCGCCCCGCCGACCGCGGGAAGGTGCGCGAGCGACCCGTCGCGCGTCCCAACGAGATGGCTCGACGCGTGGTGGGCACCGAGTCCCGCTACCGGAACCGCCTCGCCGTCCGCGTTCCCCGACCGTTCGCTCGACACGACCAGCGCGGCCGCCCCGTCGCACGGACGGGGGCAGTCGAACAGTCGGAGGGGGTCGGCGATGGGTCGCGACCCGAGCACCTCGTCGGCGCTCACGCCCGCGTCGAAGACCGATTCGGGGTTCGTCGCCCCGTTGGCACGGTTCTTCACGACGATATCCGCCATCGCCTCCCGCAAGACGCCGTACTCGTGGCAGTAGCGTTGCATCGACTGGGCGTAGACGGCGGGAATCGACGGTCCCGCCGGGGCCTGAAACTCCCGGTCGAAGATGCCGAGGATGTACCGGAAGTAGTCGGCGGTGTCGATGATGGAGTTGCGCTCGACGGCGAGGACGACGGCCGTCTCTGCCCGGCCCGCGCGAACGTCCGCGACGGCGGTCTGGAAGGCGCTCCCGCCGCTCGTCCCACCGGTGTACGTCTCCACCGTCCGCCGGGGTGCCGCCCCGAGGAGGTTCGCGAGGAGCGTCGAGAAGAACCCCTGTGGCGTCCACGGGCGCGGCTTCGGCAGGTAGAGGCCGTCGATGTCGCGTGGGGAACGGCCCGCGTCGTCGAGTGCGTCGAGGACGACCCGGAGTGCGAGGTCACGCTCCGGCGCGTCGTACCGTCCGTTCGGGAGGGCCGCGAGGCCCGTCACGTGTGCTGTCGGCACTGGGTGGTCACCGACCTGAGGTCCGGCCGCGGGGACTTAACTCCCCGGTCGGCGGCGGAGCGACCGACGCGCCCGATGACCGGACACAGGATCGCAGGGGTCGCCGGGCGAGTCACCGTCCGGGGGTCGCGCCGCGGGCCATCGCCGTTCCGTTACACTCTGGACGAGGGGTCTCCCGGAGGCGGTGGGACCACCCCGTGCGGGGGGCGAAACGCTTTGGCGGTCGCCGCGAAAGCGACGGCAGCGTCCCTCGCGAGGGAACCAGACCACATGGAACTCGATCCGAGCACCCACGACCGTTCGATGTACCGCACGCTGACCGGCACCGTCGTCCCGCGACCCATCGGCTGGATTTCGACGACGAGCACCGAGGGCGTCGACAACCTCGCGCCGTACTCCTTCTTCAACGTGGTGAGCGTCTCGCCGCCCGTCGTCATGTTCGCGCCGGGGGTCCGCCCCCACGGGTTGACCGACACCGCCCGGAACGTCGAGGAGACGGAGGAGTTCGTCGTCAACGTCGTCACCGCGCCGTTCGCGGAGGCAATGAATCGGACGAGCGCCTCGGTTCCGAGCGACGAGAGCGAGTTCGACTTCGCGGACCTCGAACGCGCCGCCTCGACGAAGGTGCGCCCGCCCCGCGTCGCGGGCGTCGAGGTGGCCTACGAGTGCGAACTGTACGACATGCAGCGGGTCGGATCGCACCACGTCGTCATGGGCGAGGTGGTGTACGCGCACATCGACGACGGCCTCCTGACCGAGGACGGGAAGGTGGACGTCGGGAACCTCGACGTCGTGGGGCGACTGGCCGGGAGCTTCTACGACTCCGTCGAGAGTCGCTTCCGGATGGAACGCCCCGACTGACCTCCTCCCTCCGACGCCCGCTCACCACGGCAGGCCCTCGTGTTCCCGTCCGACGAGGGACCCGTCGAAGTCCTCGTCGCGCAGTCTGTCGTAGGCGTCGTGCTGGACGATGGCCTTCATCACCTCCGTCGCGCCGCCCATGTACCGCCCGGCGCGCACGTCTCGCTGGATGCGCTCGACGGGGTACTTCGCGGTGGTGGCGACGCCGCCCATCACCTGCATCGCGGTGTCGGCCACCGCGTGGGCCACCTCGTTGCCGAACTGCTTGGCCATCGCCCCCTCCATCCGGCCGGCGGCCATCCCGTCCCGGTCGAGGATGCGCGCCGCCCGCGTGTTGAGGAGGTAGGCGGCGTCCAGCCGGGTCGCACACTCCGAGAGCTGGTGGCTCACGCCCTGATAGCGCGAGAGGGGCCGCCCGTTGACCTCGCGGGCCTCGGTGTAGTTCGCCGCGAATGCGAGTGCGCGCTCGGCCGCACCGAGGCAGTACCGCGAGATGGTGAGGTGTTCGAGGTTGAGTTCGTTCGTGATGTACGACCACGCGCTGCCCGCCTCGCCGATGGTGTTCTCGACGGGGACGTGGGCGTCGTCGAAGCGAATCCACGACGCGCCCGTCCCCCGGAAGCCGTGCCAGTCGGCGTGGCGTTCGAGCACCTCGAACCCCTCGGTGTCGCCGTCGACGACCAGTATCGACAGGCCCTCCCGGTCGCCCGCCTCGCCACCCGTCCTGACGGGGACGAACAGCACGTCGGCGTAGGGCGCGAAGTCGATGAACCGCTTTTCCCCATCGACGACCCAGTGGTCGCCCTCGCGTTCCGCGCGCGTCCCGAGGTGGGCGATGTCCGTCCCGCTCGCCGGTTCCGTGAACGCCTGCGCGACGACGAACTCCCCGGCGAGCATCGGCTTCAGGTAGGTCTCCCGAACGTGCTCGCTTCCGTGTTCGTACATCGTCCGCCCGATGTGCTGGGTGAGCGAGGCCTGACAGGCGTGGACGATGCTCCCCCGGTTGCCGATGGCCCCCTCCGCCAGCGCCGTCTCCGTGAACGTCCCGCCGGCCCCGTTGTACGCCTCGGGGACGCTGATGCCGAGCAAGTCGCGTTCGCCCATCCGCCGCATGTACTCCCGCCAGTCCTCCGCCGACTCCTCGTTGCGGTCCAGCGCACGGACGTGCTCGCGGTCGAGTCGCCCGACGAACACCTCCTCGTCGAGCGCTCGCCGCGTCTCAGCGAGGTACGCCGACTCCTCGTCGGTCAGCAGTGGGTCGTCGCCGATCATACCCCCTCGGTTCGTTCGAGCTGACATAAACCCCGGTGTGGGTACGCCGGCGCCTCCCGGTCCGCACGGGGCGTCGTTCTGCGCGGCGGAACGGCCCGCGGCGCGCGGAACGCGGTCGCTCCCTCCTTCGGGGTTCGATTTCGGGGACGACGCGCGCCGGATGGCGGTTCTACGAGACGAAACAGATACGCCGACGTGACAGTCGTAGCCCTGTCACGAGTAGGTGATGTTGAGTTCGAGTTCGTTGGCCGTCCCCAGCAACAGGTCGGGCAGGTCCCGTTCGAGGCGGTCGCCCTTCATCCGGTGGGTCGGGCCGGAGACGCTCAGCGCACCGACGACGAACCCCTCGGGGCCAGAGACGGGGACGCCCACCGCGCGGATGCCGCGGGTGTTCTCCTGGTCGTTGACGCTGTACCCCCGGTCGCGAATGGTCGACAGGTCCTCGAACAGCGAGTCCGGGTCGGTGATGGTGTGGTCGGTGAGTTCCGACATCCCGTCGCGGTCGAGGAGTTCGCGGACGTACTCGTCGGGGAACTGCGCGAGGATGGCCTTGCCGGCGGCGGTGGCGTAGAGGGGGATTCGCCGGCCGACGCCGGAGTCGGTGTGGACCGCGTGGCGTCCGGTCTCGAGGTGGACGTACACCCCCTCGCCGTGTTCCTCGACGATGAACTGCGCGCGCTCCTCGGTCTCACGGGCGAGTTCCTCTACCTTCGCGCGCGCGAGTTCGTACTCCGGTTTGCGGAGGCGGGCGTGTTCGGACAACTGGAGGAACCGGAGGCCGACGTGGTACTCGTCGCCCTCGCGGACGACGTACCCCCGGCGGTACAGCGTATCGAGGTGGCGGTGGACGGTGCTCTTGGCGACGCCGAGTTCCTCCGACAGTTCCGTGATGCGCGCCCCGTCGAGCGTCCGGAGGGCTTCGATAACGTCGAACGCCGTCCCGATGGACTTGACGCCACCCGTGTTCGTGTCCTGCTGTATCATGGGCTACGATGCCATATGCCTACCCGATATTTAACGTTCCGGTAGAGGGAACGTGGAGTACCGTGGCGTCGTCCCCGAGGACTTTCAGCGGCGGGTGCGAACACGGGGCATGGACGACGTTCACGGCACTCCGATAACGTTTCGAACTCCAGACGTGCGCTTCGGTGCGACCGTCGCCTCGGAAGTCCCGGCGGCACTCGACCGGTACGGCGTCGACCGTCCGCTCGTCGTCACCGACGAGGGCGTCGAGGAGGCGGGCGTCCTCTCGCGGGTCACCGACCCGGTCGAGCGTCCGGTGGAGACGCACTACGCGACGACGGAACCCGGTACCGACGACTTCGAGGACCTCCCGCTGGACGACGTGGACGGCGTCGTCGCCGTCGGCGGCGGCTCCGCCATCGACACCGCGAAGGTGGCCGCAGTCCTCGCGGCCCACGGCGGCCACCCCGCGGACTACCTCGGCGTCGGTCGGGTCGCCGGCCCGACCGCTCCGGTGCTGGCGGTGCCGACGACCAGCGGGACGGGGTCGCAGGCGACACAGACTGCCGTGCTCGCGCACGAGGGGGTAAAGCGCGGAATCAGCGACGAACACCTCCGTCCGACGGCCGCGCTCGTCGACCCGACGCTCACCGAGGGCTTGCCGGCACACGTCACCGCCCGCTCGGGGTTCGACGCGTTCGTCCACGCCCTCGAATCGCTCACCGCCCGCGACCACCGCTGGGTCCCCGAACGGCCCATCACCTATCAGGGGGCCAACCCGGTGTCCCGGCCGCTCTCCCGGCAGGCGCTCACGCTCGCCCACGGGTCGCTCGAACGGGCGTACGCCGACGGTGGCGACCGGGCGGCACGGCGGGCGATGAGCCTCGGCGCACACCTCGCGGGGGCGGCGTTCTCGACGGCGGGACTCGGCGTGGTCCACGCCCTCGCGAGCACCGTCGGCGGGATGACCGGTCGTCCCCACGGGGAGTGTCTCGCCGCCTCCGTCCGACCGGGCCTCACGTACAACCTCCCGGCGCGCCGGGGGGAGTACGCCGTGCTCGCCCGTGACCTCGGCGTGACGGAGGCGGCTACGGACGACGAGGCCGCGGCCGCCCTCCTCGCGGAGTGCGACCGCCTCCGGGCGGCCCTCGATCTCCCGGGGTCGCTGTCGGACCTCGGACTCGGGACCGACGACGTGGGGGCGATAGTCGAGCGGACGGTGGCTCAGGACCGGCGCATCGCGACCAACCCGCGGACCGTCGACGACCGACTGCGGGCCGTCGTCGCCGCCGCGTTCGACTGAGTCACTCGCGGGCGCCTGCTCCCCGCGTCTCCGCGTAGTACCCCTCGACGGGTTTCAGCGAGACGACCTCCTCGACTTGCTTCGTCAGGCCGCTGACGACGTAGCTCTCCTCGGCGCTCCCGTAGTCGACCAGCCAGTAGGGGACGAAGACGAGTTCGAGGTCGTCGAGCGTGTAGTCGGGGCGCTTGACCGGCCGGAAGCGACGGTCGAGGTAGGGGAAGAGCCACTCCTCCCACTCGGCCTCGGCGTCGACCGGCGAACGGTCGGGCGCGATGACCGCGCTCGGGTCGACGCGCCGCGCCTCCCGCGTCGGCAGGTCGACGTCGACTTCGCCGACGCGACCGGTGACGGCGTCGATGCCGACGAGGAACTTCACCGTCCGGTCGCCACCGACGTAGCGGTGGAGCGTGACGGTCGTGTAGGCGACGTAGTCGGGGTAGTAGACGAGCGAGACGTCCGCCGGGCGCTCGTCGCGTCCGAACAGCGACGCGACGCGCGACCGCAGGTAGGCCCCGGTCGTGATGCGGTCGGTCCGCTCTGTCGCCGTCCCCGCGTCGAGGCGCGGGTCGAACGTCCGAACCTCGGTCCCGTCCGGGTGGGGGGTCGTCGTGGCCATGGGATCAGTCGTCCGCCCCCGACTCGGACCTGGTCCCCGACTTCGCCGTCCCCTTCCGCTCGGGTCGGAACACCTCGTCGAGGTGGCTCGCGGGGAGCGGTTCGGTGAACTTGCTGACGAGGTACGTCGTCACACACGAGATGACGAACCCGATGGCCGAGGAGGCGAACGGGTTCTCGTTGTAGGGGTACCAGCCCTCGTAGAGGCCGAACTGCGGGCCAAGGTGGATGACGAAGTAGACGACGAACGCGAGGGAGAACCCGCTGAGGGCGGCCACCTTCGAGGTGTTCTCACGGAACGCGCCGACGAAGTACGGCCCGCCGTACCCGGCGATGATGCCGCCGATACCGACCCACAGGAGGATGGCGAGGTACTCCGGCGGCGTCATGACGGCGGCGACGGAACCGAGCGTCACGAAGACGGTGGCGATGCGCGATATCCAGAGGGCACGCTGGTTGACCGCGTCGTCGTTCGGGTCGCGGCCGCGCCACGGGGCGTACGTCTTCCGGTAGAGGTCGTTCGCGAATATCTGCGAGATGGCGATGATGAGGCCGTCGGCCGTCGAGATGATGGCGCTGAGGATGGCCACGCCGAGGAACGCCGCCACGACCGCCGGCAGATTCTCGACGAACAGCATCGGAACGATGGCGTCGGGATTCTCCAGTTGGATTCCCTGTGCGCGCCCGAGGATCCCCCCGAGGAACATCAGCGGGAGCGCCATCCCGATGACCGCCGAGACGGTCATGAACTTCTTCATGTACTGGGTCCCCTTGATGGCGAAGAACTTGTTGCCGAGGTGGGGAAGCGCCGTGAAGCCGATGTGCGCGATGAACAGCAGGAAGATGACCCACCAGCTCGCGAACGTCGGGTTCGCCGGGTCGGTGTGGGTGTTCCACTGCATGTCGGTCGGGAGCGCGCCGTTGACGGCGGTCATCCCGCCCTCCATGCCCCACCCGGTGACGAACATGACGACGATGAGCAGGGTGACGCCGACCATGATGGCTCCCTGTACGGCGTCCGTGAGGATGTCGGCGTGCGCCCCGCCGGCGGTCAGGTACAGGAGCAACAGGCCACCGGCGAACCAGATGCCGATGTCGTACTCCAGCCCGAGGATGGTGTCGAACATCCACCCGGCGGCCGCTATCTGCGCCATCACGTAGAACAGGAGGAAGAGGGCGAGGAGCGCGGCCAGCAGGCGGAGCAGGGGGCTCTGATAGCGGTCGCCGAGGAAGTCGGGGACCGACTGGGAGCCGAAGCGGTCGCCCACCTTCTTCGTGATGCGGGCGACGAACAGCATCCCGAGGTAGATGCCGATGGGGTAGATCATGGCGTAGTAGCCGGCTTTGAACCCCATCCCGTAGGCCATCGCCGGGATGCCCATGAACGTCGAGCCACTGGCGACGGTGGCCGCGTACGCGAACGCCAGCGTGAGAAAGCCGAACCCGCCGCGGGCCGTCGCGTAGTCGTCCTGCGAGTTCGTCCGCCGGTACCCGAGGTACCCCAGCCCGGCGATGAGGACGATGTAGCCGACGAGGAACCCCCAGCCCCACGTCGAGACGGCCCCTCCCTGTGCCATCACTGCTCACCCCCGGCAGCCGTGGTCTCCCGGTTCTCCTCGCGCGTCTGGAGGTAGTCTTCCATCTTGAGTATCCAGAACGCGACGGCGACGAAGTACAGCACCGTCGTGACGGTCAGCACCTCTAGGACGTTCATCGGTGATCCACCGTGTCCCACGATACCACGGGTGGTAAAATTATTGTTCTTCCGTTAGAAATTCTCAGGAACGTAAACACGAACGGTGCGCGCCCGACTACTCCCAGTCGAACGCCGAGGGGAGGTCGTGGGGGACGTGCCCGCCCGTCTCGCGGGCCCGGTCGAGGTACGACCGGAGCGCGGGCCGGAAGTCGGGGTGAGCGCACTCCTCGACCAGCAGGTCGGCGCGTTCGCGCGGCGAGCGACCCCGCAGGTCCGCGACGCCCTGTTCGGTGACGACGACGCCCACGTCGTGTTCCGTGTGGTCGACGTGGGGGGCCATCGGGACGATTCGGGGGATGTCGCCCCCGGCGGCAGTTGAGGGCAGGGCCGTCACCGAGACGAGGGCGTTGCGGTTGAAGTCGCCGCTCCCGCCGACGCCGGTGCGGACGTGCGTCCCGCCGACGTGCGTCGAGTTGACGTGGCCGTAGAGGTCCACCTCCAGTGCGCTGTTGACGGCGACGACGCCCAGTCTGGCGACGAGTTCGGCGCTGTTCGAGACGTCCGCCGGACGGAGGACCACGTCGTCGGCGTAACGCTCGACGTCCGCGAACAGGCGGTCCTGTCCCTCCGCGGAGAGCGCGAGCGAGGTGGCGCTGGCGGCGGCGAGCGACCCTTCGTCGAGCAGGTCCAGCAGGCCGTCCTGGATGACCTCGCCGAAGTACGCCACCTCCCGGTCCCCGAAGTCGACCGAGCCGAGTTCGCCCATGAGGGCGTTGCCGAGGCTCCCGACGCCGAACTGGAGGCGGACCGCCTCGGCGAACGCCGGGTTGCGCTCGACCTCCTCGCTCAGGAAGTCGCCGAGGTTCGCGGCGATGGCCTCGTCGCGCGGCGACGGGTCGCGGAACGAGTAGGGGGAGTCGCGCGTCTCCGTCTCCACGACGGCGACGAGTTTCCCCGGGTCGAACCGGACCCGTCGGTCGCCCATGCGCTGGCCGGGTCGCGTGAGCGGGATGGGCTCGCGGTGTGGCGGCGGCGCGAGGCGGTAGACGTCGTGGAGGTCACCCAGCGCCAGCGGCTGTGCGCGGTTCACCTCCACGACGAGGCGGTCGGCCGCCGCGACGAACGCCGGGGTGTGGCCGATGGACGTGGAGGGGACCAGCCAGTCCTCGCCCACCGACACGGCCTCGACTATCGCGATGTCCGGGTCCGCGAGCCCGCCAAAGCGCACCTCGTCGCCCAGCCCCGCGATGTGCCGGTCGTGGAAGGCCACGCTCCCGTCGTTGGCGGCCGACCGCGAGGCGGCCCGCGCCTGATAGGGGAAGCGGCGCGCCATCGCGCCCGCCTCCACGAGTGCGGTGTCGAGTTCGTCGCCGACGCTCCCGCCGGAGACGACGGTCAGCGAGAGGTCCCGGTCGCCGGTCGCGGGCGGTCCATCGCCCTCTCCGCCGTCCAGCGTCCCCTCCCACCCCGCCGCCCGTGCGAGGGCGAGCGGGACGGCCTTCGGGTAGCCGACGCTCCCGAACCCGCTGACGGCGAGACAGGCGTCGTCCGGTACCTGTTCGGCCGCCGTCGCCGCGTCGGTCAGAGGCAGGTCGCCGACCAGTCGCTCGTCGCCCATCAGTCGCCCCGCTGGTCCCCGAGGTCCTCGGGCTGGGTACCGACGCCCTCCGGCCACCCCGGCGGCCGGGCGGCGCTCGGCTGGGCGTACTCGCGCTTGAGCACCATCGGCGTGCGCTTCAGGCTGAGGACCTTCTCGCCGTCCTGATTGAACGCCCGGAGCTTCGTGGTGACGATGCCGACGTGGTCCCGGGAGGAGGATTCCCGTTTCTCGATGACCTCGCTCTCGGCGAAGATGGTGTCGCCGTGGAAGACGGGCGCGTGGTGGCGAACCTCGTCGTACCCGAGGTTCGCGGTGGCGTTCACGGAGACGTCCACGACGCTCATCCCCACCGCCAGCGAGATGACGAACAGGCCGTCGACGAGTCGCTCGCCGAACTCCGTCTCGGCGGCGTACGCCTCGTTGAAGTGCATCGGGTTGAGGTTCATCGTCACGTTCGTCAGCCAGACGTTGTCCGTCTCCGTGACGGTGCGCCCGAAGGGGTGTTTGTAGACGTCCCCGACCTGGAAGTCCTCGTAGTACCGTCCCTGCCAGCCGGTCTGCAGACGTCGCTCCGTCGTCGCCGAGTCGTCGTCGCTCATCGTGTTACGACGTGTGCGAGTCGCGCTACTAAGTGTTTCTGTGCGATAACACGTCGCACGGGCGGACTTAACCCCGCCCGCGCGTCCCCGAGAGTATGGCCGTCGTCTCGCTCATGGGCCACCAGCTCGCCGAGTACACCGGCGGCCAGCACCACGTCGACTACGACCCCGCCTACCGCGCGACGTTCGCCCCGAACGGCTACTTCGCCACCGCCGAGGACTACCTCGGACTGCTGGTCATCGACGACCACTGGCGGGACTTCTGTTCGGCCATCGACCGCCCCGACTGGACCGACCCGGACCACCCCTACGGGACGAACACGGCGCGACTGGAACGCAGGACGGAACTTCAGGCGGACGTCGAGGCGGTCCTCGCCGACCGAACCGCCGAGGAGTGGATGGCGTACTTCGTCGAGTGCGAGGGGACGATTCTCGCCTCGCCGGTCAACGACGGCGAGGGGATGGTCGCCGACCCGCAGGTGCGCGCACAGGGGGCCGTCGTCGAGCGCGACCACCCCGAACTCGGGTCGTACCACCTTCCGGGCGTCGTCCCGGAGTTCTCGCGGACGCCCGGCGGACTGGACGACGCGCCCGGCCGGGACGCGGACACCGACTCCCTCCTCGACGCGCTGGGCTACGACGCGGCCGAACGCGACCGGCTCAGAGGGGCGGAGTCGTCGAGTGACCTGCTATCCCCGTGGCGCGCGATGGCGGGAGGTTTAGTACGGCGGGGCGCCCCACGGCGGTATGGACGACCCGTTCGTCACCACGATTCAGGTACGGTTCAAGGACATCGACGCGATGGACCACGTCAACAGCGCCGTCTACTTCACCTACCTCGAACAGGCACGCGCCGCGTTCTACGACGAGGTCATCGGCGAGCGACTCGACCACGTCGACACCGTCATCGTCAGCCAGGAACTGACCTACCACGCGCCGGTCGAACTCGGCGCCGAGGTGCGCGTCGAACTCACCATCGACGGGATGGGGGAGTCCTCGCTCCCGATGTCCTACGAGGTGTACGGCGACGGCGAACTCGCGGCCACCGGCGAGTCGGTGCAGGTCGCGTACGACCGCGAGGCGGGGACCTCGACGCCCATCCCCGAGGTGTGGCGCGAGCGCATCGAGTCGTACTGACGACCGGACTCAGGCGAGGTCGGGCAGGCCGTCCTCGAAGACGGCGCTGGCGATCTGGTCTTTCAGCACCTCGTCGGTCCCGGCGGCGATGCGCCGCCCGCGCTGGAGGCGGTAGAGGTACTCCAGCGGGTGTTCGCGCTGGTAGCCCGTCGCGCCGAACACCTGCAGGGACTCGCTGACGACCTCTTCGGCGGTCCGCGAGGCGACGAGTTTCGCCATGCTCGTCGCCAGTCGGTCGGGAACGCGCCCGCGCGCCTCGGCTTCGAGGGCCGCCCGCCACGTCATGTTGCGCGAGATTTCGAGACTGGTGGCCATCTCCGCCACCTTCCAGCGCATCCCCTGGAACTCCGCGATGGGCTGGTCGAACTGTTCTCGCTGTTGGGCGTAGTCGACGGCCTTCTCGAAGGCACACCGCGCGATGGCGTTGGCGTAGGCGGCGCTCCCGCAGCGCTCCCAGTTGAGCGCCTTCAGTTGCTCCTTGAACGCCTCCCGGCCCCGAACGAGGACGTTCTCCGCCGGGACGGGGACGTCCTCCATGAAGAAGTGCGTCTGGGAGTGCCCGGCCATGTTCGTGTAGTGCTCGCCGACGTCCACGCCCGGCGCGTCGAAGTCCATCAGGACCGTCCCGAGGTTTCCATCGGGGAACCGACACCAGACGACGGCGGCGTCGGCGTCCTCGACGTAGCTGACCCATATCTTCTCGCCGTTCAACACGAAGTCGTCGCCGTCCGCCTCGACGTGGGTGTCCATCGCGCCCGCGTCGCTCCCGGCGTGAGGTTCCGAGATGGCGATGGAGAGCGCCGACTCGCCCGCGGTGACGGGCGGGAGGTAGCGCTCCTTCGCTTTCTCGGTACCGAACATCTCCACCGCCCGGGGGGCGACCATCGACTGCCCGTAGAGGTAGTTCGCCGTGTCGGGACAGACCCGCCCTACCGCCTCGATGGCGAGCATGGCCTCGAATTCGCCCATCCCGCCGCCGCCGTACTCCTCGGCGATGTTGATGCCGACGAGGCCCTGATCGGCGAGGGTCCGGGCGTTCTCCCACGGCAGTTCTCCGCCGTGCGAGCAGGCGTCCTCGGCGAACTCGCGTTCGGCGAGGTCCGAGACGAGTCTGAGAACCATCCGCTGTTCGTCGTCGAGTGCGAACATGGCTCACGAATGGCGGAGGGGGACAAATAGGTTCCCGTCGGCGCCGCCTACGAGAGCGACGACAGCACGCTCCCCGCGTCCTCTTGTTCCCGGAGCGAGTCGAGGCGGTCGTACGCCGCTCCCGCGTCGTCCCCCCGCCCCGCGCGCGCGAGACACATCTCGAACTTCTCGCGCAGTTCCGCATCCGAGAGTGGGTCCGCGGGCGTTCCCGGGGGCACCTCCTGTGTCCGTTCGTAGCGCTCGCCGTCGCGCGTCTCCAGTGTCACGGACGTGAAGTAGGGGTTGTACCCGAGGTCGGGGTCCACCTCGAAGGTCACGCGCTCGCGCACCGCCTGCACCTCGGGGTCGGAGACGTTCTCGTCGTCGAACGCCGCGAGGCCGACCCGGTCGCGCGCGGCCGCGCACGCGACGGTGTACTCCATCGAGAACTTCCCCTCCAGCCCCGTGCTCGGGTCGGGGTAGTGGAGGGCGTCGGCGGCCCCCTGCGAGGCCGACACCGTGATGGACTCCACGTCCTCGGGGGCCACGCCGTTCTCGGCGACGAGTTCCTCCGTTGCGTAGATGGCGGGGTGGGTGAAGTAACAGCAGGGGTACTTTTTCACCTGAATACCGTCCGTGCGGAGCGCCCACTCCTCGCCGAGGGAGGCCATCTCGCCGACGGCGGGGTCCGAGTTCCCCGAATAGAGGTCGATGAAGCCGCGGTCGAGGCCCATCGCGCCCGGCGTGGCGGTGTGGCCCCGCTCGGCGAGGAGCGCCGCCGTGAGACCCGACCGGGCGGCGTGGCCGGCGTGCATCGGCTTGGTCATCGTCCCGAAGTTCGCCTTCAGCCCCGCGGGCAGGGAGGCGGCGGCGTTCAGGGCGTGGCGCGCCTCGCCCTCGTCGAGTTCGAGGAGGGCCGCACCGGCCGCCGCCGCGCCGAACGTCCCGAAGGTGGCGGTGGCGTGCCACCCCCGCTCGTAGTGGGCCGGCAGGAGGGCGTCCGCGAGGTAACACTGCGTCTCGTAGCCCGCGACGTAGGCCGTCACCGCCGCCTCCCCCGACAGCCCCCGCGCTTCGGCGAGTACGAGGATGGGTGCGACGATGGGGACGCTCGGGTGCCACACGCCCCGAGTCACGTCGTCGAAGTCGAGCGCGTGTCCGGCGGTCCCGTTCGCGAAGGCGGCGTCCGCGAGGGAGGCGCTCCCGCCGCCGACGAGGGTGGCTGGACCGTCGCCACCCGTCGCCTCGATGGTCTCCATCGCGACCCGACCGGCGCCCTCCGCCGCGCCGGGGACGGTCACGCCGACGGTGTCGACGAAGGCGCGTTCGGCGGCGCGGACGAGGTCGTCGGGCAGGTCGTCGTACGCGAGGTCCGTGACGAACGCGGCGAGTTCCGCGTCGGGCGCCCGGTCCGTGACGTCGTTCGTCTCGCTGTGGTCGCTCATAGCAGGGGTGAACGGGCGGAGCGACATAACTCCGCGTGTCGGGTGGGGGAAGGAGGGGACCGCCCCGTCGCGCTCAGTCGTGGGCGTGGGGAATCAGCTTCGCCCGCGTCACCTCGCGGTTCTCCGACTTCTGGAGCGCCTCGCTCACGTCCACGAGGTCGAACTCGGCGTCGATGAGGTCGGCGTAGGGGTACGCCTCGTGGTGGTCGGTGAGGAACGAGAGCGCCTTGTGGAGGTACCACGGGTTGTACCGGACGGCGGAGGTGATGTCGATGGACTTCCGCGTGAGGAGGCCGGGGTCGAACTCGGTCATCTGGCCGGGCGAGACGTTGCCCATCTCGAGGTAGCGCCCGCCGTGGCGCAGGAGGTGGATGCCCTCCGAGAACGCGGCGGGGACGCCCGCCACCTCCACACCCACGTCCGCGCCGCGCCCGTCGGTGAGTTCTCGGACCCGCTCGGCGCGCGCCTCGACGGAGTCGTACTCGCGGAAGTCGACGACGTGGTCCGCGCCGAACTCCCTCGCCCGGTCGATACGGCCGTCGACGCCCTCCACGACGATGGTCTCCGCGCCGCGTTCGGTGGCGACGGCGATGGCATTCAGGCCGAGGCCGCCCGCCCCCTGGACGACGACGGTGTCGTCGTAACCGACGCCTACCTCGTCGAAGCCGAACAGCACCTGCGAGAGCGCGCAGTTCGCGCCCGCGGCGATGTTCGTCGGCAGGTCCTCGGGCACTTTGTAGAAGTACTGGTCGGGGTGGACGTAGTAGTGCGTCGCGAACGTCCCGTGGAAGTGCGGCGGCTCCTCGGGGGGCTTCGACCAGTAGCGATACGCGTTCTCACAGAGGTGGAACTCACCGACCAGACAGGCCGGACAGCGCCGACAGGTGATGTAGTAGACGGGGGCGATGCGGTCGCCTACCTCCACCGGTTCGCCCGCGTAGTCCGTCTCGACGCCCTCGCCGAGTTCCTTGATCCGACAGAGCGCCTCGTGACCGAGGACGCCCTCTTTCACCTGCGGGTGGTGGCCGCCCCAGATGTGCAGTTCGGACCCGCAGACGTTCGCCTGTTCCACCTCCGTGACGACGGCCCCCGGTTCCGCCTCGGGGACGGGATACTCCTTCAGTTCCAGTCGCTTGGGTTCGGCGAGGTAGGCCAGTCGTCCGGTTTCGCGTTCGGTCATGTGCGCACTGTTCGCAGGTGTCGGCATAAATGTTGCAGACCGCGACAGGGCGTTCGAGTCGGGGACGGCTCAGTACGACCGGGGCAGGCCGAGGACCTTCTCGCCGATGTAGTTTAACACCAGTTGCTGGGTGATGGGGACGAGGCGGGTGAGGCGCGCCTCCCGGAAGTAGCGCTCGACGTCGTACTCGGTGGCGACGCCGAACCCGCCGTGGGTCTGGACGGCGGCGTCGGCCGCCTCGAAGGCCGCGTCCGCCGAGAGGAACTTCGCCATGTTCGCGTACGCGCCGAGGTCGACGCTCTCACCGCTCGCGCTCTGGTTGGCGGCCGCGTACGTGAGCTGTCGGGCGGCCTGCAGGCGGGCGAACGCCTCCGCCAGCGGATGCTGGATGGCCTGGTTCGCGCCGATTGCGGTCCCGAACACCTCTCGCTCGTTGGCGTAGGACACCCCGCGGTCGATGGCCAGCCGACCCAGTCCGAGGCACTCGGCCGCGATGACGAGGCGCTCCTCGTTGAGGCCGTCGAGCACCTGGTAGAACCCCTGACCCTCCTCGCCGATGAGGGCGTCCTCGGGGAGGCGCAGGCCGTCGAAGTAGAGCTGGAAGGAGTGGACGAACTCGCTGGCCGACTTGTCGATGTGGTCCATCTCTAGTGCGCCCTGCTCGACGGCGTCCTCGACGTCCACGAGGAACATCGAGATGCCCCGCGTGCGCTTCTCCACCTCGTCTTTCGGGGTGGTGCGCGCGACGAGGACGAGGTAGTCGCTCACGTCGACCCGCGAGGTCCAGATCTTCTGGCCGGTGACGACCCACTCGTCTCCCTCCTTCTCCGCGCGCGTCTCGATGGACGTGGAGTCCGACCCCGCGTTCGGTTCGGTGAGGCCGAACGCCTGGATCGACGCCTCGCCGTCCGCCACCCGCGGCAGGAGGTCCTCCTTCATCGACTCGCTGCCGTACTTCACCAGTGGGACGGAGTTGTAGATGCCGCCGTGGACGGCCTGTGCGGCGGCGAACCCGCCGCCGCCGGCCGCGATCTCCTCCATCATCACGACCGTCTCGGGCGTCCCCATCCCCGCGCCGCCGTACTCTGCGGGGATCAGCGCGCCCATCCACCCCTCCTCGGCGAGGACGTCGACGAACTCGTGGGGGTACTCGCCCTCCGACGACCTCTCGCGCCAGTACTCGCGGTCGAAGTTCGCACAGATCTCCCGGATGGACTTGCGGACCAGCCGCTGGCTCTGCGAGAGCTCGAGGCTCCCGCCCAGAAATTCGGCCATACCCACCCGTGCGAGGCAGTCAGCAAAAGCATTGCCGTGGTCTCGCCGTCCGTGCTCGACGTTCGCCGGGCCGCCTCGTCCGCTCCAGCGTCCCGTACGGTCACTTCCGTGCTCCTCCCCCGCTGCTGGTCGAACCTCCCTCGCCGGGGGTCGAAGGTCCACCCGTGGAACTCCGACGAGGTAGCCGGAACCGACGACCAGTGCGATTCTGTGACACGCTTCTATTCCACAATGAGGAACCGAAAGAGGCGCCCCAAAAGCAGCCACTGACCCGAGTATCGGGCCGTATCGGGTCCTATTCACCTCAGAAATAATCTTCCTCGATGAGGAACTGACTATTGAGCGGCGGAGTGCTCTGTACGGCTTTGAGGGCCTCTCAAATGGCGCTGTTTCAGTCCCCCGGCTCGCGAGTGAAGCCGAGGGCTGGCACTGGTTCCCGTAGAAGTCCCTCAAGCGCGATACCGAGGGGTTCACCAATCGGAGTCGTGACCGCCGACTGGTTCCGGAACGCGGAACACACGTCCGGACCGTCGTGTCACACGAACGCACGACGAGGCGGTGCCGCCGGGCCGCGACCGGCCCCCCGCCCGGCGGTGTCTCCGACGACGGGTCGCCTTCCCCGGCCCTCGCCGGCGTCCGACCGCAGTCGAATCCGGTGCGGTCGACCCCCGTCACCAAAATCTGGATCTGTCGGGGCGTGGTGGAGCCACGAGTATTCCTGTCGTTACAAGCATATGCGTGTAATGTCACGTGGTCGGGTCTCTCGAGAAGGCAGGAACCCCGGTTCGTCTCGTTACGCGGAACGCTCCGTTTCGCCCGGGCGCGGGAGGCATAGAGTCAAGTGTCATGGTGTGTGTTCTCGAGACACGACCCGCCGCGTGCGGGCGGTACCCATGTACGACGACGTTCGATACGACACCGACGGGGGCATCGCGACGATAACCATCGACCGGCCGGAGGTGAAAAACGCGTTCCGCCGACAGACCATCCTCGAACTGAACGCCGCCCTGCGCGACGCGCGGGAGGACGAGGGCGTCTACGTCGTCGTCTTGACGGGCGCGGACGACGGGTTCTGCGCGGGGGCGGACGTCTCCACGATGCCCGACTGGTCCGGGGAGATGACCTACGAGGACTACGCGGGCTACCTCTGGGGCGTCCAGAACGTCGTCCGCCAGCTCCGAGGGATGTCGAAACCCTCCATCGCGGGCGTCGGCGGCCCGGCCGTCGGTGCGGGGTGTGACTTCGCGCTCGCCTGCGACCTGCGTGTCGTCGGGCCGAACGCCCTCCTCCGCGAGGGGTTCGTGAAGGTCGGACTCGTCCCCGGCGACGGCGGGGCGTGGTTGCTCCCGCGACTCGTCGGCGAGGCGAAAGCCCGCGAGTACCTGCTCACGGGCAGGGACATCACCCCCGAGGACTGCGTCGACCTCGGACTGGCCGTCGAGGAGCGCGAGGACCCGCTCGCCGGCGCAGTCGCCCTCGCCGAGGAGATACTCGCGCTGCCCGCGCTGGCCGTCCGCCGGACGAACGACCTCGTGGACCCCGAGCAGTCCTTCGAGGAGTACTGCGAGCGAGCCATCGACTACCAGTGGGACTGCGTCAACGACGAGGAGCACTCGGAGGCCATCGCCGCCTTCTCGGAGAAACGCGCGCCCGAGTACGACCGGGACTACTCCTGACTACGCGAGGTCCGGCAGGCCGTCGCGCTTGAGGACGGCGGCGATCTGGTTCTTCTGTATCTCGTCGGTCCCAGCCGCGAGCCGACGGCCGCGCGCGAGGCGGTAGAGGTACTCCAGCGGGTGGTCGCGCTGGTAGCCGTTCGCCCCGTGGATCTGGAGGGACTCGCTGACGACGCGTTCGACCGTCTCGCTGGAGAGCAGTTTCGCCAGCGAGGCGTCGAGGCGGTCCGGAATCCGCCCCTGTTCGTGGGCGCGGGTGGCCGCCCGGTAGGTGAGCGCGCGGGAGGCTTCGAGGTCTTTCGCCATGTCCGCGAGTTTCCACTCGATACCCTGGAAGTCGCCGATTGGCTGGCCGAACTGCTCGCGGTCGCCGGCGTACTGGATGGCCTTGTCGAGGGCGCACCGCGAGATGCTGTTGGCGAGCGTCGCACTCCCCAGCCGTTCCCAGTTGAGCGCCTGTAACTGCTGTTTGAACCCCTCTTTCCCCCGGGTGACGACGTTCGCCTCGGGGACGACGACGTCCTCCATGCGGAACTGGGTCTGCTCGTGTTCGGCCATGTTGGTGTAGTGCTGGTCGACGCTCACCCCGTCCCAGTCGAACTCGACGACGACGGACCCCAGCCCCTCGGGGAACCGCGTCCAGACCACCGCCGCGCTGGAGTGCTGGACGTTGCTCACCCAGATCTTCTCGCCGTTCAGGACGAGGTCGCCGTCCTCCTCTACGACTTCGGTGCGCATCGACCCCACGTCGCTGCCCGACTCGGGTTCGGAGATGGCGATAGCGATGCTGTCCTCGCCCGCCGTCACCGGGGGGAGGTAGCGCTCTTTGGCCTCCTCGGTCCCGAACATCTCGATGGCGCGCGGCGCGACCATCTGCTGGTTGTAGAGGAACTCGGCCGTGTCCGGGCAGACCCGCCCCACCGCCTCGATGGTGAGCATGGCGTCAAACTCCGTCATCCCCCCGCCGCCGTACTCCTCGGCGATGTTGATGCCGAGGAAGCCCTGTTCGGCCAGCAGTTCGACGTTCGCCCACGGCGGGTCGCCCTGCCACTCGAAGGCGCGGTCCGCGAACTCCCGCTCTGCGAGGTCCTCAAGCGACGATACGAGCATCTGCTGCTCCGCTGAGAGTGCGATCATCACCCACACCTTCCGGTGTCCGCTAATAAGCGTTGGCACCCTCCCCCCGGTCGTGGTAAAGACTTACGTCCCCGTGCCCGGAGAGACGAGCCATGACGGCCCGAGAGCCGGTGTTCGTGGCGGGTGCCTTCGAGCACCCGACGCGCGAGGCACCGGAGAAGTCGACGATGCAACTGCACGCCGAGGTGGCCCGCGGGGCCCTCGACGACGCGGGACTGACGAAAGACGACGTGGACGCCTACTTCACGGCGGGGATGCCGTGGTACGAACACGGCCTCACGCCGCTCATCATGGCCGACTACATGGGGCTGGACGTGGCGTACGCCGACACCACCGACTACGGCGGCTCCTCGTACGTGAGCCACGTCGGCCACGCCGCCAGCGCCATCCGCGACGGCAAGTGCGACGTCGCCCTCGTCACTCTCGCGGGTCGGCCCCGGTCGGAGAGCCACACCAGCGGTGCCAGCGCGAGTCCCCTGCGGACGATGCAGGACTCCTTCGAGGTCATCTACGGGGCATCCACCCTCTCGAAGTACGCCGTCGCCGCCCAGCGTCACATGCACGAGTTCGGCACGACGAGCGAGCAACTCGCCGAGATACGGGTCGCCGCCTCGGAGCACGCCCAGCACAACGAACACGCGATGTACCGCGACCCGGTGACCGTCGAGGACGTGGTCTCCTCGCGGATGATTGCGGACCCACTCCACCTGCTGGATTGCTGTGTCGTCTCCGACGGCGGCGGCGCACTCGTCGTCGTCAGCGACGACGTTCGCCGAGCAATCGAGCGCGAGTGCGTCGAGGTGCTGGGCCACGGCGAGGCCGTCAAACACCTCGACGCCGGCCGGACGGACCTGACGTACACCGGCGCGGCGGACTCCGGCCCGCGGGCGTTCGCCGAGGCGGGCCTCGGTCCCGAAGACGTGGACTACGCCTCCATCTACGACTCCTTCACCATCACCGTCCTCCAGACCATCGAGGACCTCGGGTTCTGCGCGAAGGGCGAGGGCGGGTCGTTCGTCGAAGGGGGCACCCTGCAGGCCCCGGACGGAGACCTGCCGTTCAACACGGACGGCGGCGGCCTCTGTTCGAACCACCCCGGAAACCGCGGCGGGATGACGAAGGTCATCGAGGCCGTCCGCCAGTTGCGGGGCGAGGCCAACGCCCCCGTGCAGGTCGAGGACGCGCAGGTCGCTCTCGCCCACGGGACGGGCGGGAGTCTCGGGACGCGCCACGGCTCCGTGACGGCGCTCCTCGGGAGGGACGACCGATGACGTGGGAACCCCGCCCCCTCCCGAAGCCCACCCCCGAAACCGAGGAGTTCTGGCGGGCGGCGACCGAAGGGAAGTTCCTCCTCTCCGCGTGCCGAGAGTGCGGGCTCACGTATCACTACCCGCGGGCGCTCTGTCCGGACTGCTTCAGCGACGACGTCGAGTGGCGCGAGGCCGAAGGGACGGGCGAGGTGTACTCCTACACCGTCATGCGCGGCGTCTCAGGGTGGCCCGAGTCCTCGCTCCCGCTGGTGTACGCCCACGTCGAACTCGACGAGGGCCCGCGTGTCATCACCAACGTCGTGGACTGCGACCCCGACGAAGTCGAGGTGGGGATGCCCGTCGAGGTGCGCTTCGAGGAGACGGACCGCGAGGACGTCGCGGTGCCCGTCTTCGCCCCCCGCGAGGACTGACTCCCGCGCCCGTCGGGGGGCGGCTCGTGGGGTCACCGTCGTCCGGTCTCGTCACCCACGCGAACACTTATCACAGCTACGACAGAGGTGACGGCTATGACGGTCGAACTGACCGAGTCACAGCGGGACCTGTGGGACCGAGCGCGCGCGTTCGGCGAGGAGCACATCGAACCGGTCGCGATGGAGTACGTCGAGTCCGGCGAGTGGCCGTGGGAGGTCTACCGGAAGGCGGCCGAGGCGGGCCTCATCGGTCTGCCCTTCGAGGAGGCCTACGGGGGGCAGAACGCCTCGCTCGTCGAGCAGTGTCTCGTCGCGGAGGCGTTCTGCCGGGCCGACTCCTCGGTCGGCATCGCCCTCCACGGCGCGATGACAGGCTGTTTCGTCATGGACTCGTTCGGCTCCCCGCAGCAGAAGGAACGCTGGCTCGAACCGGTGACGCGCGGGGAGATAACCACGGGCATCGGCCTCACGGAACCCGACACGGGGTCGGCGCTCGCGGAACTCACGACGACGGCAGAGCGGGTCAGCGGACCCGCAGGGGAGGAGTACGTCATCGACGGCGAGAAGGACTGGATCGCCAACGGCGCGAGCGGCGACTGGGTGGCGACGCTCTGCCGGACGGACCCAGACGTGGACCCCGAGAAGCCCTACCGGGGGCTGAGCCTCATCGTCGTCCCCACCGACAGCGAGGGGTACGACGCGACGCCCCGCGACCGACTCGGCCTCGACGCGGCCGAACACGCCCGCATCACCTACGACGAGGTTCGAGTCCCCGCCGAGAACTTGCTCGGCGACGAGGAGGGCCAGGGGTTCTACCAGACGCTCGCGTGGCTGGAACACGGTCGGGTCGACATCGCTGCCGCCCATCTCGGGATGGCGGAGGGGGCGTTCGACCGGGCGCTCGCCTTCTCGAAGGAGCGCGAACAGGGCGGCCAGCCCATCGGCGACTACCAGGGGATGCGCTGGAAACTCGCCGACATGCGAAAGAACTGTCAGGTGGCCAGAGCGCAGGTGTACCACGCCGCCCGGACCATCGACGCGGCGGAACGCGAGAGCCGCGAGGTGGACCAGTCGCTCATCGAGCAGGCGAGCATCGCGAAACTGTTCGCGACGGAGATGGCCTGCGAGGTGGCCGAGGAGGCGGTGCAGGTGTTCGGCGGAAAGGGCTTCGCCCGCGAACACGAGGTCGAACACTTCTACCGCGACGTGAAGGCCGGCACCATCTACGAGGGGACGAGCGAGATACAGCGAAACACCATCGGGAAGGTGCTGTTCGATGAACTCTGAGGGAATCGAGTTCGGCGTGATGCTCTCGACGTTCGGCGACCACGCCACCCCCGAGGCGTTCCGTCGGGTCGCGCAGACGGCGGAACGCGAGGGGTTCGACGCGGTGTGGGCCGGCGACCACGTCACCTTCCCCGCGGACATCCCCGACGAGTACCCGTTCTCCCGCTCGGGGGAGTCGCCCTTCCACGTCTCGCAGGACGCCTACGACGTCTTCGACGTGCTCTCGCACCTCGCGGGCGTCACCGACGAGATACAGTTGGGCACGAACACCTGCATCGTCCCGTACCGCCACCCCGTCGATTTGGTCCGGGAGGCGCTGACGGTGGAAGCGCTCTCGGGCGGCCGGTTCGACTTCGGCGTCGCGCCGGGGTGGCTCCGCACCGAGTTCGAGGTACTCGACGTCCCCTTCGAGGAACGCGGCTCCCGGACCGACGAGTTCCTCCGCCTGTTCGAACGCGCCCGCGAGGAGGGGCAACTCGCCTTCGACGGTCCCCACCACTCCTTCCAGGAGACGGGCTTCTACCCCACGCCGGGCGAGGGCAGACCCAAGGTCTGGATCGGCGGCCGGTCCGGGGCCGCCTTCCGCCGCGTCGGCGAGTTCGGCGACGGGTGGACCATCTTCTGGGACCACCCGGAGGACGTCGCCAGCGCCCGCGAACGGATGGGTCGTGCGTGGGACGACTACGACCGCACGGGGACTCCCGAGGTCGCCGTCGTCCGGGCGGTCCACGTCGGGTCCGACGTCGACCGGGATACCCTCCTCGTCGGCGAGGCGTCGAAGGTGATCGAGGACGTAGAGGCGTACGTCGAGGCGGGGACCACCCGCATCGTCCTCGACTTCTACACCACGGACGTTGACGAACAGGTCGAGCAGGTCGAACGGTTCGGGCGGGAGGTGGCGAGCGAGTTCTGAGTGTCCCTCCTCCGGTCGGTTCCCGTCATCCTCTGGGTGACACATAACTATAAATAAGGGCAGTGCTACTTGCCATCGAATGACACGCAGCAGTAGACGCACCTTCCTCAAAGGGACGGGTACCGCTTCGATCGGCGCACTGACGGCGCTCGCGGGTTGTGCGGGCGACGGCGGCAACGGAGACGGTGGTGGCGGCGGTGACGGAGGCGACAGCGGCGGAGGCGGAAACGGGAGCGGTGGCGGGGGCGGCGGGGGTGGTGGCACCCAGTCGCTCAAGATCGGCCATCTGGTCCCGCTCTCCGGTCCGTTCGCGACCATCGGCGAACCATCGCAGAAGGGCGCCGACCTCGCCGTCAAGCAGGTGAACGACGCCGGCGAGGGCGTCGAACTGGAGGTCGTCCACAAGGACACGGAGTCCTCGCCCGATACGGGCGTCCAGCGGGCCCGCGAACTCGTCCAGCAAGAGGAGGTGGACGTGCTCCTCGGCTTCGCGAGCAGTTCGGTCGCGAAGGCCGTCTCCGAGTTCGCGGCGAGCCAGGACGTCCTCGCGGTGGCGACCATCGCCCAGACGCCGACCATCACCGGTTCGGAGTGCAAACCCCAGACCTTCCGGACGGCGTCGAACCTCGACCAGTTGACGACGGGACTGGCCCAGACCACCGCCTCACTCACCGACGGGTCGGCCATCGCGGGCGTCATCCCCGACTACTCCTTCGGCAAGGAGACGTGGGCGGTGTTTCAGGAGGAGATGTCGGCACAGGCCGACGCCTCCGTCGTCGCGGAGACCTTCCCCGCGTTCGGGAAGGGGGACTTCCAGAACGAGATTCAGGCGGTCCTCGACGCCGGTCCGGACATCGTCTACACGTCGCTGTGGGCGGGCGACCTCATCACCTTCATCAAGCAGGCCCAGCAGTACGACTTCTTCGAGCAGGTGCCGGAGTTCGTCGCCGGGAGCGGCGCCATCACGGACGTCTCCCGGTCGCTCGGGTCCGACATGGTCGAGATGATCGCCGTCGACCGATACTTCTTCCAGTACCCCGACACGGAGCGCAACACCGCCTTCGTCGAGGCGTGGCGCGAGGAGTACGACGAGATTCCCCTCAACGTCGGCCAGGAGACCTACGCCGGGGTGTACGCGCTCATGAACGCCATCACCGAGAGCGGCGGGACGAGCACCGACGACCTCGTCTCGGGGCTCGAGGGACTGGAGTTTCAGGCCCCTGAGGGGACGAAACGAATCCGCGCCGCGGACCACCAGGTCATCGACGAGAACATCTGGACCGGGCGCATCGGCCCCGTCGACGACCTGGAGTTCTACGGCTTCACCGAGATGAATCCGGTCCCCGGCGAGAGCGTCACGCCCGAACCGAACTGTGAGATGTAGCTCCCCCCTCGCAATGAACTCCACACGACTATGACCGACCTCGCCAGTATCGGCATCGCCCTCGTCAACGGCGTCGCCAACGGGATGCTGTTGTTCCTCGCCGCCGTCGGCCTGACGCTCATCTTCGGCGTCCTCGGCGTGCTGAACTTCGCCCACGGCTCGCTGTACATGCTCGGGGCGTACTTCACGTTCTTCCTCGTGACGGCGAGCGGGCCGTTCGCGTTCTTCAACGGACAGTTCTGGCTCGCGCTCCTCGTCGCACCGCTGCTCGTCGCGGTGGTCGGCGGCGTCATCGAGCGGGTGCTCATCCGCCCCATCTACGACCGCGACCACGAGTTCCAGTTGCTCCTGACGTTCGCCGTCGTCCTCGTGATCGACAACGCCGCCCGCATCTTGTGGGGGACCGACTTCCGGTCCATCGGCGTCCCGGCGGGCCTCGACTTCCAGGTGTCACTGCTGGGTCGGGGCTACCCGGTCTACAACCTCTTCCTCATCGCTGTCGGGGCGGTGTTCGCGCTGGGGATGTGGCTGGTGTTCGAGCGGACCCGCGTCGGCAAGATGGTCCGGGCTGCCGCACAGGACCGCGACATCGCAAACGCCCTCGGCGTGAACGTCCCCCTGCTGTTCACCGCGATGTTCGTCGCGGGGAGCGTCCTCGCGGGACTGGGCGGGGCGCTCTCGGCTCCCTATCAGACTATCCAGCCGACGATGGGCGAGAGCATCATCATCAACTCGTTCGTCGTCGTCGTCGTCGGCGGTCTGGGGTCGTTCTCCGGGGCGCTCGTCGGTGCACTCCTCATCGGGGTGGTCAACTCCCTCGCGTTCCTCGTCGCCCCGGCGCTCCAGCCGGTCATCCCGTTCGTCCTGATGGCCATCGTGTTGCTGAGCATGCCCACCGGCCTGTTCGGCAGGGAGGTGACGGCGTGAGCGCACGCACCGACCTCGTGAGTCGGGTCTGGTCTCGACGGGGTGCCGTCCTCGCCGCCGCCGTCGTCCTCGCCGCGCTCCCGCTCGTCGCGGGCGGCGTCCTCGGCGAGTACGAACTCGGCTTGCTGATCACGGTGATGATACTGACGCTGTTCGCGACGAGTTTCAACCTCCTGTTCGGCTACACGGGGTTGCTCTCGTTCGGGCACGCGGCGTACTTCGGTCTCGCGGCGTACGCCTTCGGCATCCTTCTCAGCGGCCGCATCGAGATGCTCCCGGCGGCCTTCGAGTCGTTCCTGGTCGGCGGTGTGGTGGCCGTCATCGCTGCCGCCGCGTTCGCGGCCGTCGTCGGCCTGCTCTGCGTCCAGCGCGGCGAGATATACTTCGCCATGCTCACCCTCGCATTCAACATGATGCTATACCAGGTCGCGTTCCAGTGGGACGACGTGACGGGCGGTGCGAACGGCATCACGGTGAGTGCGCCGGTGGTCGAACTGCCGGGGCTGACGGTGAACTTGCTGGACACGGTGACGTTCTACTACGTCACGTTCGCTGTCCTCGTCGGCTCGCTGGCGGTGCTCTGGCGCGTCGTCAACTCGCCGTACGGCGCACTCCTGAAGGTCATCCGCGAGAACCCACAGCGCGCGGAACTCGTCGGCATCCCGGTCAAGCGCTACCAACTCTCGGCGTTCGTCGTCGCGGGCCTGTTCGCGGGCGTCGGCGGCGTGCTGTTCTCGGTCAGGAACTTCATCGTCACCCCCGAGACGCTCCACTGGTCGATGAGCGCGGAACCCGTGCTCATCACGCTGCTCGGCGGTCCCGCGTCGTTCTTCGGGCCGGCCATCGGGTCGTTCGTCTTCGTCTTCCTGGAGGAGTGGCTGACGAGCATCACCGACTACTGGCAGATCGGACTAGGCATCGTGCTCATTCCCATCGTCCTGTTCGTCCCCGGCGGCCTCGTCGGCCTCGCGACGGGTGACGGGACCGAGGCGGTCCGATCGTTACTCGGGCGGGACGGGGACCCGGACACCACCCGCGAGCGCCCGGCGGAGGTGGACGAGCGATGACGGCCCCGCTCCTCGAACTGGACGGGGTGACGAAGCGCTTCGGCGAACTCGTCGCCGTAGACGACATCTCGCGCACGCTCGCCCGCGAGGAACTGTGCGCGCTCATCGGCCCGAACGGGGCCGGCAAGACGACGATGTACAACCTGCTCATCGGGACGCTGACGCCGACGGAGGGGCGGATTCGGTTCGACGGGCGGGACGTGACCACCACGTCGCCCGCCGAACGCACGCACCTCGGCATCGGGCGCTCGTTCCAGGTGACGAACGTCTTCGAAGGTCTCACCGTTCGGGAGAACATCCGCGCGCCGGTCATCTCCCGGTCCGACGAACGCTGGAACGCGTTCGGCCGGGCGGGGGCGGACGAGGACATCACCGCCGGGACCGACGAGGTGCTGGACCTCGTCGGACTGGGCGACATCGCCGACGAGCCGGTGACGGAACTCTCCTACGGGGACAAGCGCCGGGTCGAGATCGGCATCGTGCTGGCGACGGACCCGCAACTCGTCCTCCTCGACGAACCCACGGCGGGGATGAACCCGACGGAGACGGAGAAGATGGTCGACCTCGTCGAGGACTTAGACGCGCGCACCGACATGACCTTCCTCGTCACGGAACACGACATCGACATCGTGTTCTCCATCGCGGACCGGGTTCTCGTCCTCGACCGGGGGAGCATCATCGCAGACGGGACGCCCGACGAGATTCGCCGGGACGAGCGCGTCCAGAGTGCCTACCTCGGCGGGGAGGTGGCGGAATGAGCCTGCTGGAACTGGAGGACGTCCACACCTACTACGGGCAGAGCCACGTCCTCCACGGCGTGTCGATGGATGTCGAGGAGGGGGAGATCGTCGCCCTCCTCGGGCGGAACGGCGCGGGCAAGACCACCACCCTGCGGAGCATCGTCGGGCTGACCCCGCCCCGGTCGGGGTCGGTCACGTTCCACGGCGAGCGAATCGACGGTCTCGCCCCCTTCCAGACCGCGCGGCGCGGTATCGGCTACGTTCCGGAGGACCGCCGGGTGTTCCCGGACCTCAGCGTGGCGGACACGCTGGAGGTGACGATGGCCCGCGACTCGCCGTGGGACCACGACCGCATCTACGAGTTGTTCCCGGCGCTGGACGAACACTCCCACCGTCTCGGCGGGCAGCTGAGCGGCGGCCAACAGCAGATGCTCACCATCGCACGCGCGCTGGTGACCGACCCCGACCTCCTCGTTCTCGACGAACCGAGCGAGGGGCTGGCCCCGAACATCGTCGCGGACCTGCGGACGCTCCTGAAGGAGGTCATCGAGACGGGCATCACCGTGTTGCTCACCGAGCAGAACACGGCGTTCGCCTTCGCGCTCGCCGAACGCGCGTACCTATTGAGCAAGGGACAAGTTACGTGGGAGGGGACCGTAGCTGAACTGCGGGACAGCGAGGAGGTCATCGGACAGTACCTCGCCGTCTCGGACGCCGGGTCGCCGTAAATCAACTGTCAGAGGCGCTCACTCGCCGCCGCCCGCCCGGATGCCGTGTCGCAACGGCTCGGGCAGGAGGTCGCTCTTCACCACCTTGCCGCCGGGATTCTTCGGGAGTTCGTCGAGGATGCGGAACACCTCGGGTATCTTGTAGTCGGCGAGTCGACCCGCACAATGTTCGCGCAGGTCGTCCTCGGTGAGGCGGACGCCCTCGCGGGGGACGACGGCACCGAGGACCCGCTCGCCGAGCACCTCGTCGGGGAAGCTCGTGACGCTCGCCTCGAGGACCCCCGCGTGGGCGACCAGCACCTCCTCGACGTCGAGGGCGTAGACGTTCTCGCCCCCCCGGACGATCTTGTCGCGCCCCCGGCCCCGCAGTTCGACGAAGCCGTCCCCGTCGATGGTGGCGAGGTCGCCGGTGTAGTACCACCCGTCCTCGAAGGACTCCGCCGTCGCTTCGGGCCGGTCGAGGTACGACTCGACGACGATGGGGCCGCGGATGGCGAGTTCGCCCGTCTCACCGGGGCCGAGCGGGATCCGGTCGTCGTCGACGACTGCCAGTTCCATCGGCGGCGTGGGCAGCCCGATGGTCGAGGCGCGCTCGTCGGTGTACTCGTCGGGACACATCGTCACGAGGCCGCCGACGGTCTCGGTCGTGCCGTAGGCGTCACACAGCGCGACGTCCGGGAACGACTCGCGGAGCCGCCGGACCGACTCGGCGGGCATGGGTGCGCCGCCGTAGGCCGCGACCGCCCATGAGTCGAGGTCGTAGGCCGAGGGGTCGCCCCGCGCCATCGCGAGCGTGTAGTTCGTCGGCACGTCGAGGACGAACTCGACGCGTTCGGTCTCGATGGTCCCGAGGAACGTCTCGGGTGACGCTCCGTCGAGGATCACCGTGGTCCCCCGGCTCACTATCGTGTGCAACAGGTTGGCGACGAGGCCCGCGACGTGGAAGAGCGGCACCGTCACCATCGACCGGAGGCCGTCGCCGGTCGCGAAACTCGTCCGGTAGTTGTGTGCGCCGTTGGCGAGGTGGAAGCCATCGATGACACACCCCTTGGGGTGTCCCGTCGTCCCCGACGTGTAGAGGACGGCCGTCGGGTCCGTCTCGTCCGTCGTCGGTCGGGGAGGGTCCCCGGCGGCGGGGAGGTCGGCGTAGGGCCGTTCCTCGCCCGTCTCCTCACCGTCCGTGACGAACACTGGCGTCCCGTCGGGGACGCCCGCCTCGCGGACCGTATCGGCGAGGTCCCCGTCCCCGACCAGGCAGGCGGGGTCGGCCGTCGTCAGCAGGAAGTCGAGTTCTCGCGGCGAGACGCGCGTGTTGACCGGGGCGGCGACCGCACCGACCCGAACCGCGGCGAAGAATGCCTCCACGAACGCCGGCCCGTTCGAGCAGACGAGGGTGACGAGGTCGCCCGCCCCGACGCCCGCGCTTGCGAGTCCCGCGGCGACCCGGTCGACCCGTTCGTCGAGGGTCGCGTACGTCCAGCGCTCGCCCGACTCGGGGAAGACGACCGCCTCCCGGTCGGGTTCACGCTCCACCGCGCGCGCGAGGAGGCCGTCCACGCCGGCGGGTCCGTCCTCGCCGGTCGGCCGGTCGGCGTACGCCCTGACGCTGTACCCGTCGCGCTCGACCGTCTCCAGTTCGGGGAACGCCTCCGGGTCGTGGCCGACCACGCCGTCCCGCCAGCGAATCGTGTCCGTGTCGAAGCCCTGTTCCATCGTCGGTCACCCCAGTCGCCCGACGGCGTCGAGCGTCAGGTCGTACATCTCGTCGGTCGCGCCCATCGGGAACGAACAGAGCGCGGTGTCGAGGGTGCCGTCGAGTAGTTCCC
Organism: Halomarina litorea; assembly: GCF_024227715.1. Taxonomy (NCBI): domain Archaea; kingdom Methanobacteriati; phylum Methanobacteriota; class Halobacteria; order Halobacteriales; family Natronomonadaceae; genus Halomarina; species Halomarina litorea. The sequence goes on along the minus strand of NZ_CP100449.1, from coordinate 140,357 downwards.
GGTAGCGCTCGGGGACCGTCTCGGGGGTCCCCGCCACGCCGATGGCATCGAGGAGTTCGGGGGTGACGGCCTCGCTCGCGGCCGCGCGGTCGCCCGCCTCCCACGCCTCGGCGACGGCGGCGGCCGCCTCGGGGAAGCCGTTGTCCGCGACCACGTCGTTGTAGAACGAGGTCGACCCGACGTAGTAGGCGACGTGCTTCGCGAGGATTCGTCGGGCCTCCTCGGGGTCCTCGTGGACGCTGGTCGGGACGCTCGCGGCGCGGTGCAGGTCGTCGGCCGTGTTCGCGCGCTCCTCGGCGTCCGCGATGGCGTCGTCCAGCGCGGACAGCGGGAGCATGTGCGGGAGGATGCCGTCGGCGTAGTCGATGGTCATGGCGACGTTCGTCCGCCCGAGGGCGGCGTTCCAGACGGGAACGTGCGCGCCGTCGGCGTGATTCAGTCGGAAGCCCGCGAGCGAGAACACCTCGCCGTCGTAGTCGATTCGCTCGCCCGAGAGCGCGAGGTCCAGTATCTCGATGGTCTCGCGGATGCGGCGGAGCGGGCGCTCGAACGACGCGCCGTGGAACGACTCGACGATGGCGGGCGTACTCGTCCCGATGCCGAGGACGAACCGGCCGTCCGTCAGGTCGTGCAGTGCGAGGGCGTCGCCCGCGAGTGCGGCCGGACTGCGGGCGAAGGCGTTGGCGATGCACGTCCCCAGCGCGCAGTCGGTGCGCTCGCCCACGCGCGCGAGCAACTGGAAGGCGTTGTACCCCCAGCCCTCGCCACACCAGACGGAGTCGACGCCCGCCTCGACGGCCCGTTCGCCGAAGTCGACCAGCCAGTCGTCCGGCTTGTCGGCGTACTCCGGGAGGACGATGCCCGTCTCGGGGGACTCGAAGTCACTCATCCCGCCACCTCAGCTTTCAGTGCCGACCGTGAGATCTTCCCGCTCTCTGTCTTCGGTAGCGAGTCGCGGAAGACGTACTCGCGCGGGCGCTTGAACGCCTCCACGTCCTCGGCCGCCCGGAAGTGCTCGTCGAGGTCCGCCTCGGTCACGTCGGGGTCCGTCCGGACGCCGTCGGACTCACTTTCCTCGTCCGACGAGTCCCCACTCGCGGCACTCGTGGGAACGACGAACGCCGTTACGACCTCGCCCCACTTGCGGTGGGGGACGCCGACGACGGCGACGGACTCCACGCCCTCGTGGCGATAGAGGACGTCCTCGACCTCGGTCGGGTAGACGTTCTCGCCACCGGAGACGATCATGCTGTCCTTGCGGTCGACGAAGTAGAGGAAGCCGTCCTCGTCGCGCCGAGCGAGGTCGCCGGTCCGGTACCAGCCGTCGATGACCGCCTCCTCGGTCCGTTCGGGGTCCTTCCAGTAGCCCTCCATGCACGTCGGCGTCTTGACCAGTATCTCGCCGGTGGCCCCCTCGAGGACGCGCGCCCCGGGTCGCGGGTCGTCGGGGTCGACGAGTCTCACCTCGGCGTTCGGGACGGCCCGCCCGATGCTCCCCAGACGCTCGTCGTGGTCCTCGGGGTGGATGACGGTCCCGAAGACGATCTCGGTGGTGCCGTAGGCGTTGACGAAGTCGACGTCGGGGAAGTGCTCGCGGCACTCCCTCACTACTTCGCGGGGCATCGCCGCCCCCGAGTACTGGATCATCCGCACGTCCGAGACGTCCCGGTCGGCCACGTCGGGTTCCGAGACGAGGTCGTTGAAGTGCGTCGGGACGCCCCACATCGCGGTCACGCCCTCGGACTCGACGTAGTCGAGCGTGGTCGCCGGGTCGAAGTCTCGCTGGATGACGTTGGTCGCGCCGACGTGGAGGGCGGGCATGAAGTTCGCGAGCAGGGGACCGACGTGGTAGAGCGGCCCGAGGGCGAGGTTCGTGTCGCTCGGCCGAAGCCGATTGTACGGGAGACAGGCGAGGTCAGAGAGGACGACGTTCCGGTGGGTGTGGCGGACGCCCTTCGGCGTGCCCGTCGTCCCCGAGGTGTAGAGCAACAGCGCGGCGTCGTCCGCGGTGACGTGGATGTGCGGCGACTCGGTGGACCCGCCGGTGAGCGTCCCGTAGGGTTCCGACTCCTGGAACGAGGCGTTGCGTCCGACGAGGAGGGCCGGGAGCGTCGCCGACTCCACCTCGCGGACGGTGTCGAGGGCAGCCTCGTCGAAGACGAACGCGTCGGCCTCGGCGTGGTCGAGGACGTAGGAGAGACGACCCGCGGGGGCGCGGTAGCTGATCGGGTTGAAGAGGACGCCGAGTTCGGCGGCGGCGAACAGGAGCGTGAGCTGTTCGACCGAGTCCTTCGTCATGACCGAGAGGTGGTCGCCGGGGCTCAGGCCGGCGTCGAGCAACCCGTTCGCCACCCGGGTCACGAGGCCGTCCCACTCGGCGTAAGTGAGCGTGCGGTCGGCCGCCGGGTCGCGCAGCGCCGTCGCGTCCGGTGAACGTGCCGCTGTCTGTGCGAGAAGGTCTCGCACCGTCGGATAGACCATACGTCTGCCTTGAAGTGCGCCCACATAGTGTTACTGGGTAGCGTGCAACGTGAGGGTGTCTCCCGCGGGTATTATGATGCCACCCACCAACGTCGGGGCGAGGGCCTGACGCTCTCCGACCCGACATGATATCGCACTTCACGCTGACGGACGAGCATCGAGACCACCGGGCGGCGGTCCGGGAGTTCTGCGAGGAGGAGGTCGCCCCGCACGTCGAGGGCTACGAGGACCGCGGGGAGTTCCCCCGCGACCTCGTCGCGGCCGTGGGCGAGGCGGGCTTCCACGGCGTCCCGTTCCCGAGCGAGTACGGCGGGGCCGGCAAGGACTTCCGCTCGTTCGCCATCACCATCGAGGAACTCGCCCGGACGTGGAAACTGCTCGCGGGGGCCGTCTCCGGGGCGAACTGTCTCGTCGGCTACCCCATCCACCAGTTCGGCGACGAACGTCAGAACGAGGAGTGGCTCCGGTCGCTCGCCACCGGCGAGTGGGTGGGTGCGCTCTCGCTGACCGAACCCGAGGCGGGCAGCGACGCCGGGGGACTGGAGACCACCGCCCGACGGGAGGGAGAGGAGTTCGTCATCGACGGCCACAAGGTGTGGACGACGAACGGTGCCGTCGCGGACTTCGTCCTCGTCGCCGCCCGAACCAACGACCACGACGACTACCGCGGGGTGAGTCTCATCGGCATCCCGAACCCGCAGGAACGCGACGGGTTCGAAGTCGTCCGCGACATCCCCTGCATGGAGGGGGAGGCGGCCGTCGAGAGCGAGATTCGCTACGACGGCCTCCGCGTGCCCGCCGAGAACCTCGTCGGCGAGGAGGGGCGGGGCTTCCGGTACGTCATGGAGGGCCTCGACATCGGGCGCATCGGGACGGGCGCGCAGGGCGTCGGCGTCGCGCAGGCCGCACTGGAGGCGAGTCGCGACTTCGCGGACGAACGAGAGCAGTTCGGCCAGCCCATCCGCGAGTTCCAGGGCGTCTCGTTCAAACTCGCGGACATGGCGACTGAGGTGGAGGCCGCCCGCCTGCTGACGCTCCACGCCGCGAACGAACGCGACCGGGGCCAGCGCGTCACGCAGGAGGCCGCAATGGCGAAACTGAAGGCGACGGACGTGGCGATGGACGCCGCGACGGAGGCCGTCCAGATACACGGTTCCCGGGGCTACTCCAAGGACTACCCCGTCGAGCGCTACATGCGCGTCGCGAAGGGGATGCAGATATACGAGGGGACCAACGAGATCAACCGCCTCGTCGTCTCAAACCAGCTCTACGAGTAGCGCCGGAACGGGAAAGTTCAAGCGACGAGGGGCGAACGCTCACTCGTGTTTCGCGCCCTCCGGTCCCGACTCTGCGGACTCACCGCCGCCGCCCGCGCCGCCCGCTCCGACGGGAGGACCGGCGTCCTCCTGACGGTGGCGACGGGGTGGCTGCTCGTCCTCGGCGTCCGCCTCGTCCTTCCCGCGCTCCTCCCGCGCATCAGCCGCGAGTTCACCATCTCGCACACCGTCTCGGGGTCGCTGTTCACCCTCCTGCTCGCGGTGAGCGCGTTCATGCAGTTCCCGAGCGGTCTGGTCGCCGACCGCATCAGCGGACGGGCCGTCCTGCTGGCCGGGTTGCTCGTGGCGGGGGCGGGCGTCCTCCTGATGACCGCCGCGCCCCTGTTCGCCGTCTTCGTCCTCGGCGTGGCGCTGTTCGGCCTCGGGACGGGCCTGTTCGGCACCCCCCGCGTGACGGTGCTCTCGGCGGCCTTCCCCGACAACGAGGGGACGGCCATCGGTTTCTCCTCTGCGGCGGGCAACGTTGGGACGGCCACCCTCCCCGTCGTCGCCACCGCGCTGGCCGTGAGCGTCGGCTGGCGCGGCGGGTTCGCGTTCGTCCTCCCCCTGTTCGCGCTCACCGCAGTCGCCACGTGGCGCGTCGTCCCGGTGGGGGGCGAGCCCTCGACGGACCCGGTCGGCCGGACGCTCGGCCTCGTCGCGAGGAGCCTCTCCCGACGGAGCGTCCTCCTCGCCTCGACGCTCATGCTGGCGATGTTCTTCGTCTATCAGGGCGTCACCGCCTTCCTCCCCACCTACCTCGTCGAGGAGAAGGCGCTCTCGGAACCGCTGGCCGCCACGCTGTTCGGTCTCTTCTTCGCGGGCGGCGTCGTCTCGCAACTCGCCGTCGGGCGACTCGGCGACCGCTACGGCCCGCGGCCGGCCCTCGTCGGCGTCGTCGGGACGAGCGCGCTCCTCCTCGCGGTGGTGCCCGCCGTCTCGGGTGTTGGCGCGCTGGCCGCCCTGAGCGTCGGTCTCAGCGTCCAACTGGGCGTCTGGCCGGTCGCGTTCTCCTACACCGTCGGCGAACTCCCCGACGCCGTCCAGACCAGCGGACTGGGCCTGCTCAGGAGCGGCTACCTCGTCCTCGGGTCGCTCGGGTCGCTGTTCGTCGGCGTCCTCGCCGACGCGGGCCGGTTCGACGAGGCGTTTCTCGCGCTCTCCGGGGTGGCGCTCCTCGCCCTGCTGGTCTGCTTCCTCCTGCCCGCGCCCGCGGGACCCGCCGGGGGGAACGGTTAGGTCCCCCCGTTCGCAAGGAGGGCCATGCCCGCAGCAGTCGTCACCGGTTCCTCGCGGGGTATCGGTCGGGGCGTCGCGCTCCGGTACGCCCGCGACGGCTTCGACGTCGTCGTCAACTACCACTCGAACGAGGCGGCCGCCACCGAGGTGGTCGAGGCGATACGCGAGACCACCGACCGGGACGCCGTCGCCGTCGGCGCGGACGTGGCGGACCCGGACGCCGCGAGCGCCCTCGTCGAGGCGGCCGTCGAGCGCTTCGGCTCCCTCCACCACGTCGTTACGAACGCCGGTATCAACGAGCACGTCTACCCGGAGGACCTCACCGCCGAGGGGTTCGATCACGTGATGGGGACGAACGTAACCGGCACCTACGCCGTCTGCCGGGCGGCGCTCCCGCACCTCCGGGCCGCCGCCGCCGATGGCGCGGCACCCTCCGTCGTCACCGTCTCCTCTCGACTCGCCTTCACCGGCGCGGACTACGAACCCCACTACGCCGCCTCGAAGGCGGCCGTCGTCGCCCTCACGAAGAGCCTCGCACTGGCGTTCGCGCCCGAGGTTCGGGTGAACTGCGTCGCGCCGGGCTACGTCGAGACGGACATGACCGACGCGACCAACGACGCCGAGGACAAACGCGAGCGACGGGACGCCATCCCGGTGGGCCGCCTCGGGACCCCGGACGACGTCGCCGAGGCCGCCGCCTACCTCCGGGACGCCGGCTACGTCACCGGCGAGACAGTACAGGTCAACGGTGGGCAGTTCATGCGCTGACCGGGGACGGCCTCACCGGTAGTCGTCGGGGAGTTCCTCGTAGTACGCTACCCGGTCGACCTTCCCCACGTCTGTCCGGGGGAACGAATCGCGGAGGACGACCGACTTCGGCGTCTTGTACTCGGCGAGTTCGCCCGAGAGCGCGGCGAGCACGTTCCCCTCGTCGACCGACTTGTCGGTCGGGACGACGTGGGCTTCGAGGACCGCCCCTCGCGTCTCGTGGGGGCCGCCGACGACGATGCAGTCGCTCGCGAGGCCCGTCGATTCGACCGCCAGTTCCACCTCTCGGGGCGCGACGGTGTGTCCCGAGACCTTGATGGTGTCCTTGCGCCGCCCGAGGAAGTAGAGGTTCCCGTCGGGGTCGAGGCGGCCCACGTCGCCGGTGTGGAGGAAGCCGTCCGGTTCGAGGACCTCCTCGGTCACGTCGGGTCGCCCGAGGTAGCCCCGCATGGTCGCCGGCGTCCGCATGACGATTTCGCCCTGCTCACCCGTCTCCACCTCGCGGTTCGTCTCGAAGCCGCGTATCTCCACCTCGACGCCGTAGCACGGTCGGCCCACGAACCCCGCCTCGATGCGCCGGTCGCCGTAGGTGTGGGTGTCGGTCGTGTGCGTCTCGGTCAGACCGTAGCCCGACTCCTGGACGTAGGCACCCGTGACCGCCTCCCAGCGGTCGCTCAACTCTCGCGTGAGGGCCGTCCCGAAGCTCGAACAGTTCGTGAACCCGCGGCGCGCCGACAGCGATGTGAGGTCGAACTCCTCGCGTGCGGGGTGGTCGAGCACCTCCGCGATGGCGGGCACCGCGAGCCACGTCGAGGTCACCCGGTGGGCGTCGACGGCGGCCAGCACCGCCTCGGGCGTGTAGCGCGCGAGGAGGACGACGTGACAGCCCGCGACGGCCAGCGCGTCGCAGTAGCGCTGTTTCCCCGCGACGTGGAACAGTGGCATCGCCCCGAGGAGGGTGTCCGCCTCGTCGTACGCCCGAACGGCGGCCGTCGTCGCCGCCTTGAACAGGACGTTCCAGTGGGTGTGCTCACAGCCTTTCGGGAGGCCCGTCGTCCCGCCGGTGTACTGGAGGAGCGCGAGGTCCGAGAGGGCGGGACGGCCCCGGGGAGTGTCACTCGGCGCGCCGTCGAGGACGGCCGAGAGCGTCTCGACCCCCTCCGGCACCGCCGAATCGAGGAGCGGCGGTCCGGGGACGGGCGAGTCCTCGCCGCCGGCGAGGGACGCGTAGTCCACCGCGAGTAGGTCCTCGACGCCCGCCTCGTCCGCCGCCTCTCGCGCCACGTCGAAGCGGTCGGTCCCCGCGACGAGGAGCGAGGCGTCCGCGTCGTCCAGTTGTCGAGCGAGCGCCCGCCGCTCGAACTGCGGGTTGACCGGCGTGACGGCGAGGCCCGCACGGTGCGCCCCGTGGTACGCGATGAGGAACGCCGGGGAGTTCTGGAGGAAGAGCGCGCAGGTCCCCTCCCCGTGGACCCGGTCGTGGCAGGCGGCGGCGAACGAATCCACGAGGGAGTCGAACGCCCCCCACGAGAGCGTCCGGCCGTAGGACGTGACGGCGGGGTCGTCCGGTCGCTCCCTCGCGTGCGCGCGGACGTACTCGTTGACGGGCCGCCGTCCCTCGGGGAACGGGAGCGTGCGGGGCAGGTCGTCGGGCCACGACTCGCGCGTGACGGTGTACGCCCGGTCGTCGTCCGGGACGCTCATCGGCCGATGCGCTCCAGTACGCCCGCCACGGCCGACGGGTCGTGCTCCGCGATGCGTTCGAGACGGGCGCGGGCCGTCGCCTCCACCTCCTCGGGGGCGACGACGGCGTTGACGAGGCCGACGCTCGCCGCTCGATCAGGGTCGATGGGGTCGCCGGTGAGGAGGAACTCCACCGCCACCCGCCGCCCGACGAGTTCCGGGAGGCGGGTGGTGCCGTAGTCCGAGACGATGCCGTAGGATATCTCGGGGACCGCGAGGCGCGTCTCCTCGGCGACGAACAGGAGGTCGCTCGCCGTCGCGAACAGGAAGCCCATCCCGACCAGCGCGCCGCGGGCCGCAACGGCGACGGGCGCGGGGTACGTCTCGACGAGTTCGTACACGCGCTGGACCGTCGCATCGAGGTCCGCGTGTTCGCCGGCGTAGTCGCCCGAGACGATGGCCCGGTCCATCCCGGCGCAGGTCGCCCGCCCCTCGCCGACGACGAGGACCGGGCGCGCCGCCCCGTCGTCGTGCAGTCCCTCGAAGACGTCGGCGAGGCCCTCGACCATCTCCGCGTCGAGGGCGTTGAGCTTCTCGGGTCGGTCCAGCGTGAGCGTCACGACGCCGTCGTCTTCGTCGAGGCGGAGGCCCGCCGGTGTGGGGGGTAGTGGCATACGTTCGCGCGTGGGTGGGGGCCGACTTATCGCTGTGGGTGGTCGGGCCCCGGTGGAGTTAAGCGGGCCTTCCCCGATGCGGTGGTATGCTCGAAGGACTGACGGCGTTCGTCACGGGCGCGAGCGGCGGCATCGGGAGGGAAATCGCGGTGGTACTCGTGGACCACGGCGCGAACGTGACGCTGGCGGCGCGGAGCGAGGAGGGCCTGCGCGAGACGGCGGCGCGCATCGACGACGAGGATCGGACGCTCGTCGTCACCTGCGACGTGAGCGATGAGCCCTCCGTGGAGGACGCCATCGACGCCTGTGTGGGGGAGTTCGACGGACTCGATATCCTCGTCAACAACGCGGGCATCGGCGGGCCGACCAAGCCCGTCGAGGAGGTGTCCGTCGAGGAGTGGCAGGGGACGCAGGACGTGAACGTCCTCGGGACGTTCCTCACCGTGAAACACGCGGTCTCCCACCTCCGGGCGAGCGACCGGGCGAGCGTCGTCAACATCGGCTCCATCGCGGGGAAGGACCCCTACCCGACGCGAACGCCCTACTCGGCGTCGAAGATGGCCGTCATCGGCTTTGGGCGGAGCCTCGCCCACGAACTCGGCCCCGACGGCGTCACCGTCAACACGGTCTGTCCCGGCGCGGTGGAGGGCGACCGTATCGAGCGCATGATATCGAATCAGGCGGAGGTCCGGGACATCTCCTACGAGGAGGCGATGGCAAAGCGAGTGACCGACCGGCTCCCCCTCGACAGCATCGTCGACCCCGCCGACGTCGGCGAACTGGTCGCCTACCTCGCCAGCGAGCACGCCCGAAACCTGACCGGACAGGACATCAACGTCGACTCGGGCGCCATCGTGGACTGAGACGGGACCCCCACCCCCCCGTCACCCACACCTTGATACCTCCCCCCACGCAGGGTGGGGTATGCCACTCTCAGACGTGCGCGTCGTGGACTGCGGACAGGCAATCGCCGGCCCCATCTGCGCGACGTTTCTCGCTGACCTGGGTGCCGACGTGGTGAAAATCGAGCGCCCGGGCGGCGACGTGTTTCGCACCGACCGCCGCGAACTCGACGGGAAGCCGTTCAACCCCGCCTTCGAGCAGTTCAACCGCAACAAGCGCTCGCTCTGTCTGGACGTGAAGACCGAGGCGGGCCGCGAGGCCATCTACGACCTCGTCGAACGCGCGGACGTGTTCGTCCAGAACTGGCCGCCGGGCGTCGCGGAGCGACTCGGTGTGGACTACGATACCCTCCGTGACCTGAACGAGGACCTCGTCTACGTCCACGTGACGGGCTACGGCGAGACGGGCCCCCTCGCGCGGAAACCCGCGATGGACACCATCGTCCAGCACGTCTCCGGGCTGTCGAGCATCATGGGCTACGAGGGGCAACCGCCCATCCGCTCGCAGTCCTCGCTCGCGGACTACTACGCCGGCTGTCACGCGACCATCAGCGCACTCGCCGCGCTCCGCCACCGGGACGCCGGCGGCGGCGGGCAGAAGGTAGATGTCTCGCTGCTGGAGTCGCTCATGCACAACATGGACGGGGCCTTCGAGTACTACAACAACCTCGGGGAAGTTCCCACAAGAGCGGGCCGCAACGCCTTCTTCAACCCGGACATGCTGTACGGGGCCGCCGAGGCCGAAGACGGGTGGGTCTGCGTCGCGCTCCTGCTGTACTCCGAGACGATGTGGAACGGCTACTGCGACCTCCTGGAGCGCGAGGACCTGCGGGAGGACCCCCGCTACCAGACGGACTCGGGCCGCCTCGCGGACGCCAAGCGCCTCACCACCATCTTCGAGGAGTGGCTCCGCCAGCAGCGGGCGGACGAGGCGGTCGACGCTCTGAACGACGCGGGCATCCCCGCCGCGCACCACTACACCGTCGACGAGACGGCGGCGCTGGACCACGTCGAGGCCCGCGAGGTGTTCCGGGACGTCGACCACCCCCGCCTCGGACGGGTCACCCTCACGGACACGCCCCTGTCGCTCTCGGAGACCGAACCCGGCATCCGGCGACACGCGCCGGTCCTCGGCGAGCACAACGCCGAGGTCCTCGAAGAGCTGGGCTACTCGCCCGAGGAGGTGGCGGCGCTGGCCGACGAGGGGGTCCTCGACGCCCGCCCGGACTGGGACCCGGCCGACACCTGACCCCGACGGTTCCGTCGATACCTGCCGCCCGGGCGACACGCGTCGGTACTGTTTTGTAGCGAAGCCCGCTCGGTGGGAGTATGCAACCGTACGAGGGAATCGACGTCCTCGACCTCACGCAGTCCATCGCCGGGCCCATCTCGACGCAGTTCCTCGGGACGCTCGGTGCGAACGTGGTGAAGGTAGAGCCGCCGGGCGGCGACGCGTTCCGGGGCCTGCTCGACGGCGCGATGTTCGCCTCCGTCAACCTCGGGGGCAAGCGCAGCGTCTCGCTCGACCTGAAGACCGAGGAGGGGCAGGCCGCCGCACAGAGCCTCGCCGAACGCGCCGACGTCGTCGTCGAGAGCTTCCGCCCCGGCGTCGTCGAGCGCTTCGGCCTCGACTACGAGTCCGTCGCCGAGGTCAACGAGGACGTGGTCTACCTCTCGCTGACGGGGTTCGGACAGGACGGTCCCCGGACGGACTGGCCCGCCTACGACCCCGTCGTGCAGGCCATGAGCGGCCTGATGTCCACCATCGGGTACCAGGACCGCCCGCCCGTCCGCATCGGCGCGAGCGTCATCGACTACGGGACGGGGACGACGGCGGCGTTCCTCCTCGCCTCGGCGCTGATGGAGCGCGAACGCTCGGGCGAGGGCACCCACATCGACGTGAGCCTCTTCGAGGTGGCCGTCTCGTGGATGGGCTACTGGATCGCCCACTACACCGGCACCGGCGAGGTGCCCGAGCGCTCCGGGCAGGGCTTCGCCGGCCTCGCGCCCAACGAGGTGTTCCACGCCGCCGGGGACGAGCCGTTCTACCTCAGCGTCGTCAACGACCGCCTCTACGAGCGACTCTGTCGGGGGCTGGACCGCGAGGACCTCCTGACCGACGAGCGCTTCGCGGAGAACGCCGACCGCTGGGAGCACCGCGAGGCCCTCCGAGCCGAACTCGACGCCGAGTTCCGCCGGCACGACCGCGAGGACCTGACCGCGTTGCTCGCCGAGGCGGGCGTCCCGACCGGCCCCCTCCAGACCGTCGACGAGGTGGCCGAGGACCCGCAGGTGCAGGCCCGCGAACTGCTCACCGACTCGTACAACCTCTGGAACGACGTCGACGTGCAGACCGCCGGCGCGCCCTACCAGGCGTCGGGCGAGCGGCCCGAACTCGGTGAGCGGCCGCCCGCCCGCGGCGAACACACCCGCGAGGTGCTGGAGGAACTGGGCTACTCCGAGGAGGACGTCGCGCGCCTCGTGAAGGAGGACGTCGCCCACCCCTCGGAGCACGACCCGCGGTAGCACGGCACGGTACACTTATCGCGCCCCGTTCGCAGAGTGGGACATGACCGAACTGGTCGACCTGACGGCGCACATCGAGGAGGGGATGCCGAACCATCCGGCCCACGGGCGGAGTCCGCTCTTTCTCACGGGGACGCGGCGGAACCACGAGGACAGCGAGGCCACGTGGCGCGGGCGGGGCGTCGAGGACATGTCGTTCAAGAACGGCTTCGTCTACATCGCCGAGCACAACGGCACGCACCTCGACGCGCCCGTCCACGTCCACCCCGAGGGGGCGTCCATCGACGAGGTTCCCTTAGAGGAGTGCCACGGTCCGGGCGTGTGGCTGGACATCTCGGACGCCGGCCCGAAGGGACTCGTCGGCCCGGACGAACTGGAATCCGCGGCCGAGGAGGCGGGCGTCGAGGTGCGGGCGGGTGACGCCGTCCTCCTGCACACCGGGTGGGACCGCTACGTCCCCGACGACCCCGAGACCTACCTCGGCGAGCACCCCGGTCTCTCGGCTGCCGGCGCGGAGTGGCTTCACGACCGGGACGTCTCGCTGGTCGGCATCGACTGCGGGAACATGGACGTGGCGAGCGACCCCGCGCTGCCGGCCCACCGCGTCTTCCTCCGGCGTGACGTCCCCGAGAAGCACACGCTGGTCGTCGAGAACCTGCGGAACGTCGACTCGATTCCTGCACACCGGTTCACGTTCAGCGCGGTGCCGTTACCCCTCGCGGGGGCGACGGCGAGTCCGGTCAGGGCGTTCGCCGTCGTGGAGTAGCGAGACTCGGAGCGAGCCCTGCGAGCGAGAGTCTCGGATTGGCGAACGGGGAATGGGGCGGGACGACTCCGCCGTCCCGCCGGAAACCGGCGACGGAGTCGCCGGTGACGCAGTGACCCGTGAGCCGCGCGGTTCTGAGGGCGCGAGGTTCGGAACCGAGCGAGAACTTCGGCGTGAAGCGCCCGAGAACCGCGAGCGTGCTCTCGCCCGCGCCCGTGAGGACGACGGCGCGGACCTCGCTCTCCAGGACCCACCCGAGGGCCGCCCGAAGGTCGCCTTTCACCGCCTCGGTGAGCGAGTTGCGCTTCTCGGGGCGGTCGATGGTGACGGTCGCCACCCGGTCGGCGGGCGTGTCGAGTTCGACCCGCGCCGTATCGAGCGTCTTCGGGTCGGCGGCGGGGTAGCGCGTCATTCGTCGCTCCAGTCGTAGAACCCCTGCCCCGTCTTCTGTCCGAGGTCGCCGGCGCGGACCATCTTCCGGACGATCTGGGGCGGGTGGAACACGTCCCGGCCGAGTTCGTCGGCTAGCGCCTGTCCGATCTCGAGGCGGACGTCCCAGCCGTTGTAGTCGCCGAGTTTCAGCGGTCCCATCGGGTGGTTGTATCCCAGTTCCATCCCGCGGTCGATGTCCTCGGCTGAGGCGACGCCCTCCTGGACCATCCGGGCGGCCTCCATCCCGAGGGCGACGCCGAGTCGCGAGGTGGCGAAGCCGGGGAAGTCGTCGACGAGGATGGACTCCCGCCCCACGTCCTCGGCGAACACCTCCGCGCGGTCGACCGTCGCCTCGCTCGTGTGGTGGCCGGTGACGAGTTCGAGGAGTTTCATCTTCACCGGCGGGTTGAAGAAGTGCATCCCGATGACCCGTTCGGGGTGCTCGGCCGCGCTCGCTATTTCGGTGATGGGGAGCGAGGAGGTGTTCGTCCCGAGGACGACGTCCGGGTCCGTCGCGGCGTCCAGTTCCTCGAACACCGACTTCTTGAGGTCCATCCGCTCGGGGACGGCCTCGATTATCAGCGTCGACTCGGCGGTGAGTTTCCCGAGGTCCGTCGTCCCGGTGACCCGCGCGAACGTCCCGGCGGCGTCCTCGACGTGGCCGCCCGCTTCCGCCTCCCGAAGGTCGGACTCGATGCGGTCCAGCCCCCGCTGGAGTTGGTCCTCGTCCACGTCGCGCAGGGAGACGTCGAAGCCGTACTGCGCGGCGAGCTGTGCGATGTTACTACCCATGGTGCCGGCGCCGACGACACCGATGGCTCGTTCTACCATACCACACGCGAGCGGAGTGCCGACAAAAGCGTTTCCCGGCGGGCGACCGCTGTCGATTCCGCGACCGGACGGCACGTGGGTTTATGCCACCTGCCCCGGAGACACGGGTAGCATGCTCTCGGGAAAGGTCTGCGTCGTCACCGGCGCGGGACACGGACTGGGCGAAGCGGCGGCTATCGAACTCGGCCGACTGGGCGCGACGGTCGTGGTCAACGACCTCGGGTCGGACGTCTCCGGTGAGGGGGCCGACGAGACGCCCGCCGAGTCGACCGCCGAGGCGGTCCGCGAGGCCGGCGGCGAGGCGATGGCGCACTTCGGCGACGTGAGTTCGCTCGACTACACGCGGGAACTCGTCGCCGACACCGTCGACGAGCACGGCCGACTCGACGGCGTGGCGAACTTCGCGGGCGTCCTCCGGGACGCCCTCTCGTACAAGATGAGCGAGGAGGAGTGGGACACCGTCGTGCAGGTCCACCTGCGCGGGCACTTCGCGCTCCTGCGGGCCGCGGCGGCCCACTGGCGGGAGGCGGTCCGCGAGACGGGCGACGATAGCCTCGACGCCCAGCGCTCCTTCCTCGCGGTGTCGAGTCGGTCGGCGCTCGGCAACGTCGGGCAGATGAACTACGCGGCGGCGAAGGCGGGCGTCCTCGGTCTCACGCGGACGGCCGCGCGCGAACTCCACCGTCACGACGTGCGCGTCAACGCCCTCATGCCGACGGCGTACACGCGGATGATCGCCGACATCCCCGAGGAGAAGCAGGCGTTCACCGCCGAGGAACTGCCCCCCGAGAAGGTCGCGCCGATGGTCGCCTACCTGATGAGCGACGCCGCGGAGGACGTCACCGGGTGTACGGTCCGGGCGGCGGGCGACGAAATCGGCCTCGTCACCGACCCCGAGACGGTTTGCGTCGGCGTCAGTTCCGGGGGGTGGACGGCCGAAGCCATCGCCGAGCAGTTCCGCGAGGCGGTCTGTGCCGGCGAGGACCTCACGAAGACCGGGAGGGCGTTCTGATGCCGACGCGTCCCCTCTCGGAACTGGAGGCGATGGTCGGCGAGACTCGGACGACGACGGAGGGTCTGCTGGTCGAGGCGGGCAAGGTCGAGGAGTTCGCCCGCTCGCTGCACGACGACAACCCCGTGTTCCGCGACGAGGAAGTGGCGGAGAACCGGGGGTACGAGGCGGTCCCCGCCCCGCTGACGTTCACCCGGACCGTCCTCTTCCCCCGCTACCGACCCGACGGGGTCGACACCTACCGGGGATTCGAACTGGGCTTCGAGCGCGAGTACTCGCTGCACGGCGAACAGGGCTACGAGTTCGAGCGACCGCTGCTCGTCGGCGACGAACTCTCCGGGGAGACGACGCTCACCGACGTGTTCGAACGCGACGGCCGACGCGGCGGGACGATGACGTTCGCCGTCTTCGAGACCGAGTACACCGACACCGACGGCGAACTGGTGCTCACGGAACGCTCGACGGTCATCGAGACGGCGGGGGCGGTCGACGACGGCGGGGACGCCGCGGGGGAGGGAGGTGCCGCCGATGCGTGAACAGGATGCAGTCGCGCGCGAGGGGCCGCTCTTCGCCGGCGACGTGAGCGCCGGGGACACCGGTCCCGAGGTGGTCGTCGAGGACCTCACCCGGCAGGACTTCGTGCGCTACGCGGGGGCCAGCGGCGACTTCAACCCCATCCACTACGACGAACCGTTCGCGACGGGCGCGGGCAACCCCTCCGTGTTCGGACAGGGGATGCTCACCGCGGGGTTCGCGGCCACGCAGGTCACCGACTGGTTCGGCCTCGACCGAATCGAGGCGTTCAGCACCCGGTTCCAGTCGCGGGTGTTCCCCGGCGACACCGTCCGTGCGACGGGCGAGGTCGTCGGAATCGAGGAGGCCGACGACGGGAGCCACGTCGTCGAAGTCGACCTCGTCGTCACCGTCGCCGACGGCGAGGCAGTGGTCACGGGGTCCGCGAGGGCCCGCCTCCCGCCGCGGGAGTAGCGGGGTGGGGGCGACTCGCCGACCGTCGCCCGTCCGTGGACTGACGTAGAGTGACCGACAGCGGTTTGCCCCTGCGCGCGAGCGTCCCTCGTATGGCCAACCGGAAGATCGACGACCTCGACGAACTCGACCGCCTCATCCTGAAGGTGCTGGCGTCGGACCCGAGAGCGCCGTACTCGGACATCGCCGAGCGAGTGGCCGAAGAGGGCTACGAGATGTCGAGCGAGGGCGTCCGCTACCGGGTCTCGAAGCTCTTCGAGCAGACGTCCATCTTCTTCCTCCTCGCGCCCAGCGAGCACAACTGGGAGATCGTCAGACTGGCCATCTCCGTGAGCGACGACCCCGACGCGAAGTCCGAGGCGCTCGCGGCAGTCTCCGAGATGCCCTTCTGGCTGGTCTGTCGCGGCGTCGGCTCCTACGACATCTACGCGGTGGCGACGGCCGCCTCGAACAGCGAGGTCGACCGCCTCGTCCGCGAGGTGGAGGAACTCCCCGCCGTCGAGTCGGTCGACTACTCCATCGAGACGGAGCGCTACACGAACGTCGACAACTACCTCTCGCCCGACCAGCTCTCCTGACTCCTCGATTACTTTCCATCGTCAAGTCACGAGACGATGCCAGTTTCCACAGGTTCATAACCGCCCGGTCGTTCCTTCCGGTATGCTCGACTACGTGGGGTTGGAAGCGGACCTCGGCGCGGAGGAGCGGATGATTCGGGACACGGCGCGGGAGTTCGTGGAGGACAACGTGCGCCCGGACATCGGCCAGCACTGGATCGACGGCACCTTCCCGAACGAGCTCATCGAGGAGATGGGCGAACTGGGTTTTTACGCGCCGAATCTGGAGGGGTACGGCTCGCCGAACGTCTCGGAGACGGCGTACGGCCTGCTGATGCAGGAACTCGAAGCCTGCGATTCGGGCCTGCGCTCGATGGCCTCCGTGCAGGGGGCGCTGGTGATGTACCCCATCCACGCCTTCGGGAGCGAGGCACAGAAAGCGCGGTGGCTCCCCGACATGGGCGAGGGCAAGGCGGTGGGTTGTTTCGGGCTGACCGAACCCCAGCACGGGTCGGACCCGACGAGCATGGAGACGTACGCGGTGGAAGAAGACGAGGGCTACACGCTGAACGGGGCGAAGACGTGGATCACCAACTCACCTATCGCCGACGTGGCCATCGTCTGGGCGCGCGACCGGTCGGCCGCCGAGACGCCCGTTCGCGGCTTTCTGGTGGAGACGGACCGCGACGGCGTCTCGACGAACAAAATCGACGAGAAGTTGTCACTCAGAGCCTCCATCACGGGCGAGATCGGCCTGAACGACGTGTACGTCCCCGAGGAGAACGTCCTGCCGGGCGTCGAGGGCATGAAGGGGCCGCTCTCCTGTCTCACGCAGGCGCGCTACGGTATCGCGTGGGGGGCAATCGGTGCGGCCCGGGACTGCTTCGAGACGGCGAGACAGTACGCGACCGACCGCGAGCAGTTCGGCGGGCCAATCGCGCGTTTCCAGCTTCAACAACAGAAACTGGCGGAGATGGCCACGCAGATTACGACGAGTCAGTTGCTCGCTCACAGGTTAGCAGAGTTGAAAGAGCGCGGCGAGCTGCGTCCCCAGCACGTTTCGATGGCGAAACGCCACAACGTGCGGATGGCTCGTGACCAGTCCAGAATCGCCCGGGAGATGCTGGGCGGCAACGGCATCACGGCGGACTACTCGCCGATGCGCCACATGGCCAATCTCGAGACGGTGTACACCTACGAGGGGACCCACGACATCCACACGCTCATCCTCGGCGCCGACCTCACCGGCATCCAGGCATTCGAGTGACCATGACGCGCGACACCACCCCCGTCATCGTCAGCGCGCGTCGGACCCCGCAGGGGAAGTACGGCGGCGTCTTCGCGGACGTCCGCAGCGAGGACCTCGCGGTCCCCGTGATAGACGAGATTCTCGACGAGACGGGCCTCGCGGGCGACGACGTCGACGACCTGATGCTCGGCTGTGCCCGGCAGGTCAAAGAACAGGGCAACAACCTCGCGCGCATCGTCACGCTCCTCTCGGACCTCGGCGAGTCGGTGCCGGGGACGACGTTCGACCGCCTCTGTGCCTCCTCGGCGCAGACGCTCATGAGCGCCTCCGACGCCATCCGTGCCGGTCAGCGCGAGTGCGTCCTCGCGGGCGGCGTCGAGAGCATGTCACGCGTCCAGCGCGACCACGGCGTCGACGTCTACCCCGGCATGGTCGAGCGCTACGACACCGACGAACTCGCGATGGGACAGACCGCCGAGAAGGTCGCACGCGAGTACGGCGTCACTCGGGAGGCACAGGACGAGTACGCCGCCCGCAGTCAGCAGCGTGCCGTCCGCGCCAGCGAGGAGGGCCGTTTCGAGGACGAAATCGTCCCCGTCGAGACCGACGGGGGGACGGTCACCACGGACGAGGGCCTGCGTCCCGGCACCACCGCGGAGGTCCTCGGGAACCTCTCGCCGGCGTTCGAGGAGGATGGCACCGTCACCGCGGGCAACGCCTCGCAGGTGACCGACGGGGCGGCCGCCGCCCTCGTCACCTCGCGGGCGTTCGCCGAGGAGCGCGGACTGGACGTGCTCACGGAAGTGGGGAACAACGCCGTCGCGGGCGTCGACCCCACCGTCATGGGTATCGCCCCCGTCCCCGCCGTCCGCCAACTCATGGAGCGCTCGGGCACCGACATCGAGGACTACGACCTCGTGGAACTGAACGAGGCGTTCGCCTCCCAGACGCTCTACTGCCAGCGCGAACTGGGCATCCCCGACGAGAAGTTCAACGTCAACGGCGGCGCAATCGCCATCGGCCACCCGCTGGGCGCCTCGGGCGTCCGCCTGCCGGTGACGCTCGTCCACGAGATGATTCGCCGCGACGTCGAGACGGGTCTCTCGACGCAGTGCGTCGGCTACGGGCAGGGCGGCGCAATCGAGTTCAGCCGGTAGGTCGGCCGTCCTCCCGGTCTCTCCATCGCCGAGGGAGAGCGGTCAGTCCTCGCTCACCGCCACGCCGCGCACGGCGTACTCCACCGGCGGGGAGACGTGCGCGACGACGAGGACGAGGACGCCGACGCCCGCACAGAGGACGCCGACGCCCGCGACGGTCCAGCGCACCGCGACGACGAACCCCAGCGAGTCCTGCGTGAGACCGACCGTCAGGCCCATCGCGAGGGGGGCGACGGTCGCCGCCGCCCGCCCGAGCGACGCGCCCGCGCTCACGACGCCGCCGCGGAGTGCGGTCGGGGCGAGGCCGGTGATGACGCTCCGGTAGAGCGACAGCGAGAGGCCGAACCCGAGGCCGACGACGCCCCCCGCCGCGAGCACCACCGGGAGCGTCGGCGCGAGTCCGAGGAGCGCGAGGCCGCCGCCGAGTGCCAGCGCGCCGCCCATCAGCGGGTAGAGCCGCGAGTCGAAGCGTTCGGTGACCCGCCCGGCCTGCGTCGCCGCGACGGTGTGGGCGACGCTCGTGACGGCGACGAGGAGGCCCGCCTGTTCCGGCGTGCCGCCCACCGCCCGCACGACGATGAACGAGTTGTACGTGAGGAAGGCGATGTACGCGAAGTTGGGGACGCTCCGCCCGACGAGGACGGCCGCGACCCGGGGCTGGCGGAGGAGCGAGAGCAACTCCCCGACGGACCCGCCCGCGTTCTCGCCGCCCTCGCCGTCGGTCTCTTCCCGCGACGGTTCCTCGAAGAACAGGTAGAGCAGGACGGCGACGGGGAACGGGACGAGGTAGAGGGCGAACGGGACGTACCACGCGACGGCGACCAGCAGACCGCCGAGGAGGGGGAGGGTCATCAGCGTCAGGCCGGAGGCGGCAAAGCGCAGTCCCTGCGCGGTGGCCTCCGCGCCGCCGTCGTAGAGGTCGCCGATGCTGGCGACGATGACGGGCGTGAGGCCGCCGAAGCCCACCCCCTGGACGAACCGGAGGGCGAGGACGGCCCCGAAGTCGGTGGTGAACGCCAGTCCCGCTCCGCCCGCCCCGAACAGGAGCAGGCCGGCGAGCATCACCGCCTTCCGGCCGTAACGGTCCGCCAGCAGGCCGATGAGGGGGATGAGGAAGATGCTCGGCGCGGTGAACGCCGTCACCATCAGGCCGATTTCGGCCTCGCTCACCCCGTAGGTGCCCGTCAGCGTGTCGAGGAGGGGGGAGACGAGCGCCGTCCCGAGCGGCGGGCTGACGTTCACGAGCAGGAGGAGTTGGAACTCCCGGTCGCGGAGGACGGCGGCGTCGGCGCCGAACAGCGTGCCGAGCGAGACCACGGCGGGGCTACACCACCCCGCCCGTGGCTCGCGGGCGGCGGGGCCGTCGCGCGCTGTTCGGACCCGGATTCCGGGTCGGTCGCATCTGTCCCTACCTCCCGACGGACGAGTGATAACTGGACCGGTCGCTTCCCGGTCGGGGTCGACGAGCGGGCGGGACGGGGGTCACTCCGGCCGCCGGCTCACTCCCACTTGCTGGGGTCGACGCACGCGCGCAGTTCCTCGACGAGCATCTCGGCCTCGAAGCTCATCTGCTGGCGGTCGTCCTCGGTGAGTGCACCGTCGGCCGCCACCTGCTCGATGATGGTGAGCAGTTCCTGTTCGGCCGCCGCGAGGGCGTCGAGTTTCGTCCGGTCTACCTGTGGGCTTTCGTCCATACACTCCCCTGCAGGGACGTGAGGGTGTCACTTCCCCATACAGGCGTGGCCTCCTCGTTCCCGAGGAGGCTATACTGATATCTGGGGTGAGGCTGACCGTACGGGTCGCCGAACCGTCGCGTCGGACGGCCGGGTGTATCGGACTCTCCCGTACACTCATTGCGGTCCGCCCGTAGGTCCGCCCATGAGCGAGCGCGTCACGTTCACCCGCGAGTCGGACCGTCCCCACGTCGGCCACCTCCGCATCGACGCCGACGACCACAACCTGCTCACCCCGGCGCTCGTCGGCGACATCCGCGAGGCGGTGGCGTCGGTCCCCGACGACTGCTCGGTCCTCACGGTCGTCGGCCGCCCGGGTCCCGACGGGGCGGTGTCGGGGCTGACCGCCGGCCTCCACCTCGGTGAGGCGAGTGACCTCTCGTCGAGCGAAGCCCGCCACCTCATCGGCGACCTGCGCGACGCGATTCGGGCGGTCCGCGACCTCGACGCGGTGACGGTCTGCTCCTGTGGGGGCTACGCGCTCGGCGCTGGCCTCGAACTCGCGATGGCGTGTGACTTCCGGGTGGCGACGACAGACGCCGTCCTCGGCCTCCCGGAGGTGGAGGTGGGACTTGTCACGGGCATTCAGGGCGGCCTCCTGATTCGCCTCGTCGGCCTGCAGGCCGCGAAGGAACTGGTGTTTCTCGGCGACCCGGTGTCGGGCGAACGCGCCGAGTCGATGGGGCTGGTCAACCGCGCCGTCTCCCCCGACGAGTACGACGACGCCGTGGCGGGCATCGTCGACGGACTGGCCGAGAAGAGCCCCCTCGTCCTCCGCTGGCAGTCCGAGGTGTTCCGGGCGTGGCGCTGTCGGGGCGTCGAGGCGGGCGTCGACCACTCTCGTGAGACCATCGCCGCCTGCTTCGACACCCACGACCAGCGCGAGGGGATGACCGCGTTCCTCGAGGGTCGCGCCCCGGCGTTCGAGGGGCGCTGACCCCCACCTCTCGGCTCGACTGCATCGTCCGTTGACAGCGGTCTGGGCGGCGTTCGCGCACGAGTGCGCGGTGGCTATCGGCCTCGGGAGTGTACCCCGACCGACAACGTGTACTCGATTCGAACGTGCGTGTTCTGCGACTGGCAGTCGGTGAGTGGAACGGACGAAGACGCCTTCGAGCACCTGGAGACCCACGACCTGGGACGGCTCTGGCGACTCGGACGCGCGGAGTAGGTACGAACGCTTATTAGGGGTATCCGGAAACGTACCCGTGTGATGGATACACACAGGACGGGCGGTCGTCGAGGGGAGGGCCGTGCGCGTCGGTGAGGCGGTCGTGGCGGCGCTAGCCGACGAGGGCATCGACGCCGTCTTCGGCATCCCCGGCAAGCAGACGCTCCCGCTGAACCAGGCGATGGCCGACCACGGCATTCGGTACGTCGTCGCGCGCCACGAGACGGCCGTCTCCCACCAGGCGTGGGGGTACGCCGAGACGACGGGCCGGCCGGCCGCGACGGTCGTCATCCCCGGCCCCGGGGACATGAACGCGATGAACGGCCTGAAGAACGCGCTCAACGACTGCACCCCGCTGGTCCACGTCGCCGTCGAGACGGACCCGGACGTTCGGGGCGGCGACGGCATCCACGAGACGCCGCCCGAGACGTACGACACGGTGGTCAAGGCCAACTACACCGTCGAGACGCCACAGGGGGCGGCGGCGACGGTCCGCCGGGCCGTCGAGGAGGCGACGACCCACCCGAAGGGGCCGGTCAGGGTGGGAATCCCGAAGGGGTTCCTCCCGAGGACGGTCACGCACGCCTCCTCGGGGGAGCGGACCCCGTCGGACCCCGCGGAACCGTCGGAGTCGGCGGTCGAGGCCGCGACCGACCTTCTCGCCGGCGGCGACGCTCCGGTCGTCCTCGCGGGCGGGGGCGTGCGCGCGAGTGACGCCGCGGACGACCTCCGGGCGTTCGCCGAACACGTCGACGCGCCGGTGGCGACGACCTACAAGGGGAAGGGCGTCCTCCCGGAGGACCACCCGCTCTCGGCGGGCGTGCTCTGTGGCGGGACCAGCCCCGACCTCGCGGCCCTCCTCGAGGGTGCCTCGCCGCTGGTCGCGGTGGGGACGGACTTCGACGCGGTCGCCACCGGGAAGTGGCGCTACGACCTGCCCGACGATCTGATCCACGTCACGTACCACGCCGACGACGTGGGGACGGGCTACGACCCGGCGGTCGCCGTCGTCGCCGACGCGGGAGCGACCCTGCGGGCGCTAACCGCGGCGGCCCCCGCGCGGGACGCCGACGGTTCGGACCGCGCGGGCGCGGTCCGCGAGGCGGACGCCGCCCGTCTCGACGAACTCGTCGGGGGTGACGGGCCGCTCACGTCCGTCGCGGCGCTCCGGGCGGTCCGCGAGGCGCTCCCCCGCGAGGCGGTCGTCGCGGTGGACGCCGGCGGCTTTCGCATCTGGACGCTCGTCTCGTTCCCGGCGTACGACGAACGGGGGTACGTCAACCCCGGGTCGTGGGCGACGATGGGGACCGGTCTCCCGTCGGCCGTCGGCGCGAAGGTGGCCGACCCGGACCGCGAGGTGGTGGCGCTCACCGGCGACGGCGGTCTCATGATGTGTGTTCACGAACTGCACACGCTCGCGGCGGAGGACATCGACGTGACGGTGGTGGTGTTCACGAACCACGACTACGCCATCATCAGCGAGGAGGCCTCGCGGAGCTACGGCCTCGACGACGGGGCATACGGGTGGGACGAGGCGTCCATCGACTTCGTCGCGCTCGCCCGGTCGATGGGACTCGACGCCGTCCGGGCCACCGACGCGGCGGGCATCGAGTCGGCGCTGGCAGACGCCCGCGCGAGCGACGCCCCGACGCTCGTGGAGGTCCCCACCGACCCCACCGAACCGCAAGCTAGCGAGTGGATGAGCAACTAAAACCAAACGACAGCGGCTGAATTTGCCAGCCGGGGACAGAAACACTTATCGCCGGCTAGCCACGGCCTCAGTGTATGCCTAGCATTAGCAGGCGCGACGTGTTACACGGACTCGCGGGACTCTCGGCAGTCGGACTGGCCGGCTGCGCAAGTGACGGCGGTGGCGGCGGCGGCAACGGGAGCGGCGGAAACGGCAGCGGTGGCGGTGGTGGCGGCGGCGGCACCACCCGTATCGGCGTCGGCATCCCGAGCGCCGGCACGACGACCGGTGCGGCGAGCAACTCCTTCCAGCGGGTCGTCGAGAACGTCTCGGCGGACACCGAACCCGCGGGGACCCTCCGGTGGAACAACCAGGAGACGGGCGGCGACCCGCCCAGCCTCCGGCAGTTCGACGCCGGCAACATCCAGGCGATGACCGGCGGGAACTTCATCATCGCGTCGGCCAAGCAGGACCTCCCGCCGTTCCAGAAGAAGGCCGTCGGGTCCATCCCCCATCAGGCGTTCTCCATCACGGCGCTCCACATGCACATCCTCGCCGTGGAGGGGTCGGGCATCGAGACGACCGACGACCTCGTCGGGAAGAACTTCTGGCCGCTCCCGCCCCAGTGGGGGCTCCGCCAGCAGGCCGAGACGGTCCTCAAGAACGCGGGTCTCTGGAGCGAACTCCAGGACTCCGGCTCCGTCGTCAACGCCGACACGGGCGACGTTGCCGGGGCCATCAGCGAGGAGCGCATCGACGCCATCGTCGCCTACGGTGCCGGTGGCGCGAACCTCGCGGGCTGGGCCACCGAGGTCGACGCGCGGGCGAACCTCCACCTCGTGAAGATGACCGACAGCTTCCAGCAGGGCGTCGAGAGCACGCGCGGGACGAGCTTCAGCGAGATCAAGCCCTACGGCTGGGAGAACCAGGAGTTCGAGGCCGACACGATGGACGTCTACGGCGCGGACTTCCAGTTCTGGTTCGGCCCCGGCATCTCGCGGGACGCGGGCTACGAACTCGCGAAGATCAGCTCCGAGAACGTCGAGTCCATCCAGGAGGGCCAACCCGCCTACGCCGACCACAGTGACCCGGCGAACATGGCGAGCCTCTACCTCGACGATCACCCGGTCCACGCTGGCGTCTACGACTTCCTCAAGGAACAGGGCGTCGACGTCAGCGGGTACACGCGCGGCGAGGTACAGGGGTAAGGGGGTCCGCACATGAGCTCTCAGGAGGAACCGTCGGTGGTGTCGCCCCTCACGACGGAGCGAAAGCACCTGCTCAACAACCTCGTCACCCTGTTCGCCGCCGTCTTCTGGATGCGGGTCGTGTGGTACGCGTTCTCGCAGGAGGCTCCCCGTGCGAAGTACGGGGCCGTCTTCCTCGGCGGCGGCATCCTCATCTACGTCCTCAAGGAACTGTACGAACTGGACGGGGAGAAGCGACTCGAACGCCTCGGGCTGTGGGCCACCGCCGCCGTCGGCGTCGGGTTCTCGGGGTACGTCTGGCTCAACTACAACGTGCTCGAAACCCAGCGCATCGGCTACGCGCTCGAACACGAGTACGCGATGGGCGCGCTGTTCACCCTCGCGGTGCTCTATCTGACCTACCGGGCGTTCGGGACGGCGTTCCTCGCCGTCGTGCTGGTAGCCATCGGCTACGCCTTCTTCGGGGCGTCCATCCCCGGGCTGATGGGCCACGGGGGCATCGCGGGGCGACAGATCATCAACGTCCTCACGCTGGAGTTCGACGGCTTCTTCGGCTCCATCACGCAGATCGTCGCGGCGTGGGTCGCCCTCTTCCTCCTGTACGCGGGGCTGATGCGAGGGTACGGCGCGTTCAACCTCATCATGCGCCTGTCGTTCAAGACGGCGAAGTACCTCCGTTCCGGGGTGGCCCAGTCGGCCGTCGTCTCCAGTCTCATCGTCGGCTCCATCAACGGCGCGCAGACCGCCAACGCCGCGATGACCGGGTCGTTCACCATCCCGCTGATGCAGAACAGCGGGATGAAAGACGAGTCCGCGGGCGGCATCGAGGCCGTCGCCTCCTCGGGCGGACAGATCATGCCCCCCGTGATGGGCGCGGCGGCGTTCGTCATGGCCTCGCTGCTCACCGGCGTCGGCTACGTCGACGTGCTCATCGCGGGCATCATCCCGGCGCTCGTGTTCTTCGTCTCCGTCGCCGTCGGCGTCCACTACATGGCGGTCAAGCAACTCCCGGAGGGGGGCATCGACATCGAGTCGCGTCTCGCCGACCTCGACGAGACGTACCATCCCGCCATCGAGGCGGTGCGCTTCGGCGTCCCGTTCGCCGTCCTCCTGTACACGCTCGGGGTCGCACAGTGGACCGTCCTCTCCTCGGCGCTGTACACCTGCGGCGTGATGGTGCTCACGGGCGCGGGCATCCCCATCGTCCTGAGCCTGTTCGACGACGAGTCGAGCGTCGGGGGGAGCGCGGTCGACGCCCTCGTCGACACCGTCTCCGGGTTCAAGTTCGGGGCCATCACCGTCGCCCCCATCGCCATCATCATCGCGGCGGTCAACGGCATCGTCGACCTGCTGAACGCGACGGGGATGCCGGGGAAACTCTCGCTCGCGCTGGTCGGCATCGCGGGCGGCGCGATGCTCCTCACGACCATCCTCGCGATGATCATCTGTCTCATCCTCGGGCTGGGCATGCCGACGGTGGCAGCGTACACCATCGTCGCCCTGCTCATCGCGCCGACGCTGACCGGCCAGTTCGCCGTCCCCGAGTTGGCGGCCCACTTCTTCGTCTTCTACGCGGCCATCCTCTCGGGGATCACGCCGCCCATCGCCATCGCGGTGGTGGTGACAGCGGGCATCGCGGGGTCGAACTTCTGGCGGACGAGTCTGGAGGCGCTGAAACTCGCGCTCCCCCTGTTCGTCCTCCCGTTCACGTTCATCTACAACCCCGAAATCGTCACGGGCGGGTTCTCCCTGTTCACCGTGCAGTCGGGGGTGCTGGTCCTGCTCGGCGCGGTGTCCATCATCCACGGGCTGAACTGCGCGGCGCGGCCGTTCGGTCTCTCCGCGCCCCTCAGCTACGGCGTCCGGACGGTGTACGTCGCCCTCGGCGTCGTCGCCATGGTCTACCCGGGGACGATGGTCCGTGTCGGTGCGCTCGTCGTCGCTATCGGCCTGTTCGGTGTCCAGCGCTGGATGCCGCAGGTCCAGCAGACGGGTGTCGTCGCGGAGTAGCCGGACCCGCGAGCGCGCTGCCGCCGCTCTTCTGCGGGCGTTCTCGGCTCCGGTTCCGTCGGAGCCGATTCCGACCGCCCGAACAGTCGCCGACCCGCGAGCCGACGGCCGTTCAGTCGTGCGAGTGGTCCTCGCCCGAGTTGTTCTCCCAGAGCCCCTCGCCCTCCGCCTTCGCCCAGTCGCGGGCGGCCGACAACTGGTCGTACAGCACGTCGCCCTCGTCGGCGGTCAGCACGGCGTAGCCGTGACCGAGCAGGTACTCGTTGAACGGCGTGTCGCGGCCGTCCCAGTCGAACCAGAGGTAGACCAGCGGCGTCCCGTCCTCCGTGGTCTCGCCGGTGTGCTGGATGCGGACGTTCTCACCGGACGGGTGCGAGAGCTTCTCACGCGCCTCGCGGACCGCCTCGTAGCCGAGTCTCCGTAACTCCTGTCGGTGCGCTTCGCGTTCGGCCTCCGAGTCGGTGGCGTGGTAGCGGAAGTCGGTCGGCTCGATGTCCTCGGCGTGGATGTCGGGCACGGCGACGCCCGCCAGCTTCACCGTCGCCGTCGTGTTCGCCTCGGCGTAGTACATCACGTACGTCGAGGGGCCCTTCGACTCGACGAACGACCCCGTCTTGTTGCCGGTCTGGAACGCCGTCGGGTCAGGGGCCTCGTTCGTCCCGACAGCGGTCGCCGATTCCTCAGTCGGGGCCTCGCCGTCGGCCGTCCCAGACTCGTCCCCCGATGCTGGTCGTTCGGTCGTCGTGTTCGGCGCATCGCCGTCAGACTGTGTCGGCCCGGCCGTCGGTTGTGTCCCACCTGTGCACCCAGCGGTCACAATCAGCAGTGTCAGCAGCAGAATCGTCGGTACGTGTCGCATACATTCACGGTAGATGAACTATCTTCATATCAAGATTTCTGATTCCGGGTCGGGTGAGACGGGTCCAGTCACCGCTCGCCCGCGTCAGGGACCCTCTGGACGACACCCACTCTCCGGGCCCGCTCGATAGCGTCGGCGACGGAGTCGGTCGGGAGACCAAGGTTTACGTCCGACCCCGTGGGGGTGGTGGTATGGACGACGGTCCCCACGACACGACGGCCCTCTCCCCGGACGACGCGTTCGCGGTCCTCGGCAACGAGACGCGCTTCGGGATACTCCGGGCACTCGGTGAGGTCGACGGACCGTGCTCGTTCTCCCACCTCCGCGACCGGGTCGGGGTGGCCGACAGCGGCCAGTTCAACTACCACCTCGACCGACTCGTCGGGCACTTCGTCGAACACACCGACGAGGGGTACGGTCTGCGACGGGCGGGCGAACGTGTCGTCGAGGCCGTGCTCTCGGGTGCGGTGACGGAGGCGCCCGTCGTCGCCCCGACGACGGTCGACCGTCCCTGTCAGTACTGCGGCGCGCCGGTCGGCATCACCTACGACGAGGAACGGGTCAGGGTGTACTGCACCGAGTGCGAGGGAATCTACGGCGAGCGCTCCGAGGTGGACGGCGCGGGCCACCTCGGGACGCTGTTCGTGCCGCCCGCGGGACTTCACGACCGGTCCGCGAGCGAACTCCTGCAGGCCGCGTACGTCTGGGGCGAACTGTCGGTGATGGCGGCGACGAACGGGGTCTGTCCCCGGTGTGCCGCGACGGTCGAAGAGTCGGTCCACGTCTGCGAGAGGCACGACGGCGGCGACGGCCCGTGTCCGAGGTGTGACGAACGGTTCGCCGTCGGGGTCCACCTCGAGTGTACTAACTGCCTCTACGACCGCGGCGGGGCATTCGGCGTCCGACTCCTCTCGAACACCGACCTGCTCGCCTTCCTGACGGACCGCGGCGTCAACCCCGTCGCGCCGCGGCGGACTCGCCCATCGGCGCGATGGTCGACTACGAGGAGGAACTGGTCTCGGCGGACCCGTTCGAGGCCCGCTTCACGTTCGAGGCGGCGGGCGACACGCTGACGCTCGCCGTCGGCGAGGACCTGACGGTGACCGACGTGACGGAGGGGTAGCCCGCGCTCAGTTCGACGCCGCCTCGATGGCCTGCTCCAGGTCCGCGACGATGTGGGCGGGGTCCTCGATGCCGACCGAGAGACGCACGAGGTCGTCGCTCACGCCGGAGGACTCGCGTTCCTCGGCGGTGAGTTGCTGGTGGGTCGTGGAGGCGGGGTGGATGATGAGCGTTTTCGCGTCGCCGACGTTCGCGAGCAGACTCGCGAGTTCCGTCGACTCCACCGTCTTGCGGGCGGCCTCGTACCCGCCCTCCAGTCCGAAGGTTATCATCCCGCCGTAGCCGCCGTCGAGGTACTCGCTCGCGTTCTCGTGGGTCGAGTGGCTCTCCAGTCCGGGGTAGGTGACCCACGCGACGTCCTCGTGGGCCTCCAGTCGCTCGGCGACGGCCATCGCGTTCGAACAGTGCCGTTCCATCCTGAGCGGGAGGGTTTCCAGCCCCTGAATCGTCTGCCACGCGTCGAACGGCGACTGCTGGTTGCCGAGGTCACGCAGGCCGCGGGCGATGCCGGCGTAGGTGAACGCCGCCTCGCCGAACGTCTCCGCGAAGTTGACGCCGTGGTAGGCGGGGTTGTCCGCCGCGAGTTCGGGGTACTTTTCGGAGTATTCGGCCCACGGGAACGACCCGCCGTCGACGACGACGCCGCCCACCGTCGTACCCGACCCGTGGAGCCACTTCGTCGTCGAGTTCCAGACGAGGTCCGCGCCGTGTTCGAGGGGCCGACAGAGCGCGGGCGTCGCGAACGTGTTGTCCACGAACAGGGGCGCGCCGTGGTCGTGGGCGATATCGGCGATGCGGGAGATGTCCGGCGTATCCAGCGCGGGGTTGCCGATGGTCTCCAGGTGGACGTAGGCGGTGTCCTCGTCGATGGCCTCCTCGTAGGCGTCGTAGTCGAGCGTGTCCACGAACCGGGTCGTCACCCCCCGACGCTCGACGGAGTGGGTGAGGTAGGTGTACGTCCCGCCGTACAGCGAGGAGGCGCTGACGATGTTGTCGCCCGCCTCGGCGAGGAGGAAGGTGGTGAGGTCGAGGGCGGCCATCCCCGAGGCGGTGGCGACGGCCCCGACGCCGCCTTCGAGGGCCGCGAGGCGTTCCTGTAGCGTCTCCAGGGTGGGGTTCATCAGCCGCGAGTAGATGTATCCGGGCTTCTCGAGAGCGAACTGGTCCGCCGCGTCGTCGGCGTCGCCGAAGACGTACGACGTGGTCTGGTACAGCGGCGGCGCGCGGGCACCCGTCGTCGGGTCGGGGTCCTGCCCGGCGTGCAGCGAGTCGGTGGCGATGGAACGCTCGGCTGGTTCGTCGCTCATATCTCTCCGTGCGTGCGGGGACGTATTACGCTACGTCGTGTGGTAATGCTTGCCGGACTCTGTGACGGCGACT
Organism: Halomarina litorea; assembly: GCF_024227715.1. Lineage (NCBI taxonomy): Archaea > Methanobacteriati > Methanobacteriota > Halobacteria > Halobacteriales > Natronomonadaceae > Halomarina > Halomarina litorea. The sequence goes on along the minus strand of NZ_CP100449.1, from coordinate 110,604 downwards.
CGCGCGCCCGAGGTGCGACCGACGCGTTACCCGTCAACAGGTGGGCGGAACGCCGGGTCGGGGCGGCCCGGGTCGAACCGTTCGGGTCCCCGACCGGTCACTTGATATCGTCCCACGCACCGACCTCACTCCGCCGGAGTTCGCCGGTCGCCTGCCAGACACGCGGGCGGAACGTGATACCGACGAGCACGAGGTAGAACGCGCCGACGAGGCCCATCGTGAGGGTCCCCGGGAGCGCACCGACGGCGGCGCTCTCGGGCCACGTCCCCCCGCTCTCGGGCGTGACGAGGATGCGGAACAACCACGCGCCGAGCAGTACCGTGAACAGGGGGAGGTACACCCGGCGAAGGCGGTGGGCGATCGCCTCCTCGTAGGAGATCTTCGTTCGGGGTTCGCGGTAGTCCCGGGAGAGGCGCGGCCGCCAGTCGGGGTCCTCGATTCCCTGCGACGGGTCCAGCGAGTACGCGAACACGTTGCGCTGGAGGATCCGGACGCGAGAGCGCCACATGTCGTACCCGCGATACCGACGGGCCTCGATGACGAGGAACACCGTCACCATCACGACGCCGACGAGGATGACGTAGTGGGGGCGGTTGGCACTGGAGAACGCGTAGGTGAGGATGGCCGCGATGAGCGTCACCGCCCAGTTGGAGGTCCGGTCGAGGCGCTCGCGCCAGAGCTTCATCCGGTGGATCTCCCCGCGGTAGAGGTGTGCCATCGCCGACCCGGGGGAACTCGACTCCTCGAAGAACCCCCGGCCCATGGTCCGGGCCTCCTCGCTTACCGCGTCGAACGACTCGTCGCAGTCGGTTCCAGGGGGCTCGGGGTCGGACTGTCCGTCACTCGTCGAGTTCGTTCGTCGTTCGCTCATGGTAGTCGTCGTTCTGTCGACAGGTGGCGCTTGTCCTCCGTATCCGGACGGGAACCGTCCCATCGTCGGCTCCGTTTCGCGTTCTCCGTCCCGAACGAATCCAGCGGGTGCTCGGTCACTGTGAACGGCCCCGGGGTGCTCTCCGGTAGACGTGGTTCACAGCGATTCGAGGACGCGCTGGAACCGTTCCGAGACGTCGCCGGCGATGGTATCTAGGGCAGGGTTGTCGGTGAGTCCGACGAGTTGGCCCGGGTCGACCGCACTCACCACGACGGTCCCGTCGTCCTCCTCGTACACGATGACGTTACACGGGAGGAGCGCACCGAGTTCGATCTCCGCTTCGAGCCCCTCGCGTGCGAGTTGCGGGTTGCACGCACCGAGGATCCGGTACTGGCGGAACTCCTCGTCGAGTTTCTTCGCGAACGTCGCCTGCACGTCGATGTCGCACAGCACCCCGAACCCTTCGTCTTCGAGTGCAGCGATCGTCTGCTCGACGACGTTGTCGAACGGTCCGCTCGTCTCTTTCTGTGTTGTGTAGCTCATTGTGGGATTGTGTGGTTCGTTCGATGTGATCCTAATTCTGCGAGCAGTGACGCTCAGACCAGCAACTGGATGTCGGCATCCGCCATCCGCTGGAGCGCCGTGGCCGCGCCGACGCCGGTCGTGACCCCGTCGTAGAAGTCGGCCTCGTCGTAGTCCATCAATTCGATGGTCATCTGGCAGGCCTGGAGGTCGACCCCCTGGTCGAGCGACACGTCGACGAGTTCCTCGATGGTCGCGGTGTTGTTGTCGGCGATCTTCCGGTTCATCATGCGCGTTGCCACCGAGTCCATTCCCGGCAGCGCTGCCAGCGCGTTCGGCATCGGCATGCTCGGGTTGCCGACCGCCGAGAGCTTGAGCTCCTTCGACTTCTCCTCGTGGAGGATGTCGAGTCCCCAGAAGGTGTGGAACACGGTGACGTCCCAGCCGAACGCGGCCGCCGTCGACGCGAGGATGAGCGGCGGGTACGCCATGTCGAGGCTCCCCTTCGTCGCGACGATGACCATCGACTGCTGGTCGTCGCTCACCTCCGCTCTGAGGTCGGTCATCTCCTCGCGGAGTGTTTCGACCTCGGCGGCGAGTTCGGCCGTCGTCAGGTCTTCGGGGTCCTCACTCGAGTCGACCGGCGTCTCCGTCTCCGAACCGTCGGGTGTGTCCATGCTCATCGTTACTCCGTCTTGCGTACGTAGTGTTCGAACACGTCGCCGTCCTCTCCCTGGTCGAGAAGTTCGACGCCGTTCGTCGTCTCCGCCCACCCCGCGATGTCGCTCACACTACCGGAGTCGGTAGCGAGCACCTGCAGTACGTCACCCCGACTCAGGCCGTCGATTGCGCCTTTCGTCTTCACGACCGGCATCGGACACGATTCACCTTTCACGTCGAGCGTCTCTGTGACTGTGTATTCCGAACTCATTGTGGCTCGGCCCATTCCGTATTGGGCTTAGCAGACAATACTGCCCCGTCATTGAAAAGTGTGTTGATTATTGGGCAATGCTCGAACTTCTCTGTCCCGCAGTGATGCTTCAGCAGCTCTCTCGCAACGCTTCGGCCGCTTACAGTCTCAGAATGGCCTAGGATGATTGTGTGAACTGTGCAATAGCATAGAAACCCTTTTGAGTCGCGGGGCGGTACGAACGGGTACAGATGGACGACGGATTTCCCGAACCGGATGCGGACGTCGAGTCGATCGCCCCCGAAGCGCTCAAACAGCGCATCGACGACGGTCGGCCGGTGACGATACTCGACGTGCGTGCAGAGAGCGAGTACGAGGAGTGGCGCATCGACGGCGAGAGTGCCGAGGTCGCCAACGTCCCGTACTTCGAACTGCTCGACGGTGTGAGCGAGAACCACCTCGAACGTATCCCGGCAGGCGACCCGACGGTCGTCGTCTGCGCGAAGGGTGGTTCCAGCGAGTACGTCGCTGGCCAGCTCCTCGACGAAGGAGTCGACGCCGTCAACCTCGAACGCGGGATGAACGGCTGGGCGGGTATCTACGAGTACCGCGAACTCGACGCCGACACGGACGCGACCGTCGCACAGTACCAGCGCCCCTCCAGCGGCTGCATGGCCTACATGGTCGTCAGCGACGGGGAGGCCGCGGTCGTCGACCCGCTCCGGGCGTTCGTCGACGACTACGTACAGGACGCACGGGCGATGGGTGTCGACATCACGTACGCCATCGATACGCACGTCCACGCCGACCACGTCAGCGGCGTCCGCGAACTCGCCGCCCAGACTGGCGCGCAGGTCGTCCTCCCTGAACCGGCGGTCGATCGCGGCGTCGAGTACGACGTCGACTACGAGACGGTCGGTGACGGCGACACGCTCACCGTCGGCGACATCGACGTCGACGTCCTTCACACGCCCGGCCACACCTCTGGCATGACGTCGTACCTCGTCGACGACGCCGTCCTCCTCAGTGGAGACGGCCTGTTCACCGAGAGCGTCGCCCGGCCGGACCTCGAAGGGGCCGACGACGAGGAAGCACGCGAGGCCGCCGCCGAACTCCACGAGACGCTCCAGTCGACGATTCTGCCGCTCGGCGACGACGTCCTCGTCGCGCCAGCCCACTTCAGCGACTGCGCGACACCGCGCGACGACGGAACCTACGTCACCAGGCTCGGCGACCTGAAACGTGAGATGGACGCCCTGTCGATGGACCGCGAGGCGTTTGTCGAGTTCATCCGCTCGGACATGCCGCCACGCCCGGCGAACTACGAGGAGATCATCGGAACGAACCTCGGCCAGCGGGCGACCGACGACGAGGAGGCGTTCGAACTCGAACTCGGCCCGAACAACTGCGCCGCCAGCAGCGACGCGATGACGAGCGACTGAGAACGCGACCCCACACGAGACAATGATCACAACCACACTCCCCCTGGTCGCGTTCGCGGAACTGTTCCCGCGCGGTATCGCTCAGTACGCCGCCGGTGGCCTGCTCATCGGCCTGGGCGTCGCGACGATCTACCTCGGGACAGGCATCATCGCGGGCGCCAGCACGTTCCTCGAGTCGACGCTGTCGTACGTCTCGGACGTCCCCCGGTTCAACCGGACGAAGTACCTGGCCTCGCGCGACTGGCGCGTCGTGTTCACGCTCGGTATCGTCGGCGGAGCGGCGGTGTACGCCCTCGCGTTCGGCGAGTTCGGGTGGACGACCGCGGTCCAGCCGTGGCGACTGCTCGGTGGCGGGTTCCTCGTCGGCGTCGGGACGCGCCTCGGGAAGGGCTGTACCTCCGGCCACGGCGTCTGTGGGGTCGGGTCGCTCTCGCAGACCTCGCTGGTGAACGTCGCGACGTTCATGGCCTTCGCCATCGGGACGGCTCAGATCGTCGCCGCCCTGGGGGTGTCGCCGTGAGCGCCGCGACCAACGAGGACCGGAGCCTCGGGGTCACCCTCCTGATACTCCTCGGGGGGATGGTGTTCGGGTTCGGCCTCGCGCTCAGCGGGATGGCGAAACCCGAGATCGTCCTGGACTTCCTCCAGTTCGATGACCTCGGCCTGCTGTTCGTGATGGGCGGGGCCGCGGTCGTCTCTGGGGTGGTGTTCTTCGTCGCCACGCGCTTCCTCGACCGCGCACCGCTCACCGGGCGGGCGTACACCCGTCGGCTGAAGTCGATGAACCGCAACGTCCTCGCTGGCGGTGCCATCTTCGGTGTCGGGTGGGGCATCTCGGGAATCTGTCCCGGTGCGGCGTACGCGAGCGTCGGCATCGGGAATCTCCCCATCCTGTGGGCGGTCCTCGGGATGTTCCTCGGTGCGTACGCGCAGGGGTACGTCCGGTCGTACCGCGCCGACGACGCCGACACCTCGGACACCGTCCCCACCGACTGACGACCGTGGTTCTCACCCCATCGCTGGTCGGTGTTCGCGAGCTGTATTGTGCAGTAAACGACGTTCCAAACAATACGACAGGAAACACGTAATATGTCCGTAATCGGAGTCTTGAGCGGGTCGACAGGTGCGGTGACGACAGTCGGTCTCGTCCTCGGGGAGGCGTTAGTGCTGTACGTCGGGTACGGCGTCCTCGGCGGTCTCGTCAGGGGCACGGTCCTCGACGCGGTCGGAGGTGACTGAGGGTGGAACTCCTCGGGATGAGTCTGCTGCTGGTCGCGACGTTCGTCGGATTCGGACTGCTCATCGGGACGCTGTTCGGGTTCTTCGGGATGGGAGGGTCGTTCCTCGTGACGCCGGCGCTGCTCGTCATGGGCTACCCCTCGACGGTCGCCGTCGGGAGTGGCCTCGCGTTCGTCTTCGGGACGAGCGTCATCGGCGCGCTCCGTCACCGCGAGCACGGGCAGGTCGACTACAAACTCGCGACCATCATGACCGCGGCCATGACCCTCGGCATCGAGGGCGGGAAGAGCGTCGTCTTCCTCCTCGACGCGAGCGGGATGGCGGACCTTGTCATCAACGTCGCGTACGTCGGCCTGCTCGGTGCCGTCGGCCTGTTCACACTCCACGACGCCCGCTCGGACGGCGGCACGTCGGACGGCGGCGGCCTCGCCGACCGCGTCCAGGCCATCCACATCCCACCGATGGTGACGCTGCGCGGGGGCGTCCGCGTCTCGGGGAGTATCGTCTTCGCCATCGGACTCGTCATCGGCGTCCTCTCGGGGTTCCTGGGCGTCGGTGGCGGCTTCCTCCTGATGCCGGCGATGATGTACGGGCTCGGTGTCCCGGCCGCGATCGCCGTCGGGACGGACATCCTCCAGATCACTATCTCCGGCGCGTTCGGCGCGTTCACGTACGCGCAGTCCGGGGCGGTCGCGCTCCCCGTCGTCGGGTTCCTGCTCCTCGGGAGTGCGCTCGGGGCACGGATCGGGGCGGGAGCGACGAACCTCGTCGACGAGGCCGACATCAAGGGGTACTTCGCCGCCATGCTCCTCGCGGGGAGCGCCGCCGTCGCCGCCAACAGGCTCGGAACGGTCTACGGTATCGAACTCCTCGACACGCTGAGTACGGTGCTCATCTTCGGGGCGGCGCTGCTGGTGAGTAGCGCCGTCGTCCTCGCCGCGATCTGCCAGCTCCGGGACGACCAGAGCGGGACGTGGTGTCGGCTCACCACGTCGTAGCTCGGGCCAGTATTGTATCGAGCTTACAAAGTCTTTTGGCCACTCGCTCCCTACGTTCCACCACTCATGGCCGACTCGATGAACGAGATGCTCCGGAAGGACATGGAGTGCGAGGGCCTGCTGGAGTGTTTCCACGATCTCAAAGCTCTCGACAGGGAGATATTCCAGCTGCTCAGCGAGCGACAGGACCCGCTCACCGTCGACGAGATCGCCGAACAGGTCGACCGTGAGCGGACGACCGCCTACCGTGGTATCCAGCGGCTCCTCCAGGCTGGCTTCGTCCAGAAAGAGCAGGTGAACTACGACCACGGCGGCTACTACCACGTCTACCGGCTTCGTGACGCCGACGAGGTCGCACGCGAGATGCAGCGGACGCTCAACGACTGGTACGCAAAGATGGGACAGCTCATCGGCGAGTTCGAGGACAAGTACGGTGAGGACCTCCACTCGCCCGCTTCTGCCGAGAGCTGAGTCGAACGTAGACGAGCACTGATATACGCGACCGTCCTGCTGAGTCGTCGACCGTCTCATCAACGCATTTATCACCCTCTGGCAGTTTGTATTGTATGTAATGCGCAATACAGACATCGAAGCATCCGAAGTCGCGCGCCGTATCGTGGACGAGAACAGCGAGGACCTGTTCGTCCTCGACGTGCGCAACGAGGACGACTACGAGGAGTGGCAGATCCCGGAGAGCGAGAACGTCCCCATCTACGACGAACTGCTCGCCCACGACTTCTCGGGGCTGGAAGACCACCTCGACGAACTCCCCGAGGACGAGGAGATCGCCGTCGTCTGTGTCGGGGGAATCACGTCGGCGCGCGCCGCCCAGTTCCTCCGCGAACAGGGCTTCGACGCGAAGTCCATCCCCGACGGGATGAACTCGTGGGGACGGGTCCACCGCGAGTACGAACTCACCGACCTCGACGGCGTCGTCCAGATCGTCCGTCCCGGGACCGGGTGCGTCTCGTATCTCGTCCACGACAGCGGCGAGGCGGTCGTCGTCGACCCCTCCCAGTACCTCGACCACTATCTGGGCGCGGCCGACGAACGGGACGTCGAAATCGTCGGCGTCGCAGACACCCACGCGCACGCCGACCACGTCTCCGGGGCGCGCCGCCTCGCAGGCGAACTCGACGTTCCCTACTACCTCCACGGCGAGGACGTCGCCGCTCTCGACCGCGTGACCGAACTCGCCGACGGCGACGCCATCGAGGTCGGCGAGCGCGAACTCACGGTCCGGCACACGCCCGGCCACACGCCCGGGAGCGTCTCCTTCGAGTTCGGCGACGCGCTCCTCTCCGGGGACACCCTGTTCCTCCGGAGCGTCGGCCGCCCCGACCTCGAGGACAGTTCCGAGGACGCCGTCCGGACGGCCGCGAGCCGGCTGTTCGAGAGCCTCGATGAACTCACCGACCTCGACGACGGGACCGTCGTCCTCCCCGGCCACTTCAGCGACGAGGAGGTGCGACCGCTCGCGACCGAACTCGGCGAGCTGAAAGCGGAGTCGACGAACGAACTGCTGAGCTACGTCGAGGACGGCGACGAGGAGGCGTTCGTCGAGACCATCGTCGAGAGCCTCGCCGACGAACCCGCGAACTACAACGAGATCAAGCAGATCAACTGGGGCGAGGAGCAACCCGGCGACGACGTCGAGGAACTCGAACTCGGCCCGAACAACTGCGCCGCGAACTGAGGACGAACTCGTCTCCCCATAATGTCGTACACGCAGGGTATCCGACGGAACTGGCAGCAGTTCGCACTCCAGTTGCTCACCGTCTTCGCCGTCGGGCTCACCATCGGCGCCGAGCGGAACGTCGTCCCGATTCTGGGCCGTGACGTGCTCGGTGTCGAGTCGGTACTGGTCATCGGCTCGTTCGTCGTCAGCTTCGGCTTCGTGAAGGCCCTGCTCAACCTCTACGGCGGGAAGTGGTCCGAGACGTACGGACGGAAACCCATCCTCGTCGCCGGGTGGGTCGTCGCCCTCCCGATCCCGGTGATTCTCGCCTTCGCCCCGAACTGGTGGTGGATCACGCTCGGGAACGTGCTCCTCGGCGTCAATCAGGGGCTCGCCTGGTCGATGAGCGTCAACGCGAAGATCGACCTCGCGGGGAGCGACGCCCGCGGCTTCGCCGTCGGGCTCGACGAGGCGTTCGGCTACGGCGGGGTCGCCGTCGGGGCGTGGGTCACCGGCGTCATCGCGGCCCGGTACAGCCTCCGTCCCGAACCGTTCTACTTCCTGGCGGGCGTCGTCCTGCTCGCCCTCCTCGTGTCGGTCCTGTTCGTCGACGAAACGCTCCCGTACGCACGTGCAGAGGCCGACGACCAGGCCACCGAGGAGGACGCCGACCTGCCGTTCGGGGCGGTTCTGAAGCGGGCGACCTACGGCGACAGGACGCTGTTCGCGGCAGCGCAGGCCGGGAGCGTCGAGAAGTTCGTCGACGCGCTCGTTTGGATCGCTTATCCGCTGTACCTGACGGCCGCCGGTCTCTCGACCGCGCAGGTCGGTGTGATCGTCGGCGTGTACGGCGGCGTCTGGGGCGTCCTCCAGTTGTACACGGGGCGACTCGCCGACCGCGTCGGGCGACGACCACCCGTCATCACGGGGATGTTCGTCGCTGGCGGAGGAGTCTTCCTGACGGGACTCGTCGACGGCTACTGGCCGTGGGTCGGAACCGCCGCCCTGACAGGCGTCGGCATGGCGCTCCTCTACCCGAACCTCATCACGGTCGTCGGGGACGCTGCCCACCCGTCGTGGCGGGCGACGGGCCTCGGCGTCTACCGGATGTGGCGCGATGCCGGCTACGGGTTCGGGGCGATCCTCATCGGCGTGACCGCCGACCTCCTGTCGACGGCTGCCGCCTTCTACGTCGTCGCCGCGGCGATGTTCCTCTCGGGGACGGTCACGCTCGTCTGGATGCGCGAGACGCACCCCGACCGCGAAGCGAGCGTGCCCACCGACGCCGACCCCGCAGGTCCGGCCGACACCGACTGACCCCGTTACCCATGACCGAACCCCCAGTCCGATACGTCTCGAACGACCAGGACGCTCCGGTCGACCTCCTGCTTGACCTGCTGGCACTGGACACACAGAACCCACCGGGTGAGACACGAGCCATCGTCGACCACCTCGAACGCCGGTTGGACCCGCTGCCGGTGACCCTCGAACGAGTCGTGGTCGACCCCGCGAAACCGAATCTCGTCGTGACCGTCCCGGGAGCGAGCGACCGGACGCTCCTCTACAACGGCCACCTCGACACCGTGCCGTTCGACGAGACCGCCTGGTCGTTCGACCCACTCGGCGAACGCGTCGACGACCGCATCTACGGGCGCGGTGCGACCGACATGAAGGGCGCAGTCGCCTCGATGGTCCACACCATCGAGGCGTTCGCTGCGACTGACACGCGACCGCCGGTCGACCTCGTGTTCGCATTCGTGAGTGACGAGGAGGTCGGTGGTAAGGCGGGTCTCCCGGCGCTGCTGGAAGGCGGCCACCTCGACGCCGACGCGTGCGTCATCGGCGAACCGACCTGTCGGGACGACCGCCACTCGGTCACGGTCGCCGACCGTGGCAGCATCTGGCTGACGCTGACCGCCACCGGCGAGAGTGCACACGGCTCTCGACCGGCCCTGGGGGAGAACGCCATCGACCGACTCTACGCGGCCGTCGAGACGCTCCGCGAGCGGGTCGGCACGCGAGAACTACGGCTCCCCTCGACGTTGCGACCGGTCGTCGAGGAGTCGGTCGCGTACTACGCGCCGATGATGGGCGAGCAGGCCGCACGCGACCTCTTTCAGTACCCGTCGATAAACCTCGGAACGCTGCGTGGTGGGGACGCCATCAACAGCGTTCCCCAGTCGGCGACCGCGGATGTCGATATTCGCCTGACCGCCGGTGCCCGAACGGAGGACGTACTCGGTGAGATTCGGGCCTGTGTCGCCGAGTGCGAGGGTATCACCATCGCGGACGTCGTCTGGAGCACCGGGACCGCCGAACCGGTCGACAGTCCACTCGTCGATGCCGTCACGACGGTCGCCAGCGAGGTGCTAGACGACACCGTCTATCGGCGAAGTGCGACCGGTGGCGGCGACGCCAAGACACTGCGGAACGCGGGGATACCCACCGTCGAGTTCGCGCTGGGAACGGAGACGGTGCACGCGGTCGACGAGTACACGACGGTCGACGCAGTCACCGCGAACGCGCTGGTCTACACGCGACTACCGTTCTCCCTGGCACTCGACAGTGGATAGTCGCCACCGAATCGCCAGCGTCGAGGTCTGCCCAGTACGGTTTTTTGCACAGCGAGCGTATCGCCGGACCTCATATACGCGAGATTGTCGGAGTAGGTGGTATGGAACCCCCTGACTCCCTGACGAGGCGTCGGGCGATTCTCGGTGGTGTCGGGACCCTCCTGATGAGTGGAGGCAGCGTGTACGGTGCCTCCCGGCTCGAGTCGAGTCCGGTGGCGCCGACGGCGGCCCCGTTTCACGCGAGCGCCGAGACGACCGATTTCGGCATCGACCTCTGTGGTCACCCCATCATGGGGTCGCTGGACGCCCCCGTCGACATTGACTCGTCGCGTCCGTCTCGTCGACGTCGTCTGTGTGGCTGTCGGTCATCGTGTGTGAACTACTGATGAGCGTTCCGCTGTTCCGACTCGACGGTACACGAGTCGCAGGGGCGCTGTGAGCGGGTGTAGACGAGCCCCGCGAAGAGTGCGACGCTCACGACCCCCAGTACCGGACGGAGGGGGTCGAGGTACGTCATCAACGCGGAACTACTGAAGAGCGCGAGCAGGAACACGTTGCAGATGGGACAGCCGAACGCCAGAAATCCGAGGATCGCACCTGTCGTCGCTGTCTTGTCGTCGGCACCTCGATGGCTGGTTCGTTGTAGCGTGAAGAAACCGAGGAACCCGGCTGTGAGTACGAGGAAGAAGTAGTCCACCGGAGTACGTGGGACCATCCGAACGTAGATCGGGTTGGGGATCAACCCAGTAACGACTCCGAAGAGGAGGAACGACCCCACACTGACGACTGTCGCCTTGAGGTGACGTTTTGTCGGCGATTGCATCGCTGTCCTCGCTTCGGCCCGCGAGCGCTAAAACGACCCGACTGTTCGCTAACTCGGCGAAAAGCCGGTCTGTTCCACCACCGCCCACTACTACGGAGGTTGCCTCCTACGATCCCCTCTCCGGAGAAGCGTACCGACGACTCTTTGCCCGTGACCGAGACGAGGTCCGCATGGGTGGTGATGAGGTCGACTCGTCTGTGGCGCTTTTCGACGTGTTCGCAGACGACTACTCGCGAGCGATCCTACTCGCGGCCGACGAGCAGACACGGACGGCGAAAGCCCTCTGTCAGATCTGTGATGCATCGCTGACGACGGTGTATCGGCGTCTCTCGACGTTGCGAGAACACGGTCTCGTCAGGGTCCACTCGACGATCGGTTCGGGGGGTGAACACAAACGGCTGTTCGAGACGACGATAGAGGCGTTTCACGTCTCGATTTCCGAGGGGAGCCTCGACCTGTCCGTCGAAACGCGCGACGAACTCGCCGACAACTTCACCGCACTCTGGCGGAACCTGCGTGACAACACATGATCGGTCCGTTGACCGCCTTCATCAAACTCGTGACGCTCTTGCTCAGCCTTAGCGTCGCGTATCTCGCGTTCTACGCCTACAGACGGAGTGAACTCTTCCCCATGGTCTACGTTTCGGTCGGGTTCGTCTTCATCGGCGTCGGTGCGATCTGTGAAGGCCTCATCTACGGTGTGCTGGGGACGTCACTGTTCTCGGCCGCGCTCGTCCAAGCAGTACTCGTCTCGTCCGGGATGGCACTGATCTTGCGGTCCATCATGCTCAGCCCGGACCGACAGGGTCTGTAACGCTACGAACGCCGCCATCGGTATCGAGCGAGAATTCGCCGAACACTCCATCCACGGACTCTGTGTTCGCTCACACCGGGCGGTCATCGATTCGGTCGACGAAACCGGCTCACGGTCGAGATCCACCGTGCGTCATCGATAGCCGAGCAGTCGGAGTCCGTTCAAGGAGACCAGCACGGTCGACCCCTCGTGCCCGACCACGGCGAGAGGGAGCGCGAGCCCCTGGAAGAGGATGGTGCCAACCATGAGGGCAATCGCTCCAAAGGCGATTGCGAGGTTGGTCACGAGGGTCCGGCGCGTCTGGCGCCCCAGCTCGAGGACGTACGGAATCTTGCTCAGGTCATCCCCCATTAGGACGACGTCAGCCGTCTCGAGTGCCACGTCGGTACCGGCACCACCCATCGCGATACCGAGCGAGGCGGTCGCGAGCGCAGGGGCGTCGTTGACGCCATCGCCGACCATCGCCACGGTATCGTGGCGTTCGACCAGCGCCTCTAAGCTGGCCACCTTCTCCTCGGGGAGTAGCTCTGCCCGTACTTCGTCGATATCCACTTTGTCGGCGATGCGACGTGCGACGCGCTCGTTGTCCCCCGTCAGCATGACGATGTGTTCGATGCCGAGCGCCCGGAGGTCGGAAATCATGTCGGCGGCCCCCGGACGGAGGGTGTCTGTGAACGCGAGCCACCCGACGACGCGGGTCGCATTGTCGGACTCGAGTGCGACGATTACAGCCGTCTTTCCCTCACTTTCGAGCGCTTCGAGTTTCTCGAGGCCGACTTCCTGCCCCTCGACGGGTGTGTCGGCCAATACCGTCTGGAAGTAGCTCCGGTTGCCGATGTGGACCGTCCTGCCATCGACGGTCGCCCGCACCCCTTTCCCGGCAGTCGCCTGAAACCCTCGCGCCTCGGGGAAGTCGAGCGAACGGTTCTCGACTTCCGTGACGATGGCTCGAGCGAGGTGGTGTTCGGAACGGTCCTGGACCGCCGCGGCCCGGACGAGTAACTCTGTCTCCGAGAGTCGCTGCCCGTCGGGGATATCGTCGCGCACGACCACGTCCGTCAACCGCGTGTTGCCCTCGGTGAGTGTCCCCGTCTTGTCGAATGCGACGGCGTCGACCGTCGCCGCCGTCTCGACGTGTTCGCCACCCTTGAATAACACCCCCTGTCGTCCGCCCGAAGCGATCGCCGAGAGCACTGCCGCCGGCGTCGAGATGATGACCGCACATGGTGACGCGGCGACCATCAGCGTCATCGCACGGTAGAACGTGCTCGTGAACTCGCCACCCAGGAGTAATGGGACTATTATCGCCGCGCCGGTGAGTCCGAACACGCCCAGTACGTAGGGCTGTTCGAGACGGTCGATGAGTCGCTGCGTGGGTGCTTTCTCGCTCTGGGCACTCTCGACCATATGGATAAGACGGGTGATAGCCGATTCGTGGGCTTGACGGGTCACCGAGACCTCGAGGCTCCCGCTTTCGTTGATCGTCCCACCGAACACCTCGTCGCGTGGCTCTTTCGGCACTGGGACGGACTCTCCGGTGAGCGACGCTTGGTCGACTGTGCTCTCACCCGACTCGACGGTGCCGTCGAGCGGGATGCGGTCACCAGGACGGACCACGAAGACGTCGCCGACGGCCACATCGTCGATCGGTACTGTGACCTCCTCACCACCACGGAGGACGTCCGCGGTGTCTGGTCGCATGTTCACCAGCGATTTGATCGCCCGGCGTGAGCGCCCGATTGCGTAGTGCTGGAGGGTATTCGACAGGGAGAACAGGAAGAGGAGCATCGCCCCCTCGAACGGTGCGCCGATCGACAGTGCACCGAGTGCGGCGACGATCATCAGCAGGTCGATGTCGACGGCACGGTGCCGAAGCGTCTCGACGCCCCCTTTGAGCCCATACCAGCCGCCGAAGACGTACGCTGCACTGTACCCGACCCACCCTAGGGCGGCCGGGCCACCGAACCAGCCCACGCTCAGACCGATTATCATCCCTACGAAGGTGATGACAACGAACAATGCCTCGGTGCGCAGTTCCGAGGTCGTAGTCTCGTCGGCCTCCTCACTCAGTCCACCGGCATCTGCCTCGTCCCGGAGCGAGACCCTATGGTCGCGGATGACTCGTTTGAGGTCGGCCTCCGAGGTGACGCTGCTGTCGTACGTGATGCGTGCGGTCCCTGCACGAAACGAGACTTCAGCGTCGTGGACGCCTGGCATATCGGAGAGTCGCCGTTCGAGTGATAGCGCCCCCGATTCACTCCGCCCACCGTGCCTGCCGATTTGTATCGTATAGCTCGAGAGTGTGGCTGGTCCTGTACTCGTCACGTATTGTCGCCCTCGTTCGTGACGTCACGCCCCGATATGAACAAGTCCTGCGAACTGCTCCCGGGCGTCAGCAACAACTGCTCCCTACATCTTCTGAGGACCACCCCCTCCGTAGGAACCACAGAGACACCCCGGCGAGAGGCACTCATCGAACGATTGTCACCAGAATCCTCGAACGTCGTATTACTGTCTCTGCGACGCTCCCCAGCATCGCACGGTCCAGCTCGCCACGACTGTGGCTTCCGATGACGATGTAACCGATGTCGTCCTTCAGGCATCGGCACTGAGCTTAGCTGGTGAATGACATGACAGTACCGGTCGTCAGAGTCGTACCATAGTCGTTCACAGTCGACCTCCGTCCCGCGAGTGAGACGTCGCAGGTCACTCTCGGTACGTGAGAACGGCGGAGGTCCTATCTCCCCGTATCGACAACCATCTAGTAGGTGAGGCGAACCCTGAATCTCGTTCGAGCAGTCATCGGTGGCGTGGAGATACTGCTGATAGGGCTTGCGCTGACTACTATTGCAACCGCGGGGGTTCACAGTGCGGATACACTCACAGATCCGGTCGCGACCATCGGCCACGTCTGTGACAACTGGGGAGTCGATAACGACTGGGGGGGCATCAGCACGACGACAACTGGGTGAATCACGCTCACCACGTCGGGCACGCGCCTCATGCGCCCCACGGGCCACTCGGCCACGATTCCTCCCACGACCCGGTCCACACACAGGACCGAACGGGTACCGGTAGCTGATTCACTGCTGAGCGACCGAACTGATACATCGGCGGCACAAGTCTAACGGGTGCGTCACCGCGAATCGGCATGAAAGAACGTGTCGTCTGCGAGCGATTGTCAACGCTACACCCTGGCTACTCTCTCACCTTAACCAACAGAACTTGGTCTTTTCAGGCTACAACGGGACAATCGATCCAGACACTACTGACGACAGGTAACAGTAGCTTCAGCAGCAGTATCGGTGTCGCATTCCCGGCAAAAAGACCAATCGGAACTGCATCCCGCTCCTGTTGGTTAATCTGACCGGTGACGTCCGTGCTGTGTCGATACGTCGCTTACCACTCTCGGACGTGGAAATGAGTTGATCTCCATCAGGCCAGTGGCAATTCGACACCACGGCGTGGTCGGGGCGGCATGTCCGTCTGCACTATCGGTTCAGACGCGGCGAAAAACGGGTGGAATCGACAGACAACATCGCCGTTGACAGCCCTGCACTGAGGATTCCGATAGTTCTGATTGTCGGTCTATTGGCCGATCAGTGCCCTATCGGCCTGCGTGGTCACGAGCGTGACCGCCAGATCCTCTCCCGTTCGATATCGGAACCGGAACGCCCGTTGCTTGACGCGGATTCATCGTCGTCGGTGGGAACGAGCCTAGGAGGTCGGTCGACCTCGATTAGTTGGGCACAGCCACGCTGTCACCACGACTGGGAGGTCATATGGTCGGTCAGGACGGTATTGGCTGAGTCGTGGCTGGCGGCGGGATAGCACGCGGTACGGCGCCCGTCGTCGACGACCCAGTAGGTCTCGTCGGTCGTTTCGACAGCGATGACGAGTGCGCTGCCCTCGCTCGTCGTCAGTTGCTCAGCGATGCGCGTCGATTCGATCGTCGTAGCTGTCTCGCGTTCGACGAGCCTCACCGCATGCTCTCGGATATCCCCACCATCCATGTAGGTGAGTCACAGTGTCTGACGGATACCTTTTGGGATGGCGCTACGGCCAGCAGAGCGCTCGTTGTTCGGGGTGAGGAACAGCTGATTTTCGACCTGGTAGAGATCGCCTTTCAGGCGGAGCTATTCGATGGGTCTCCTGTAATGGCAGTTGAGCCACCGAGCGGGCCGCTTACACTCGGATGTACCTCATCGACGGACCGGCTGCGATACGGGACGTCCCGTTGTGGACGCCCCATCCGGTGATGCTTCAACCCGTCTACGGTCCTGCTGAAATATAGGACAGGGCCCGCTACAAGCCGGTTCCACAGAAGTACGCTTGATCGTCAGTACGTCTCGACATCGACACCCAGTTGCTTGAAGTGGTCGACGTTGTCCGTCAGCACTGGTTCACCAACGACGACCGAGACGGCCGCTATCATCGGGTCGATCGGGTCGATGCCACTCTCTCCACCGTCCGTACGGTCGGCCTTCGCGAGAAGTTCGCCCGAGAGTCGCGCGAGTTCGCGTGTCTGCGTGACGACCGGGTACATCGCCATCGCGTTGTCGAACTTCCGGCGCTCCGCGTTGGTTCCCTCCATCTCGACCCCGTAGGCGAGTTCCGCGACCACCGGCGCGGGGACCCGCTGGACGGCACCCGCCGCTACGAGTTCACTCCCCTTCTGAAACGCGGCGTCCTGCCCCCGAAACAGGTCGATGAGAAACGAGGTATCGAGAATCACGAAAACCGCTCGCGAACGTCCGCTTTCGACTCGATGCCTCGCTCGCGTTTGCGCTCGACGCGCTCTTTGATCCTCTCGGCGGTCTCCTCCGAGAGGATGCCCGCCACATCCTCTGGCCGTGGACCGCCCGTCAACCGCCGTAGCGTCTCTTCCATCGTCTCGCCCTCACGATTGTGCGCTTTCAGATACGCGTGGTAGTCATCCGAAACGCGAATCGTCTTACTCATACTGTGTATTCCGATATACGGCGACAAGAATCCTCCGCCGTCACGCCGAAGCGCGCGTTTCACTGTTATCGTCGAGTTCTCCCGTGTCGAGTTCGCCGTCGAGATACTGCTCACCATCATTGGTAATTAGCTTTCACTCGTCTACGGTCCTGCTGTAACGTAGTCTGTTCACGTAGTTCCGTCGACCCCCCCGGGAGTAACCCAGAGTCGAGGGTCGACAAAAGCCCTTGTCAGCCTGCCCCTGAAACAGTCTACAGACAGCCTGAACAAGGAACTCGTACAGAGACACTGTAGGGGTTGAAGCCCCGCAGGCGGCTCACCGCGTCGGCGTCAAGAAGAGCTGTCCCTCGACCTCGTAGAGATAGCCACGAAGGCGAAGTCGCTCGATCGTGTCCCGCGCATCGATTACATCGAAATCACCGTCGGTGAGTACCGTTGTCGCTTCCTCACGAGTCAACCCGTCGTGCTCTTCGAGCGGCTCGCTGAGGTGCTCGAGGGCCTCCGTAGCAGTTGGACCAAGTGGCGTCGGCGGATTGCGAGACATATCGGCGCAGGGTACCGGTGCTAACGACTAGCCCCTCATAACACCTTGTCAGATGCGACGACAGTTTCCTGCTCGCGGCACTAAATAGCAGGCACTCGCAACGGGCATCGTCTCGTCTTCGAGTCCCATCGTGAGAGGACACGCCACCACGATCACGGAAGCGAGAATGAGCTCACCCCTGCGTCGAGTCCGTGGCCGTTGGACACCACGACTCGGTCAGGGTGGCGTGTCGATACGCACGCCTCCAGCAGAGACGGTCGAAAACGGGGATGGAATGGACAGACGAATCGGCCGCTGACAGCCCCGCACGACGTGACTCGGGCGACGCCGTCTGTAGTTCTGTTGGCCGTCGATTAACCCCCTGTTGCCTGGCAAGCTGGTGTCTGTAGACGACTCGCTTCACCGATTGAAAAATCTCAATTCCGTCGTAGTTCGTGTCGTTGGTTCGTCTTTGATGACGCCGTCCCGGCTTCATGAATATTCGCTTCCAGCTACCCCTCAGACTGGAAAGACTGCGACCGCGCTCCGCGGGTCAGTGCGCCACATCCTGGAGTGTCTTCCAGTGAGTTCGCACCGTGACCGCCGTGACGTTCGCTGCTTCGGCGACCGTCGCCTGCGTCACCTCTCGTTCGTGGTCACGAAGCGCGTCGTAGAGACAGGCCGCGGCGACGCCGGACGGACTGACGCCTGTCACTGCACCCGCCGAATCCACCTGTTCTGCGAGACTTCGCGCTCGATGTCGCACGTCGTTCGCGACGTTGAGTGCTGACGCCAGTCGGGGAACGAACGAACTCGGGGTCATGGGCTTCGCGGGGAGGCCGAGTTCTCGGTTGAGTACTTTGTAGGCGCTGCGGACGCTCGTCTCGTCGACTCGCGCTGGAACGACAACGTCGTCAAGCGTTCGCGAACAGCCGTTGCACCGACAGGCACCGTAGACACTTGCGGCGGCCATCGCTTCGATCGGCCGACCGGGGAACAGCCCGTCCGACTGCGCGCTCCGGAACAGCTGACACGCCTGGTCGCGAATCGTCTCGGCGAGGCCGAGTGCCCCGGCGATGCGTCGGACCTCGCCCAGCCCGTGCGCGAGGTTCCGCTCGGCGGTCGACCGGAACTTCCCACGCCGGTGCTCACGTCGCAGTCACCCTAGCTGTCGTCGTTTCCGTCCCGAGAGGTCACTGCCGATCACATCCACGTTCCGCCCGATCTCGGTCGACAGGCCTCGGTCGTGGCGTGCTGACGTGAGCGGTGCACCCGTTCGCTCGCATTCGCCCTCGTCGTACGCCCGCCACTCCGGCCCGTGGTCGATCAGCTGCTCGTCGATGATTAGCCCACAATCCTCGCAGGCAGTCTCGACGCTGTTCGTTCGGACAACGCCATCGCACTCTGGGCAGAACGGCGTCGTGTTGGTTTTAGTCGGTACATCCTCATCGAACGTGCACATGTAGATGTCTCTCGTCGCCATTGGTCGAATCGAGGCGAGCCAGTATGACTTGCGCCGCACCCTTCGGGGGCGAACAAACGCAACCATACAGTAGCCGCGTCGGTATGATCTGTTCCTCATCTCTGTAGCTACTCGCATTTCACCCCAACAGTAATCAGACGGCGGATTCTCAAGATGAGTGAAATAATATCTAACACGATACTCCCTGATGGCTTCTTTAAGAACCTGACTGACCGACAGAAGGTGATGCTGACGGTGCTTGTTCGAGATGGCGACTGGGTCCGAGGGACGGAACTCCGTCAACAGATGCGTGACGACCACTCCTGGCGGACTCAGGACGGGCGAAATCGTCCCGGTCGTTCCCCGAGCCCACAAGTAGCGAGTGAAACGAGGCACGCAGCGTGGGTCTCGGGATACCGGACGGTCGAGGGCTTTCAATGTCCGGGAAACAGTGAACAGTCAGCAGCTCCTGTTCGTCACGTCAGCACCGGATCGTATGCCCCAGGTGTCGACAGTCAGCTCTACGAGCTACCATTCTCACTCCACGAACTCAGTCGTCGAGTGCGCCGATTGAATCGAGATGATCCCGAACCGCCTGCACGAAGGCTCGGTAGCGCTCGAGGTCCTGGAGGGCGTTGTAGACGACGTCGTGGTCGATGATGCTCCCGTAGGTATGGGACAACATGTTCCGGAACCGAGCGCCCTGCGCCATCTCCTCGGCCAGTGCCCCCGAGAGAACACCCAACTCACCGAGCGTGCGCATCGACGCTGGATTACTGGCTGGTGGCTGGCCGCGCTCGTGTTTGACGAGTTCCTCGGCGATATCGATGCTAGCTTCGGTCATCTTCACGAAGCGGTGCTCGACGATATCGCGCGTATCCGAATCGGTCTTGTAGTCCGCCCGACTGACACGCTGCTTGCGAGCGAGGACTCCAAGGCTCTCCTCGATGGTTTCGACAGCGGTCAGAATTCGGTTGAGGCGATCCGCCGGCAGTCCCTCGCCCGTCATCCGTCGTTCTCTGCCTCCCCTGCGGCTGGCACTCCAGCATCACGGTCGCCGAGATGGTCATCGATCCGTTCGAGAGCCGCGTCGAGCCGGTCGCGTGGTGACTGCTGGTCGTCCGCGGACGCCGTGAGCTGGCGGCGACGCTCGGCGGCGTGCTCCGCTGTACCGACGAGTAGGACGCCGTTCTCGAAGATTGCTGCTGCGAGTGCTGGCGAGACCGCATGGAGGTCGACGAGATCGACGTCATTCGTCTCGAGTGTGTCACTGAGGTCGGCGCTCAACCCGAGAAAGACGTCGTTGTAGTCCGGGTCGGAGGGCCGGTGGTCGTCGAACTCGACTGCGAGATCGATATCGCTCGTGGCGTGGGTTGTCTCGGCGGCGTGGGAACCGAAGAGCACCGCGAGTCGGACCGGATGCTCCCGAAGGACAGCCTGGAGGGCGTCGAGATCGAGGGAGGCATCGAGCGTGGTCGACTCGGCGGTTCGCATTACTCGAAACCACGTCCTCGGGTCATATAAATCGCAGGTGGAACTCGGGTGATCGTTGCGGTGTTCGTCCTCGTCGACGGCGTGAGGCGTCCACTCGGCGGGAGCGTCCGCACCGAAACGCTCGTTCGCTGACTGTGTGCTTTCTCGAAACTCTATTACTGGGGTGGATGTTGGCTCATGATCCCTGCGATCGCGCCTCAGTAGCGAACGGTGACCAGCGGGAACCGTGAGCAAGCGAAGGGCGGCACGCGGCGTTCCTCGTCGGTCTCGGCCGCCTACCGCTCGTAGAGTCGACGGACCGCCTCGTCGACCTCGGTCGAGGAACTAGTGCTGGATGTCATTGACCAGGTGTGCAGTCGTGGTCGCCGTGCGTGGGTGTCAGTACTCCTCGAGTGCGGTCTTCTCGGCACCGATGAACGCCGTCACGGCGTCGATGAGGTCCGCACCGAGCCCAGTCAGTTCGTAATACGAGTACAACCCGTCTCGGTCGGGGACCGACTGACGACGGTTGGCCACGAGCCCGGCGTCGACCAACCGATCGAGGTGGTAGTGCAACCCGTTTTCACTCCGACAGAGGCGCTCGCCGAGTTCCTTCGCGCTCAACCGACCGTCCTGCTGGAGGGCGTACAGCACGGCGAACCGGGGGCGTGCGGCCACCTCCTCGAACAACTCCAGATGTGCATCGAGGTCGAGGAGCGCGGGCTCGCCGAAGAGGTCGGCCGTGAGGGAGTCAATCGCGTCCCCATCGTCGGCACCCGACGCCGATGCGGATGAGCCGTCGGCCATACGTGCGGCAACGAACCCCGAGCACATGAGGTTACCGAGCCTTAACCTCATCGCAGTCTCGCGTCTCGGTATGCTCGGCCCAACCGACTGCTCCCTCATGGTCAAGTACGAGGGACGACCGATGTGAGAGGTGCTATTATCTTGACCTCTGGCCTGTCTCGAACATGAGTCGTCGTATCCGGGCTCAGCCTCCCGACCAACTAAATATAAAGTATAAATAGTTTGGTGTGCTGCAATGCCGTATGCAGAATCACAGTTCAACAGAAGCCCCAGGTGACCCCCCCGACTCGGATCGGGGAATGTCGATCGAACTCGCGCTTCCTGTTCGAGATGCCGACCTGTTCAAGCATGGTGCCACGACATATATCCTCAACTTCCTCAGCGACAATCCCAGTATCAACGTCTCACTTCGACAACTCTCGAAGGTCGTTCCCCTCAGCGAGCGGGCGACCCGCGAAGCTGTCGACGTCCTTGAGGCGAATGAGCTTGTCGAGACGTTTCACAAGGGCAATGCGCGGCGGGTCCACATCAACAGAAATCGACTCGACAACCCGGACGACCCGATCCGTAGCATCCCACAAACGAACTTCCAGACGCCCGTGCGCGTCGCGTACCACTATCTGGAAGACGAACTCGACGATGTCCTGGGTATCATCCTGTTCGGAAGCGTTGCCCGGGGGGAGGCCGATCGCCAGTCGGACATCGACCTCTGGGTCCTCGTCGGTGGCGATCATATGCAGCAACGACACGAGGCGAACAAACTCGCCAAACGCCTCGAGAGACTCCAGATTCCGCCAACCATTGCGGTCGCAGACGCAGTGAACACCGATTTCGAAAGCGGCTGGGCCGACCTGAAAGAGACCCTCGAAGCGGATGGCCAGGACCGGGCCTCTGCACACCGGTATTCGTTCGAGATCCTCGTCGAGACGCCCCAATCGATCATCAATCAACTAGAGCGCGTCGACACGGAGCGGCTGTTCGGGACGGGAATCACCCTGCTGTCCTCAGAGACGCTTGACCGCGTCAAGCAGGAGGTTCTCGATCATGAGTGACCCAACGCACTTGCTCGAGGAGATTTCGGCAGCCGAAGACGCGTTTGGCCACGCACATGGGCAACCGACGTTCGAGCCCACACTGAACCCCGGTCCCGATGCCAGCGACGGGGAGGTCCAAATCCAGAAAGCCTGCCGGTTGATCGAGCTGACGAACAGAATCGATGCACTGGGCGAGTACTACGGGGCGATTCTCGAACACTCGTTCATCGTCATCGAGCACACGCTTCAGGGATACTTGCTAGCGATGACTGGGACTGACGCGAGGGAGTTACGGGATCATACATCACCCTACGAGTTCGCGAAGGGACAGGTTCCGCTGGAAGACAGCACGATCGAGTCGCTCAAAACCCTGTACGATGCACGCCGGACGGAACACTACTACGGGACGACTGTTACGACGAAGGAACAGGCTCGTGCGATGCAGCGAGTCGCCACAACGGTTCACGAGCACATCGTCACGTTCGATCCACAACTCGAAGGGTTCTGTCAGTGTTCGTCGATCGACGGCGCGTAACGCCTCTTGGTCGGGGGCGTCCGATTATATCGTCGTTTTGATGATGGGGACTCGGTGAAGGCATCCGATTGGATACGCTGCTGTGGAGGGTCTGAAAACCCTGCTCGGTACGAATGACCGACTATTCGGGACACCCCCTACAGTGCGGCGTGTTGGACTGTCACAAGACGGGAGGAAGCGAACAGGACAGGGAGGCTGTCCCTCGAGTTGTGGGGGGTTGCCACGTTATTCGCGTCGCGCGCGATCCCGGACGAGCAACCAGAGCTGACGGACGAGAGCATCGCGGTCGTCATACGGGGAGATGCAAGCTGTTGAGTCAGCAAGCGCTTATGCGCCTGCTTGTGTAAGTACTGTGTATGTCCGAAACCGATCGTTCCTCCCCCGACGCAGACGATCTGGCAGGACTCTTGCCGGAACACAGTCTCCTCTCTCTCGAAGCCTATCTGGACATGCAGCGAGCGATCGGGAACGAGACTCGCTTTCGGATTCTTCACGTCCTGACCGAACAGGGGGCCCACAGTGCAGAGGAACTCGAAGAGGGACTGGACCTCCCGTCGAACACGCTCCACTACCATCTCGACACGCTCATCGACGTTGGGCTCGTCGAGAATCGAAAGCGGAAACAGCCCGACACTGACGGCCTCTATTCGTACTATCAGGCCACCTCACTCGGTGATGGGATACTCGACCACGGCGTCCGAGAACTGATGCGCGAGGAGTGGGACCTCCTCGACGCCGATAGCGACTAGCCGGCGCGTCTGTCCCGTCCGTGAACGGCCGAGGGCTTTCACCCTGTACGTTCCCATCTCGACTGACTCAGTCGAGTGTTGCAAAATACCGAACTGATTCATATATTGGTTCGCTAGTATGCAACAGTATGCTCACAGAAGGCGAGGTTCGCGCCCTTACTACCCTCCACGGTGAGCAGACGGTCTCTGACCTTTCGACGAATCTCGATCGGAGTCTCAGCTACACCTCAGAACTCATCGAACGCCTCGAAACGGCTGGCCTCGTCGAGACACGCCGAGAAGGGAAAACAAAGCAGATTCGACTGTCGGACGCAAAGGCTCTCGAGTTACTCACGGACCTCACGCAGCAGTATTCACACATCGACTGGCCGGAGCTGATGTCGGGATCAGCCCTCCGCGTGTGCTACTACCTCGATACTCCACGGACCGTGACCGAACTCGCACGCCGCGCCGACGTCCACAGAAGTACCGTCCACCGCGCGCTTGCCCCGCTTCAGCACCGTGGAATCATCTATCAGACTGACGACGGGGCGTACGCACTGAATGATGGCTTCGAACCGCTGAGCGTATTCGCTCGTGAGCTTGCCCATCACGCCCACCGCCAGACTGTCGAAGAACAGACCATCACCTACACGATTCTCTGGGAATCTCTCGACGAGTTCCTTGTCCAAGCGCCGACTGAAATCGCTGACGAACACTTCAGTCCGACAGGGCCAGACCAATTCCAGCGATACGGCCTCCCGCTGTTGGCACGTGACCGCAGACACTACCTCTACTCGGAGACGACGAGTGAGCTCTCCCCGGAGATGTTGTGCTGCCACATGCTCGTGATCGATTCGGGCGCACGAACGCAGTCATACTGCCTGCTCTTGCTCAGTCACGTCGACATCAACAGCGACGAACTCCGAGCCCAAGCCGTCACATACGGCGTTGACGACGTCGTCGACGACCTCTGCACGTATCTCGACACCAGCGGTGCCCAACGGACGTCTCGCCTTCCCGAGTGGGAGGACTTCCAGAAACTGGCTGAAGAGTACGAGGTGACGCCATGAGGGCGCGATTCGATAGCTCATACATTCGCTCAGAACTCGAGCGCATCGGTCAGCAGCTGGACAACCCACTCAACGTCTTCTTGATTGGCGGTGGATCGATGGCGTTTCGCGGACTCAAAGAGACGACCAAAGACATCGACCTCATCGTCTCCTCCGGCGACGATCTGAGTCAGCTACAAGCGGTGCTCCTCGAATCGGGATACGATATCGTCCAGGAACCGGACGAAGAGTACGAAGCACTCGGTGCCCAGCATCCTCGAGAACGACGATGGGTATCGCATCGACATCTTCAACCAGACTCTGTTAGGAACTTCGTGACCGACTCGGAGCATGCATTCAGCAAAGAGTCGCTATTTATTTCCCCGTTTCGTCTCTGAAACGGCTGTTAGCACGAGAGAGTGAGTTCAGCAGAAGGGACGATCAGGGTAACCTGTCCGGCGATCGAATCAGGCCGTCGGCGCGACGTTCTGGTTCAGGTGGAACAGGTTGTCTGGGTCGTACTTCCGCTTTAGCTCTACGAGCCGGTCGTAGTTTTCCCGATAGGCGGCGCGCTCCTCGCCCACTTCCTCGGGGATGAAATTGACGTAGACGCCGCCGGTGGCGTGTGGCGCCATTGCGTCGTAGCACGCACGGGCCCAGGCGACGCACTCGGCGTCTTGTGCCGGGTCGGTCCAGCGCGTGTGGAGGTTCATGAGGAACTCCGCGTCCCGGTGGGGGTACGCCGTTGCGTCCACGGGCACGTCGTTGATCGCACCGCCGAGCTGGGCGATGGCGATCTCGCTCTCCGATGTGGGCAGCGACTTGCCGTACTCGACGAAGGTGTCGATCATCCCGTCGGTGAACTCCATGAAGTTGTGGGACTTCCAGTAGTTCCGCGCCCCGGGGGTGAGCAAGCCATCGAACCCCTGCTGCCAACCGGCGTACGGGTGGGGGCCGATCGCGTCGGCGATGGGGTCGCCGATCTCCCGTAGCGGCTGCAGGACTGTCTCGCCGTCGGTTAGAGCGCCGTCGTAGTAGACCGCGATGACGAGTACCTTCTCACCGTGCCACTCCTCCGGGATGAACGGGAGCGGTGGCGCGTGCCTGATGACCATCCAGGCGGTCACCTCGTCAGGGGCCTCGGCGACGAACTCGCGGTAGGCCTTCATCACCTCGGCCGTGTGCTCGAACGGGTGGACGAGCAGCCCCGAGAGCACCTCGGGACCGACCTCGTGGAGGTCGAACTCGAAGGACGTGACGACGCCGAAGTTGCCACCACCGCCGCGGAGCCCCCAGAAGAGGTCGGAGTTCTCGCCCTCGCTGGCGTGGACGAGCCGACCATCGGCCGTGACTACGTCCGCTCCTCGGAGGTTGTCGGCGGTGAGGCCGTACTTGCGGGAGAGCCAGCCGAAGCCCCCGCCGAGCGTCAGCCCGGAGATGCCCGTCGTCGAATTGTATCCGACGGGCGTGGCGAGGCCGAACGCCTGCGCCTCGTGGTCGAACTCTGCGAGTATGACGCCCGGTTCAACTCGCGCCGTCTTCGCCTCTGGATCGATACGGACGGACTTCATGGGCGAGAGGTCAATCACGAGCCCATCGTCAACGATGGCGGCTCCGGCGATGTTGTGGCCCGCCCCCTTCACAGCGACGGGCATGCCTTGTTCGCGAGCGAAGTTCACTGCTGCGATGACGTCGGCGACACCCGCACACTGGGCGATGAGCGCGGGTCGTCGGTCGATCATGGCGTTCCAGATTGTCCGGGCTTCGTCGTACTCCGCGGTCTCTGGAGTGAGAAGTTCACCGCGGAACCCCGACTCAAGGTCTGATACTGCACTGTCGTCTAACGGGGTAGCGTGAATCGCCAAGATAATTTCTCCGAGGTTTTGTACGCGGTGTGAGTATAAGTAGTTCTGTAAGATTATTAAGTATATATTCCTCCCTCCATCTTGATTCCAGGTGGAAATCTCCCCCGGGTCATGGGAGATATGCGCTCTGTATCTCGCAGTGCCACAACGAACTACCGGGGAGCTGTCAGTAGGAACGTGCAAGATGTAGAGTATGTATTCAACAGACCTTGTGCTACGGTAACGGCTAACTCGATTCGTGTGGTAGAGGGAGTGACACATGGTGACCGTTAACGACCTCAGAGGAACGCTTCGGGGCACCCTGATCCAGCCCCACGACGAGGGTTACCACGAGGCCCGTGCGGTCTGGAACGGAACAATCGACCGCCATCCTGCGGTCATCACCAAGTGTGCAGGCACCGCGGATGTAATCGCGGCTGTGAACTTCGCACGGGAACACGACCTCGAAATCGCGGTCCGCGGCGGCGGCCACAATGTTGCCGGCACCGCCGTCTGCGACGACGGGATCGTCATTGACCTCTCAGCGATGCGGGCCGTGTGGGTCGACCCGCGCACGCGGACCGCCCGGGTACAGGGCGGTGCCCTGTGGAGTGACGTCGACCACGAGACCCAGGCCCACGGCCTGGCGACCACGGGCGGCATCGTCAGCCACACCGGCGTCGCTGGACTCACACTCGGCGGTGGGATTGGCTGGCTGATGCGCAAGCACGGCCTCACCGCCGACAACTTGCTCTCCGCCGACGTGGTGACCGCCGATGGTGAGTTCATCCGAGCCTCGGAAGACGAGCACTCCGACTTGTTCTGGGCGTTGCGCGGTGGGGGTGGCAACTTCGGAATCGTGACCTCCTTCGAGTTCGCCCTCCACCCTGTCGGTCCCACTGTACTCGCCGGCCCCGTGTTCTGGGCGGCGGACGACACCGCCGACGTGCTACGCTTCTATCGCAACTTCGCGCGGGATGCTCCCGACGAGCTTGGCACCGTCATCAGGTTCGGGACTATCCCTCCCCTCCCAGCCGTCCCCGAGGAGCTTCACTGGCGACCCGCCGTGGCCATCAACGCCTGCTACGCCGGCCCGGTCGACGAGGGTGAACGCGTCCTCCGACCGCTGAGCGAACACGGCACACCGCTTCTCGACCTGGTCTCCCCCAAGCCCTATTTGGCACACCAAGGCGGACTCGACAGCACCGTCCTCCATGGATGGCACTACTACTGGAAGTCGACCGATCTGCCGGAACTGTCCGACGACCTGATCGACGTGTTCGTCGACCACGCCTTCGCCGCGGAGTCGCCTCGCTCGTACTCGGTGCTCTTCCATCTCGGCGGAGCGGTGAGCCGCGTCGATGATGACGCCACCGCCTACACCGGTCGGGGCTCGCCTCACAACATCAACATCAACGGTGTCTGGCGTCCCGACGAGGAGGAGAAGTACGTCGAGTCGGAAACAGCGTGGACCCGTCGGTTCTTCGACGCGCTCGAACCCCATCGAGAGGGAGTCTACGTGAATTTCCTCGACGCCGATGACGGCACCCAACGAGTCCGCGAATCCTACGGTGAGGACACCTACCGGCGTCTCACCGAGATCAAGACCGAATACGATCCCGAGAACGTGTTCCACCTCAACCAGAACATCGAGCCGACCGTCTGAGAAGTTTTCCTCCGACATTCCTTCGAAGTACCGGTCGATCCGACAAAGCTTGATGAATACGCGCCCTGCATGCAGCACGCTCGCTGAAACCTACTCAGATGCTGTCATGAGCGGCGTGCGAGATTCAGAGCGTGCATGCAGCATGCTGGGAACTGGGGGACAGGCATACCTAACGGTGCTGTGGGTCAGCCTAGGCTATACCAGGCGTACCACTTTGCGTATGTCTCCGCTCGCTTTGACGCGCCGAACCGGACGACTGGGATGCGTTCTTTTACCCAGAGTGGCACCATCGTGTCCGCAATGACGAGGCAAATTAGCGCCAAAAGTATTTGGAGGCCGTAAATCAGAGAACCGATGCTGGGAATCGTCGCCGAGACCAGGTTCAGGGCCTGGAGCGGAATGCCCGCGAGCATCAAAATCCCGATTGCCTTCCCGAATCCGACGGTCGCTTCCTTTATCTGCTCGCTTTTTGTTTCAGGGGGTGCCCGAGGCATTCGGTGTTCAGACATAATCTTGAGAGTAGTATTCCCAGATATAAGAATTTCGATGTATAGTACCTGATAGAGGAAGTCACTCCGACGTCCACAGATTCAGGGAATCTCACATAACAGGTCTCACATCTGTATTAGTGGGGCAGATTCGTTCAGTATAGTGCCTGTAGTCATCACTCTGTTCGCGCAGTCTAGCCCGAGAACCGCTGACTTGCTACCTCACCGGGTTCGCCACGGGGAGCAGACCCGAGGAGATTATCCGGCGAAGGAGGACGACGACACCGTTATCCAGGCCGTTAGCGAAGACCGCCTGCTCGTGTGATTCATCGGGATCGGCGTCCGGGTAGAAGGAACTGACCAGCAACGTCGTGCGGTCGACCAACAGCAGCCGGCTGATGGCAATCTCGTCGTCGCTCGCCGGCCCCAGGAGCCAGTCCAGTTCGGTTTCGAACACCTTCACGGATGGTATCTCGGTATCGAGCTTGGCGATGATCGCGTCCGTTTCGCCACCGATGATCACGTCGACACCGCGGTCGACTGCGTCGTTGAGCCACTCGTACAACGCCTCCGTCAGGAGTTCCTCCTCGACGACCAGCAGGACGATCTCCGATTCGGCGTCCGCCAGCAGATTGTGTGTCCGGGCCTCGATGCCATCGTGGCCGGACAGCGTCCATACCTCCTGCATTCGGTCGCTGTCGTCGATCTCCGGTTGGAGATCGAGCGCTTCGAGGTGTGACTGAAGGGTGTCGATCCGCGTGTCGTACTGCTGACGCAAGATCGCGGTTGCTTCCTCAATGCTGACCCCGCGAAACTGCTGGGGGCTCGAGTGCTGTACTTCGACCAGCCCCTTTGACTCCAGCACTCGGACGGCGTCGTAAACCCGGGTCCGAGGGACCTCGGAGATCTCGCTGATTTCCTTGGCGGTCCCCGTCGAGAGTTGGGTCAACGCCAGGAAACTCCGCGCCTCGTACTCCTTCAGCCCGAGGTCCTGCAGCAGACTTACCGTCTCGGCTTTACGTTGCTCAGCCGTCATTGTGTTGTCAGTCATGGCCGAGTGGTTGAGAGGGCTAATTCACGCTTGGACGGGATTTGGGTGACTGACTCTCCACACTTTGAGCAGGCGTCCATCACTTTGCTGATGTACGTCCTCTCGCAGACAGAGCACGAAAACAGGGCCGTGGTGACTTCGTCCTCGGAGTCGTTGCGAGTGGGCAGTGTCTCGGCCTGTGTGCGCCCACTGAGTCGGGAGAGCCACGTGTGAAGCCGGCTCATGGGTTACGGCCCTCCCGCGGGCAGTACGTCTTCATGGTCGGCCACCAACCGGAATAACGACGCGTTCTCGTCCGAAGCTGGGTCCTCGCCGAATCGTGCGGGAGTCCGTATCCCACGCGATATAGCCTGCCTCAGAGAATTTGGGCAGATGAACGCGATACAGGGCTGTGCGCATCTTGGTGAGGGTGGCGTCGTCGACGGCGTCCGGGTCGCTGTCGGTGTGCCAGGCAGCAACCCGAGTGGCGAGGCGGTCGAGGGAGACTGGAGTCTCCTGCTCGTCGAGGTAGTACAGGACGTACCGACGAACGGGATTTGCCAATATGCTGAAAGTATTGGTTACCGCCTCGGTTGACTGGGCCATAGAGTGGCAAGGACGAGCTAACGAATAAGCCCTTTTACTCATATAATTGTTACATTTGGAAACTCCAACTAAAAATGGTTGTCGATGGAAATATTCAAATCATGATGTGAGCTCGGGACCTATGCGCGCGGATAGATTTGAAAATTTCAAGCGATCCTCGATTATCCTTGATTGGTGACAGACCCGTCGTCGCTGTCGTCGTCCTGGCGCGCGTCGGGGGCCGGCCGTGGATAGAAGTGGTCCCATGACTGGATCCGCGTCTCGGAGATGATCTCAGAACTGTTGATCGTCAAGCCCAAGTCCGCTATTTCGTTGCGGATCTCTTCGATCTCCCCGACCGTGTCGGCGACGACCTCGACGTGGACATTCCGTTCGCCCCCGAGCAAATCGCGGGTAGTCACCACACCGCGAACGTCGAGGATCTGTTCGGCCAGCGAGTCCAGCTTGATCGGATTGACCGTGCAGACGAACATGACGTGGAGGGGGTAGCCCGCTTGCTCGTAGTTGATCTCGGGGTGATAGCCCCGGATCACGCCCCCGTCTTCGAGTTTGTCGAGGCGATTTCGGACCGTCGTGGAGGTCACATCCACCTTCTTGGCGATCTCCGTATCAGTCTGGCGGGCGTTGAGTTGGAGTTGGTGCAGGATGCTCCGGTCCACGTCGTCGATTTGAATGCCGTCCATACCGTGTCCTTGGACGGGGCGAGTGAAAAGTCCGCACGGGCCCATCACTATTATAGATTGAATCAGTCTCTCGTATCGAGAGGTACCCGCCCATATTCATAACGACCCGATCAACGATATCTCGCTGGAGGGTATCATTCCCTATTGAGCGGTCGGGAACGCACTCTCGAACACATCATACCTGGAACGTTCTGCCGAGCAGCCGGTGTCGATACCAGTTCTTTTCTCCTGTGCTCATCTCTGTTCTGTATGTCCTTCTCTGCAGTACCTCTGACAGTTCAGGGTGTGGCTGCGACTCCGGTGACGGATGATATGCTCGTCGTTTTCGCACTTATTGTTCTCGCGCTCGTGTTGTTCTCGACCGAATGGCTTCCAATCGACGTCACCGCAATCCTCGTGATGGTGTTGCTGATGATCTTCGAACCGTGGACACAGATTACCCCGCGGGAGGGGATTTCTGGATTCGCTAGCCCTGCGACTATCACCGTGCTGGCGATGCTCATCCTGAGCACTGGCATCAACCGAACCGGAATCGTCCAGTTACTCGGTCGGCGGATGGCGGCGTTTGCCGGATCAAACCGTCGAAAGCAGCTTGCGGCGACTATCGGGATCACCGGGCCGGTCTCGGGAGTCATCAACAATACACCGGTCGTCGCCATCTTGGTTCCGGTCATCACCGATCTCGCACACAACGGCAAGACATCACCGTCGAAGCTCCTCATCCCGCTGTCGTTTGCCTCGATGCTCGGGGGGACGCTGACGCTCATCGGAACGTCGACGAACATTCTCGCGAGCGACATCGCAGCCCAACTCGGCGCAGAGCTTCCCGGTCTCGGGTTACACGCGTTTGGGATGTTCGAGTTCACCAAACTCGGTGCAATCGTGTTCGTCGTCGGGGCGACATATCTCATGACTGTTGGTGTTCGGTTGCTCCCCGAGCGGATTCCAGCAGAAGAGGACCTCGTCCAGGAGTACGAGCTTCAAGAATTCCTTGCAGACGTCGTCGTGCCGACGAATTCGTCGTTGATCGGGCAGACTGTCGGTGAGGCACTCGGAGACGATACACTCGATATCGACGTGTTACAACTGATTCGCTACGGCGAGCGGTTCGATGAACCGCTCGCACGTAAGGAGATTCACGAAAACGATACGCTCCGCCTGCGGACGAATCGAGAGACCCTCGAACGCATCATGGACGCGGAAGGACTCATACTGTCCGGGGGTCCCCGAACTGAAGACGACCTTCACCCGGGGGAGGAAGAGCCCGTCCTCGTCGAAGTCGTCATTCCATCTGGATCCTTTCTCATCGGAGAAACGCTCGAGAGTTCGACGTTCCGACAGCGCTACAACGCGAACGTCCTCGCGTTTCGAACCCGTGGAAATGTGATCCGCGACCGATTTGAGGACATTCACATTCGGGTCGGTGACACGCTCCTCGTGCAGGCACCGCCCGATAGCCTCACGCGTCTCGTCCAGAACGAGGACTTCATCGTCGCCCACGAATTCGACGACGTCGAGTACCGGACGGAAAAGATTCCGTTTGCAGTCGGCATCATCGCCGGAGTCGTCGCGCTGCCGGCACTGAACGTCCTTCCCATCGTCGTCTCGGCGTTAGCAGGTGTGGTGGCGATGGTCCTCACCGGTGTCCTCAAACCGAACGAACTGTACACGGCCGTGGAATGGAACGTGATCTTCCTGCTCGCGGGGGTCATTCCGCTCGGCATCGCTCTCCAGCAGACGGGGGCCGCTGCCCTTCTGGGAGACGCTGTCGCATCGACGGCGACATTCCTGCCGGCGATCGGCGTCCTCTGGGTGTTCTATCTCGCGACCGGACTGCTGACGAGCGTCATTAGCAACAACGCGAGTGTCGTGTTGATGATCCCAGTGGCTGCCAGTGCAGCCCAGTCGATCGGTGCGAACGCCTTTGCGTTCGTCCTTGCGGTGACGTTCGCGGCTTCGACCGCGTTCATGACGCCAGTCGGCTATCAGACGAATCTCTTCGTCTATGGGCCTGGTGGCTACCGGTTCTCGGACTTTCTCCGGGTCGGAGCGCCGTTGCAGTTGCTCCTGTCGGTTGTCACGACCCTCGGAATCGCGTTCTTCTGGGGCGTCCGTGTCTGATTTCTGTGTTCTCTCTCCCCTGAACATCGACGCAAAGATACCGAGATCCTTGTGTTTCACGAAGCTGTTGCAGAGAACGCGCCATGGCCGAGTGAATCGATTCACTCGTTTTCGAAGTGTGGGTCCGTCATTTTCACCGTATAGACGCGTTCTCTGGGGATGTACGTGTACTCATCATCGCCGTGGTGGATCTGCCAGTGGTCCTCTCGATAGTTCAGCTTCTCATCGTCGATCACTTCCGAAACGGTGTCGTCCACGCCTTGATAGACAATCGTCGCCATGAACGACAGTAGGCGGGCTACGTCGATGAACTCATTGGATGAGATGGCGACTGACCGACACTGATCGACGGGCCACGTGTTGTCTCCCAGTGGGTCGGTATATTTACCGAAATCGATGTCAGCGACGACAATAAAATAGAGACTCGGTCCGGTTACATAGGGTTCGTCCCACCGGCTGAAGGGGAGACTCAAACTCTCTGCGATATATCTGAGGATGTCGATAGCTTCTAGGATTGTGGCATACTCCGCTTGACCGCCGTTGGGTTCTAAGATTACTCTCTCACCGACATACTCGATTTACATGGAGGGTCCGTTTGAATACTCTGCCCGTGATAGAGACTACTAAAGTACACCATCACCACAGACACACCTACCATCCGTAAACGTTGTACAAACGTTCATTCGCCTTGCACCCCTTCTAGAACCATGGCCGAGTTCTCAGACGAACGACAGCTCGTACTACGGGCACGCTCTCAATTGGACCAGTGGACGAGAAGTGCTCGGATGGAAGCGTACACTGAACTGTTCGAAGGTGACGACCCCATCCTCTCCCCCAAAGAGGTACAGCTGCTCGATGCGCTCGACTCCGAACTGGAGCGAGAGGGCGGCGATGGTGTCTGGGGAACCGATCAGTACGGCATTCACACGGCGGGGACCTCGAGTTCGGATACCTCACTCGGCGTCGTTTGTGTGTTCCACCCCCAGATCACCAAAGACTCCGTCCTTCGTGGGGCAGACGAACTCGATGACGAGGCCGAAGAGCGACTCAACGCAGCACTCTGGCGATATAGTGAACGGGTTGCGACACTCATCGAAGACGCACTCGACGAGTTCATCAGTCAAACACAGAGCTGACGATTCGTCTCGTCCCTTTTGCCAGACCGCTTTCGGTATGCAACTACCGTCTGGTTCGTTCGTGTTCCGGTGCGAGATTTAAGAATACGTCTTCCTCGGCTCCACACTCCGGACAGGCGTGCACAAAGTGGAGACCGTCCTCATCGCGCTTTTCGATCCGCCACTCCGACTGGGAACGGGCTTCGTTTCCACACGTTGGACAGCGTTTGGGATGGTCCTGGAGGTATGTACTCATGAAATCGATGAACGACTTCGTTCCATGATGGTGTGCCCGCATTGTCTGTTGGGTACGGCGGCCTCGCTATTAGGTTACACCTCTTGCTTGATTGTTTGGTCACCAAAGATTGGTTGATCAATGCTGTTAAACTCCTCGAATAGAAATCGATATCGCTTCCTCGGCAGCACCGTGTTACTGGCCGAAATTCGAGGTATGGGCGTATCTTGATGAATAGCTGTTCTGGAGAGTGGGAATTGTGTCTCCCTGTGGGAACGGACGACAGAGTGAACCGTCTCGATAGCGTATACACACGGTAGCCGTACGGCCGAATCGGTGACGGCGTTCGTCGACGCAGTCCGTGCCAGCCAGACGGATGTGGATCACCCGATTGAACGGACGTCAGGTCGACCCACCTTCTGCTCGCTGTGTCCGGTACGCTAGAGCCACCAACTATGACTGAACATACGAAGAAAACGATAGAAACGCGAACGATCGACGGTGTCGAAGCACTGGTCAACGTAGATCCGGAAGAGATCTTTATCGATCTCCCCGTGTCGAATCCACGGTATATCCGTGTTCAGGAAGGCGACCGTATCCAAGAAGGCGACGTCGGTACTCAGTCAACTGCTGAGATGTCCGGACCGCTACTCACACACTGGGGCATCGAATCGATCACCGAGGAGACCGTAATAGGAAGGGATACCGAGACCAACGAGTCACGGGAATGGGATCGCGAACAGCTGATTCAGCGCCTTGGGGCCGGTGAATTCAGCGCAGAGCTTACGACGTTCGATCGGGTGAGCGTCACCGAACTCGAAGAGTGGCGCGGGAGGCACTCCCCCGAAGCCTCCGAAGAGATGAAGCCGTATGTGGTCGTCATTGTGTACGGCAACAACGGGGGGAAGTTCACACAACTGTATGCGGCAACCGAAGCCGGTGACTGGGATTCGCTAGAAGTAGTACAGCAGGATTCACACGTCCAGGCATTCAGCGACGAGCTACGGACACACTTCGACGACGCCGTCCGCGAGGCGCTCGAGGTCGAACAACGGTATCACTAGATTCGCCATTGGTGCAATCGGTCTCTCACAGACCACCTACCAACCGACGCACACTGGTTGTCTTTCGATCGACTCCTTGCAGCCATCTCTGTAGGGGTGTGGAGTCCGTTACCCGCCGAGCCACCACCCGTAGAGGTGCTCTTGAGCCTCTGCGTCGGATTGCTTCTTCGATTGGCCGTACGTCTTCCCCTTGAGGAGTTGACGTTCGATTGTGTTCGCGGCAAGACGGAGGGCGTGCGTGGCACCGTAGCCTTCGCCCTCAGCCGTAAAGTAGCCGCGGTCGGTGACCAGCCGAATCCGTGCCAGTACGAGTGGTACGCCCCGGCTCTGTTCCGTATGCTCCTGCAGTTCGATACTGGCCTTGATGATGCTCATTTCGCCGTACTTCGAGGTGACACTCTCGATCAACGCGGAGACGTCGTCGTAGTCCATTCCCTCTAGCAAGTCGAGTCCGAACACTTGCACGGCGTTCCGGTCGTCGCGTTCCCAGGTAAGCGCCCCAATGACGTCCGTCTTCGTGATGATTCCGACCGGGTCGTCAGTTTCGTCGGCAGTGACGACGAGCGATGAGATCTCATGTTCGAACATCGCTTCGACGACCTCATCGAGCGGGGCGCTTTGCCGAACCGTCACCACTGCATCGGACATCAAATTCCGGACCGGCAGATCGAGCATCCGGTCGGAGTCGCCCTCACGGGCACCGAATCCACCGTGACTGCCTCCAGCGCGCCCGCGGCCACTGACACTCCCCGACGATCCACCCTGGCTCTTGCTCCCACCTCGTGTCGTGAATTCGATCACGTCGTACAGGCTTACCATCCCCACGAGATCGTCTCCGTCGATAACAGGGAGGTGGGCGATACCGGATTCCCGAAGCATGTTGAGGGCTTTTCCAATTGTCGTTTCGGGGCTCGCGCTGACCAGCGTCGACGAATACGCGTCTTCGACGGTCACCGCATCGAGGAAGGGGCGGACAGCCTCGAGAACAGCATCTGCGGTCACCACACCGACGGGGCGGTTGTCATCGAGCACGGGAAGCGTTTTTGCGTCGCTACCGATCATTAGTCGTGCGACCTCCCGAACGTCCTCTGTGCGTTCGACGGTCGGGACATGCTGGGCCTGTGAGCCGACCTTTGCAGAGGGCTGATTGGACGAGGAAGCCAACTGTCGGCGGCTGACGACACCACGATATTCGTCACCGTCAGTCACCACGACGGCATCGAGTTCTTGATTCTTGAATGCGCCGGTGACCTTCGAGAGCGGCGTCCCAATATCGAACTCGGTGAACTTTGTGGAGAGGATCTCGGAGATATCCATGAGTAACTCTCTAGTGGGAGAGGGGTGGAGGACGGTTATGCCTGTCTCACAGTTCAGCAGTACGTGACAATTGGTTCCGCTCGTACTCGCTTTGGCCACGAACTACCAATTGCACTTCCACTCGGCCATGAACAATCCCGTCCGGGTGGTTCGCATCGACCTTTGCCTGCACCTCCATCTGCACCGTCGCCTGGAACTCCGGCGTCTCATCGACGACCTCGAAGCCCTCCTCATTGACCGCCGCTTCGTCCGCCTTTTCGAATGCCTGTTCATCGATCGAAACTACATTACTGGTAGCGTTGTTACTTGACATTGGAATCACTCACAGGGTGATTTCCGACGAAGGCGCTCACGCGCCGACACCGCGATGCGACTACATCGCGGTTTTCCGACGACAACAACCGACAGACCCATCTGCGCGCTCTCGCTCGCGCCGTCGCGAGCGCCCCATAGGGAGGCCACCCAACCAGCACCGCGCGCCCGTCTCACCGAGCGCAGCGAGGTGAGGCACGGGGCGCGAACGGAGTGAGCGACCCGGTGACCCGCCCGCAGCGAGCGGCCAGCGTTAAGCCGTTTCTCGCGTCCGGCCCGGACTGCGGGTCCGTGTCCAGGGCGACGGTCGTGAGCACGGCGAGCCGTGGTGTGGCTCGCCGCGCGGAACGGCCCAAAGCGCTGGAACGCGAAAGCCCGCGAGGGGCGCAACCGAAAACGCGCTTAATGCTGGCGTCGAGACCAGATTCACTTTAGCCCGGAACGGGCGCAGGCGGTGCGGAGAGCGCCCGCATGCCCGGAATGGTCGGTCGCGAGCGACGCGGAGGGCGGCAGCGGCGAGCGGGGCGTGCCGTTAAGAAACACCGCTCAACCGGGCCCGACGCTCACTGACACAACCGATAGCCTGGCGGACTTAGAAAGGGCGAGGCCGCCTCGGTCGTCCCCCGATCCCGCTAGCACCGAGTGAAACGAGGCGCGCAGCGAGGGGTGCGGGATGCCGAGCGGCCGAGGGCTTTCGGGATTGGTTCACCGATCCTGACCAGCGTACGTTCTCGTATGTGCTGGCCTGCGCTCCACTCCCGTGCTATCACGAAGACGGCTGGTTATTCTTCGAAGTCGTCAGGAAGAACCGCAGTCACGCTGTCGATCGGTGAGTAGTAGTTCCGCTCCTCGATCCACGTCGTAAGCCACTCATCCGCCGTCTCGACCGTCAAATCCTCGAGAACGACGCCGCGAACCAGCAAGCCGATTGACCCGGTGAGTGCAATGTCGTAGTCGGCCGCGAGCGCTCGGGCAGGCCCGTCATCCGTCACGAGCGTCCCGGCAGCTGTGTGCGCAGCCACAAGGGCTTCGGCTTCACCGGGATCGAGACGGGTCTGAACCTCCGGATAGTCCTGCTGTAGCTGCTCCGGTGCAGTCGTAGCAATCCCGATCCGTCCTGACTCAAGGACATCGATTGCGTGCTCCAGATACGCATAGCCGACCTCACAGCCCTGCTCCAGTTCGGTTCGGACAGCGGGAACTGTCTGGAGGTCATCGAGCGTCGTTGTTAGCCAGGCAACGGAGTTAGTGCTCGCGTAGTTGCTGAGCACGGTCGCGTCGAGGACAACAGGACGCGAAAACGACTCGCTCATTCAAGGTCGAGCGCCGCGTCGACTTCATCGTCGAGGTCGTCCATGGATTGCGGGCCGAGCTGAAGCTCAACACCGGCTTCCTGGAGGATTTCTTCCATCTCCCAGCGAGTCACGCCGGTCCGCTCGGCGGCCTTGCCGAGCGAAATCTCGCCAAGGACGTAGAGCCCGATCGTGGTCGCGAGCTCCTGTCTGTCCTCAACGGCGTTACGGCGGCGATCAGTAGCCATGGGGTCTACCTGAACGAAGGGGCGGTGGGCTCATTAATGTGTCTGCAAAGGGGTTGGTCATGAGCGACGCGGAGGGCAGCAGCGGCGAGCGGGGCGTGCCGTTAAGAAACACCGCTCAACCGGGCCCGACGCTCACTGACACAGTCGATATCCTGGTGGACTCAGAAAGGGCGAGGCCGCCTCGGTCGTCCCCCGACCCCGCTAGCACCGAGTGAAACGAGGCGCGCAGCGGGGTTCCCGTGAGCGAAGCGAACGGGAGCTAGCGAGACGGAGTCTCGCGTGGTCGCGGGATGCCGAGCGGCCGAGGGCTTTCAGGCACGGTGTCTCAACTATCTGGTTCCGCGTTCAATTCCTCAAGGAACCAGCCAGCCGTCGTGCCGATTCGAACGCCATCGATGTTGCGCATATCGAGGTCGACCGTGGCTGTCCGAAACGGGTAGTGTTCGACGAGTACTCGATGGATGACGGTTCGCACGATGTCTTCGCCATATCGACCAACGACAGCAGCCATGCCCTCATCGAAATGTGCGTCCTGGTGGTCTTCTCGCTGGTTCCGTGCTCGCTCGAATACGAGTTCGATTACGTCGACCGACGCATGGGCTGGATCCCCCGTACGTTCACGAATGTCATAGAGGGCATCGGTATCGGTCATGAAGGGTACCTAGTCACCGTCGAGGTCGTCAGCTGAGTCAGACGTTGTCGGCTCGAGACGGCGAATCTCCGCGAGAGCATCTTCGAGCGTCGCGAGACTGTCGATTGCCGTGGCCTCACGCGTAATATCGTCGAGAAGCGCGGCTCGCTCAACAGCGTCGGCATCACCCTCGGTTGTCTCGATCGAATCAATGACCACTGACCGCTCCTCAGTCCAGCCACACGCCCAGCAGTTCCGGGCCACGATGATCTGCTCGTCTTCGTCGGCGGCGAGCAGTGCATCCGCCACTGATGCTGAGAGTGGTTGGTCGGGCCCTACTTCCATTGTGACGGGACTGCCACACGCCGGGCACTCCATACCGACACCGAGTATCGCTGTCGCTTTTAATATGTGGCGTCAGTGCCACTAACTCACACGATGTCAAGCGGACTGTCGTGGCAAGACAACCCATCTTCAGAAATCCTCACACATCCGACCCGTACACTTGATCGGAGGTTTCCTCACGTGCTTCTTCGACAGCTCGTTCGAGGTCGTCCGAATCGATGTTCTCCCCGAGCGCCGCGAGCTCGGCGTCGATCTCACTATCGGACTCGCGGCTCTGTTCTGCCTGCGCGAGTAGCTGCTCCAGCCGAAGCGCAGCGATTGCCGTGTCGTCGTTGAGGTCTCGGAGGTGGGCGCGGCAGGCCTCCTTGATGAACTCGCTCTTGTTCGTGTAGATTCCCGTTTCATCGAGGAACCGCCCGATTTCGGTGTCAAGCTCGACTGGAAACTTGACGCTGACACTCGCGTATGTCATGGTAATACCATCGTGCTACGAAACCGTAACAACCGGGGACACCGGAATCGGAACGTAATTCTACTCCAAGAGAGCCAATAATTGAGCGACGTAGGGGCTGCTCTCCCAACTCCGATGCGGGATAATGGTTACGATGAGCGTCTGTGCCTCTTCGTGGGCCATGTGGTCGTTGCGGGCGTAATCACAGAGCAACCGTGGTGTCGGGACGATACGCGGGCCCTGCAAGACTGCATGGATGAGCGCGAAATTCGTCCCGCCGAACTCGTCGGTCAGAAACCCGTCGACATCGAGGGAGTTCGCGAGCACGATGCCGTCGGTTTCACCGTCGTCGAGGCCGAACGTCGGTCGCGACTCGGGCGTGTCGACTCGCTCATAGGGGTCGTCAACCGTGTAGTGGTCGCGAGCAGTGAGAACGTTGGACGCTGCAGCGCCGTGGATGTCCTGGTACTGGGCCATGTCACGGAGCTCTGCCACGACTTCCGGCGGCACGGAGACGTCACACGAGGTGAGGAGATACTGGAGCGGGTCCGGCGCGGTGTCGGTGTCATAGGCTGCGTCGGCTCGTGGGACAGCGAGACTGACCAGCGCACTCGTGTCGGCGACGACTGTCCGCAGCCGCGGCCTGCTCATCGCTCGTCGTCGTCCGCGGTATCCACCGTCGTCGCGTCGTCGCCGTAGATGTTGACGTCAGCAGGCGCATCGAGATCAAACGGTTCACCCTCGAGATCCGCTTTGAGGAGCCGAAGCCGTTGGGCGGTCTCGGCGCCGACCAGCTGCTTGACCGTCTCGAACTCGAGTTGGTCGTCGTAGTATTTCGTCGCCACCAGCTCCTGGAACGTCTCGCTGTCGGCAGTCTCTTCGATGTACTCGCGGATCGCCTCGACGAGGACATCGGTCCGATCTTTGTCGAAGAGCTCCGCGATCGCGTCGAGACGCTCGACGAGATACTCCGGGGACTGGAAGTGGACCCGTCGGGGCTTGTCACTCGCGCTCATTCTATGTGCAAGTTCTGCACACAGCCGGATAACGGTTCTGGTGTATGCACATAGCTTGCACATCGATACAGAACAATGGTTGAACAGGCTGGTCAACGGCTACTGCGACGTGGCGTCACGAACAAGATGTTCGTCGAGGTCGCGCGTCCAGTACGTTGTGAGCCCGCCAGGACTACAGCGGACACAGCGGTGTAGTGTCCCCTCGAGATGCCCGAGATCCACACGAAATCTCGTAAGCGCAGCGCGACCTCGAATTCGTCTCATTGACCCCTGGTGATGGTGAATCGACTGCGACGACGCTCGATGCATTCTCCGAGCACGAGCGTTAATGCCGGACCGGCGACAGGGTCCTCACGGACTCGAGACGACGAGGGCGCTCGGAGCGACCATGTACGAGTGGCCGTACCCACAGTAGGTCGGACAGACCACGGTGAACGGCCCGGGGACGGTAACGACGAACTCGAGTACCGTCGGGGTAGTTGCGTGGTGCCAGAGTGTGAGCGGCGGTGCGACCATTCCGCCCTGGTGGCCGGGCCAGCCGGGACCATGAGGCCCGGGGCCTGTCCGGCGACCTGGGCCGTATCCATCCCACTGTCCGCCACCGTGATGCCCCCATCCGGGGCCGTGGTGGCCCCACCCCGAACCGGACCCCATCCCGCCGACCCACTCATCGGGGACGATGGCGACGCCGTGGTCGGGATAGTTCCGCTCGGCGTGCTCCAACAGCGATGCGAGGTTCACACCGGACGGGACAGGGATGGTACTCAGGTTCCGCTCTTCGAGTGTCTCGTGATTCGGGAGGCCGCCACGAACCGCCTCCGGAAGTGCGGCGACCGCCTCGGACGCCTCGACGCTAAACGCGGTCAGCCGAAGCCGTGTGTCCGTGCGGACGCTGACCTGTTGGAGCTCCGTACCGCTGTCGTCTAGCAGTACGAACCCCCAGTGGTACGCACCGATGTAGAGCGACTGCGTGGACTGTTGTGTCTGTGAGTGTCCGGTAACGGTTCCCTGCGTGAGTCGGATCCCGGGGTACGCCGTCGCACCGAGCAGTGCTCCGAGTGTAATCCCCAGTGCCTGACGCCGTGAGACGACTCGAATCATATGTCTTCGATGCGTATACGGAAATCCGGGCAAAGAGACGCGCCCTCACTACGTGGGGTGGGGCCAACGAAGTCCTCGTCGGTGCGAGTGCAGCAATCGTCGCCTACACCGTCGGCAACCTCCTCACGAAGCGTGATTCGACGTTCTTTCCTCAGAGCACTATCCGTGCAGCATCACTACAGATATCGACATGCGTCTACCAGCCGAGTTACTCCAACTCGCGGCGAAACGAACCGCTGTATCGTTAGCCAGGGTTGTTAGACACAGAGCGTACGTCTATCAGCTCCCTTCAGACTCGCGGGGGTTATCCCGATGGGTCGCGGGATTCGACCCACTGAAGCAATGGCTCCAAGACCGCACAGAGCTCCGCCCCGTCGGTCGTTAGCCGATACTGAACTTCTGGTGGAATCGTATTGCGTTGCTCTCGGTCGAGGAGGCCGGCTTCTGTGAGTTCGCTCAGACGCGTCGAGAGCGTCGAACTGCTCACCTCTCCAAACGCGGCTTCGATCTCCGTGTATCTCGCTGGTTGCATCGCGCCGACCACACAGACGACCTGTATCGCGTACTTTCGTCCGAGGAGGTCGATGACCCCTCCAACGGGGCAGTAACACTGGACGTCGGCCGCGGTCAGCTGGTCGGAGGTCGGTCGTTCGGGGGTATCGGTCATACGTTCGAGTGGGCGAAGTGAACTACCCCACCCTACCGCTCGCCTGACGGCTCGCGCTTGAGGGTGGGGCTTCCTGTCTCAACGACGCGCTTTGCAGATACGGACATATCCACAGGGAGCGCAGTCTCCACAGGCGTTGATTCGGAGTATCCCACTCCTATATCTTCAAGGCCGCGAGAAAGGATATTCCATGCCGCGTTCGCGTCTCTATCCGCCTCGAATCCGCACGCCGGGCAGGAGTGCTCACGGACCCACAGCGGCTTCTCCGTCGAAACGCCGCAGGACGCACACTCTTTGGTCGTTCCGGTGGATTCACGGCGACGAAGTGGGTTCCCTCGCGCTCGCACTTGTATTCGAGCATCCGCAGGAACGTCCCCCACGCCGCCCCCGACCGGTTCCGAGAGTTACCCGGTAGCTCTACCAATCCCTTCGCGTCCAAGTCCTCGACGGCCACAAAGTCATACTCTCTCGCGTAGTAGTTCGAGAGCTTGTGGAGGAAGTCGCGGCGCTTGCTCTTCAACTCGGCGTGGCGCTCAGCTACAACCTCCCGCTGTTTCTCCCAATTCGCAGACCCGTGTTCCTTCCGAGTGAGGTCGCGCTGTGCGCGTTCCAACCGCTCGCGTTCGTCTGACAAGTCGAGCGATTCGACGGCGGTTCCGTCCGTGTCGTGGGCGTACGTGAGAATCCCCACGTCGATGCCGACGCACTTCTCGGGATTCTCGGGTTTCTCCGGCGGGTCGTCCGGGGTTTCAACCCCGAGGACAGCGTACCACTTGCCGGTGGGTTCACGTTTGACCGTGACGGTCTTTATCTCGGCGTCGTCGGGGAGGTCGCGGTGGAAGGTGAGCGGGATTTCACCGATTTTCGAGAGCCACAGTCGCGTTCGGCCACTCGTGTTCTTGAGTTCAAAGCCGGACTGACTGTAGGTGAACGAACGGTACTCTCCCTGTCCTTTCCACTTGAGTGTCCCGACGCGGTGGCCGTTTTGCTTTCGGCCACGGAGTGTCGAGAGGTTGTCGTACAGTCGTTGTACGACCTTCTGTAGAACTTTTGAGTGAACTTGTTTCAGGTCGTTCCACCACTTCTTGAGGCTCGGCAGGAGTTTCTGTTCGGAGTACG
Organism: Halomarina litorea; assembly: GCF_024227715.1. Taxonomy (NCBI): domain Archaea; kingdom Methanobacteriati; phylum Methanobacteriota; class Halobacteria; order Halobacteriales; family Natronomonadaceae; genus Halomarina; species Halomarina litorea. The sequence continues at coordinate 66,807 of NZ_CP100449.1, read as the reverse complement.
CCGATGTATCATCGTTCCGATTCAAGCGGTGGAGGAAGTGGTTGTAGACCTGTCTACAGGTATCGACAGTCCACGCTAACTGTTCGCGGTGAGCGTCGGACGGTCGGAGTCGATACCTGTAGTTGTAGTTCACGAGCGTTCTTCGATGAGTTCGTCAAGTTGGCCGCGAACGAACGACGAGAGGTTGAGGTGGTTCTCCTCGACCCACTCGGCTTGGTCTTCGCGGATGGTGATGTTCTTCCGCCTCACTACATACACACTATGCGCATCTGTGCGTATAGTTGTTGCGATTGCGTGGGCCTGTGGGCCGAGCGTCGAACGTGTTTGAGAACTGTGCGGCGTTGACGAGACGCTCTGCGTCTCGTTCGCGCACGAGAGCGAAGCTCTCGTGAACGCTGTATCCCCTCCCTACTCGCTCGCTCCGCTCGCTCGTTGAGGAAGGGGCCTTAGCGCCTCAATTCAGGTAACTCCAGTTTGTTGGACTCGGCGACTTATCTACTTCGCTATCGAAAGCTATGGCGAATCATGGATAAAGGCGCGTCGGAAACACCGATTGCGTGTACAGCGACAAACGACCATATCGAAGCCCAAGCGACTCATGTCCACTCGGCACTGCGCCCCCGATATCTCGGTGCAGACGAGCACGCTGATGGCTATACCATCCGATTCGACGGGGTCGAAGACGCAGTAGTGGAGGTTGCGACGTTCCTTGCGGGCGAGTTCCAGTGCTGCTCGTTTGCCGAGTTCAACATCCATATTGCCCCTCCGTACGAGGAGACACGGCTGCGGATTTCCGGGGCAGAGGGAACGAAGGAGCTGTTCAGGGAGGGATTCATCGACCAACTGAAGACCACGGACGACTCGTAAAACCCCAGTTCGTGCCGGTGACGGTACTATATCATCTGCCGCCGTTCAGCACCCTGCTTGGCCGAATACTACACCGGCTCCTGCGATGTGACCTGCTGTTACTGAATCCCGACGTTGCGTATCATCGTTCCCGACCGCTCCCAAACCCACGATTCGACGAGGCGGGTGAGTACGACCATGCCGGTGAGTTCGACGAGCGTCTGCGTGACGACTACTGCCGGGACGAGCGCGTAGTCCGCTGGCAGCGCGAGTGCCAAGGGAAGCACCACCAGTGAGTTGCGCGTCACGGCCGTGAACACGAGCGCTCGACTTTCACCGTCGGGGAACCCGAGACGCTCGGCGACGATTCGCGCGAGGACGGGCATGATGACGAGGAACGCGACGTAGACGGGGACGACCACCACAATCTGTCCAAACGACTCCTGTACACGGGGAAGTTGCGAGGCGATGACGACTAGTAGCGTCGCACCCATCATCGGAACCGGCAGCCACCCCACCAGGTCCTGCCACTGCTCACCGACATCTGAGCGGTCGGCCCAGAGCTGGGAGACCCACGCCAGCGTCAACGGGAGCGCGATGAGGAGGAGAAACGCCTCGATGAATGGCGCTGGCTCGATGGCTGTGGCGATACGTCGCCCCATGAACACCCAGAGGTACACCGGTAACAGTGCCAATTGAACGAGCATCAAGAGGGGTGTCACGGCGGTGAGCTGGCCAACGTCGCCACCAGCGATGTCGGTGAACGCGATGACGTAATCGATGCAGGGCGTCAACAGTACCATGAACACGCCGACAAGGACGACCGGGTCGGGCGGGAGCAAGCGCGTGAGCCCGAAGACGACGACCGGCACGACCAGGAAGTTCATCCCGAGCGCGCCAGTGATGAACCGCTTATTGGTGAACGACCGCCGAAGCCTGTTGAATGGGACTTCGAGAAACGTCGCGTACAACAGCACAACCAACACAGGATTGATGAGCCGCTCAAGCAGCGAGGCAGTTCCCGGCAGTACGAGTCCGATGGCAACCGCAAGCACCACAGCGAGGGCATAGACGACGACCTGATGGCGTTGTAACCCTGCTTTGGTCTCCATTGACTGCGTCTACGAACGAGTACCGGAAACCAGCTGCGGATGTGGTACCTCTCCTCTCGGAGCGATTCACGTCATCAGTCAGTAAATACGTTCAGACGGGTGATGTTAGACTCGCGGTATCGGTCCAACGGTTAGCTCACTTGGATATCACATGAAATTTCAATATTCGTGTATACCTTGGTGTCTGGAGTGATAGATGGTTACAACTTGAACGATAGATACGCTCCACATGCTGATCGCACTGTACATCTGAATCAGGGTTGGGTCTGTCTGTACGATTGCTTGGACAGGTTATCACCGCGCTTCTCTGCGATTGCAGAGTAACTGTTCTAGAGAAATCCATTGTTGGCTCTTCAATCCATGGAGGCGACTGCTGTCGACCGATCCGGGCGTTGTGCTGCCTCGATAGAATAGACGAGGCTCCCGGTGAACAGGACGAAACTGCCGACGATGAACAGCGCACTGAGTGGGGAGGCTGTGTCGACGAACACCCAGTACAGGGGAGCCGCGATCGCCGGACCGGCTGCCAGTACCGCGAGCTTCGCGACCAGTGGCCCACAGCACCCACACGTACACGTGCCTACGATTGCCGCACTTCCAGCGGTTCCCTGTGTCATGCCCGCCCGTTCATCGACGCGCCAGTGGCGAGCGATGACAGCGGCGTTCAGTCCGATAAGCGAACTCAGGACGCCGATCACGATGACTAGACCGGGTGATATGGCCAGGAAGAACGGGATGTGTGGCAGCACGATCTCGAGCGTTGGCCACATGACTAACTGGTAGACAACAGGCAGGACGACGATGGTCGTCTCGTGTATCCCTTCCTCGGGGAACAGCGAGAGATACCCCGTGACGGTAGTGAAGAACAACGCGAGCATGAACCCGACGCCAGCGCCGAAGCGGCGGGCGATCGGATCACGGAGAACGGCACGGAGGACGGTACCCGCATCCGTCCAGACGATGTAGCCGACGAGGATCGGTGCTCCGAGGACGATTGCATAGCCGAGCGGGTGGTAGTAGCCAGCCGGAACCGGAACGAGATAGGGATACGACACCCAGAGTCCCATCAGCAGACCGAGGAAGGTGTATCGTGGGCGGGCCGGCCAGCGAAACCAGCCGATGACGAAACTCGCCATTGCGATGAACAGACCGACAGCTAGCCCGAGTGGTTCGTACCACGACCGGGGGAACGGCATCGAACTCGCTGTGTAGGACGGGTCCGGGGACAGCCCTTCGAAGAGAACAGCACCGAGTGCAGTCACGACGATTCCAACGAAGACCCCATAGAGAGCGACAGTCGGCGACAGGTATTCGAGGCGCTTACAGACGACGACAGCTCCAATCAACCCGACACCGACGAACACGAGCAGAAGACCGTGTCCGTCTGTGAGCCCCGCAGTCGCGGTTGCCTCATGAGCGGAGGCGAGGGGTACACGTGTCAGCAGCACTCCGACGACGAGGAGTAGTGACAGCGACTGTCTGTCGACGTGTGAGTGGAAACGGTTCCAGATGCGCCTCCAGATGGACGTCTCCCACTCAAAGGCCATTAGCGCCAGTTACACAGCAAGCTACTTCTACCTGCCTAACCCTCTTCCCACCGAACGGCCCGACGCTCGCGGTCGGAGGCACCACTGTGCAGTACACGATACGTGCGGTACTACAGGACAGCGCACACTCTTGCTAATCAACCCGGCCCAGAGGTGGTTGTTGTAGGCAACGTCCCCCACTCCGGGCTGGGACTACCTGACGACGACGCCCCCGGTCATCCCCGACCCCTCGTGGGGAATACAGAAGTACTCGAACGTCTCGGTAGCCTCGAACGTGTGCTCGTACGCCTCCCCAGAGGCGAGGAGTCCGCCACTCACGTCGGCGCGTGCGGCCCGCTCGGATTCGAACCCACCGCTGGCGAAGTACGCCGCATCCGCGGGAATGCCGTCCTCGTACGCTGTCACTGTGTGCCCGACGTCACTGTCGTTCACCCAGCGGACCGTCGTCCCTGGGCGAATCGTGACCCGTTCCGGCTCGTAGCTGAACCCATCGGCCATCGATACCCGCGGCGGTTCGTTCGACCCACCAAGCGACGAACAGCCCGCAGTCACAGTCGCTACGAGCCCTGCGCCGCCGAGTCGAAGCACCTGTCGTCTGTTCATATCGAAGTACGAGGTATCCACTGAGGTTAGAGTGTGACGAAGAGGTCGGTGACGTACATCACGACGAGGCCCAACAGGAGGGCGGCAAGGTTCAGTGCGGACCCGACCCGCCCGTTGCGACTGATCATTCCGCGCAGTTCCCAGACGACCTGCAGGATGGCCCCGACGCCGACGACGAGGAAGAACGCCCCGAGCGTCGGCGAGAACGCGAGGCTCCCGAGCCACCCGCCGAGGATGACCGGAGCCCCCGCGATGATCCCGAGCGCCACGAAGTGGCCGAGGTGCGGCCGTTCGCCCCGGGTGACGGGCGCGACGACGGCCGGTCCCTCCGTCACGTTGTGGAGCATGAACCCGATGACGAGGAACGCGCCAAGCGAGACACGCCCCAGCGCGAACGAACTCCCGATGGCCAGTCCCTCGGCGAGGTTGTGCAGGCCGATGCCGAGTGCGACGAGGTAGGCGACCCACAGCCCGCTCTGGGCACGACTGTCACCGGCAGCGGCCCGGCCCGTCCGCCACGCGCTGACCGCCTGCACGACGAGGAATGCACCGAGGACGCCGAGAGCGACGAGGATGGGCCCCTCGAACGCCCCCGGCACCTGCTCGGCGAGTTCGAACGCCTCGAACCCCGCGTCGATGGCGAGGAAGGCGAGCACGCCCGCCGAGAACGCGAGGATGGCGTGGAGCCACCGGTCGCTCATCGAGCGCAGGAAGGGGAACCACAACATCCCGAGCGCGACGGGGATGACGCCGACGAACAGACCGATGACGGCCATCGTCACCAGGAGGTCCATCGTCAGCCCAGGCGACTCGTTGGGCGCGACGATAGTGTGATGGACCGTACTCCCGTCAGAGAGCAGCAGTGCGACTTCGAGGTCCCACCCCGGGTTCCAGTGGTAGGGGATGACGACCTCGGCGCTCTCACGTGGGGCGAGCGTGGCATCACCGCCCGACCCCTGTACGTCGAAGTTCCAGTACGCCTCGGCGACGAGCACCTGCGAGATGGTCACCTCGTCGGGACCGTTGTTCGTGACGTGGACGACGACCGTCTCGTCGTTCGGTAGTGTCGTGTGGGTCACGGTCACGTCAGGGAGCGGTTCCCCACCGGTGTCGAGCGACGCGAATGGTGCCGCCGCGAAGAACCCGCCGGCGATGAGTCCCAGCAAGACAAGTGGGAGGAGCGCGGCCACCCACCGGGGAAGGCCGAGCGGGCGCTCAGTTCGCGTCACAGCCGTACCGCCGTCGGTGTTTGCTCTGCTCATTTAGACCACCTCGAAGAAGCTCATCCAACCGAGTTCGGCGAACTCCGACTGGTGGGCGTGGAACATGTACAGTCCCGGGTCGTGAGTCGAATAATCCAGCTCGATGATACCGCGCTGTGCCTGACACTGCATGATCGTGTCGACAGTCTGGAGTGTCGGTGTGAGCGTCGTCCCGTGATCGTAGTAGTCGAAGAACTGCGAGTGGGTGTGGAACGAGTTGACGAGGTCGAACTCCGTCGCGTTAGCCAGGTAGATCCGCTGGCGCTGCTGGCCGTCGATCTGGATGGGGTGTTTGGTCTCGCCGGCTTGCCAGTTGCCCTCACCGTCGGTCCGGCCGACACCGTAGGCGAACGCCCGGGTGTTGGCGGCGTATACCTCGTTGCCGCCGTCGAAGTTGGTGTCGAAGGAGTTCATCACGATGACCATCTCGTTGACGGCGTCGTTCTCGGGATATTCGTGGTTCCGTGTCTTCGCCTCGGCGACGAGGTCGGCCCGCAGTTCGTCCGTAATCTGCGAGGCGTGGTAGTTGCAATACTCCTCCGGTCGCTCGGCGACCCGCTCGGGGTCGGGGTCGATGACAATGGTCCCGTAGAGGCCGCGGTGGATGTGCTCTTTGAGCGGCAGCGAGTGGCAATGATAGAAGTGCGTGCCCGCCGGTTGGGCGATCCACTCGTAGGTGAACGACTCGCCCGTATCGAGGACCCCCGGCCCGTTCTGTGGGATCCCGTCCATCTCCGGGTTGAGGTTCCGCAGGTGCGGGTGGATGGTGTGAGCGTGGCGACCGAGGTTTTCGAACGTCACACGGATGAGGTCGCCCTCGACCGCTCGGATGGTCGGACCGGGGACCTGCCCGTTGTACGCCCACGCGGGGAACTCGATACCGGGGGCGATAGTGACGGTCGTGTCGACGGCGGTGAATTCGAACTCACGGACGGTGCGTCCGTCCTCCTCGTAGATGGCCTGCGGGACGTTCTCCTGTTCCCCACGTCCCGTGTTGAACTGATAGAGGAACTCGTGAGGGTCGAAGGTGGTGTTGTCGTACTCGCCGACCGCACCGAAGTTTCCGTGTGACCCGCCGCCGCCACCACCGTGTTCACCCTCGCTATCCGCTCGCCCGATACCGGTCAACGCGGCGCTCCCCGCCAGCCCGATGCTCCCGAGGACGGCTCGGCGCGTCGTCGTGACGTCCGACTCGAGGGAGTCGACAAGGCGTTGCTCTAACCGCTCGGAGAGGTCCGCCGCTCGTGAGTAGTCCAGTGACGGCATCAGCGTGCCTCCGTGTGCTGTCGTCGGTCGTGCGTCGATTCGTCGGCCACGTATGCGACGGAGACGGCTGAACCGGCGTCTGCAGGGATGGACACCTGTTCGCCAGTCTCACTCACTTCGACCGTCAACTCCCCGGTGGAGGTGGGTTCGAGCACATCGAGCGCCGTTCCGGGAACGACGCCACTCTTCGAAAGGGACGCGAGGGTCTCGAGCGACTGGTCTTCGACAGCGGAAACGACAACAGTCGCTCCCTGTTCGCACTGTGCCAACGACTGGAGAGCTCGTTCTCGACGAGCCGTCGACTCGACGAGGGCGACCGGTGCGTCGTGCGGACCCACCGATTGGGATTCGAGCCGCGCGGCGATGCGATCGACGAACTGTTCGCTCACGTGAGGTACCAGGGCGTCAGCCTCGTCGTGCACCTCGCTCCGGTCGTACCCGAACTCCTCGGTGAGAAACCGTTCGAGGAGTCGACGGCGGCGGAGTGCCGCGAGTACGCGCCGTTCCCCACTCGCAGTGAGCCGAGCACCCCGGTAGCGTTCGTAGTCGACGAGTTCCTCCTCGTCCAAGCACTGGAGCGTTCGCGTCACTGTTGGCGATGTCACCCCCCGTTCAGCCGCGATGGCTGACGGTGGGACTCGTCGATCTGTATGCTGTAACCGATAGATTGCCATCAGGTAGCCATCGACTTTCGACTCGTCCATGATTAGTATTTAGACGCGTCTAAAATAAGGCTTTGCTAGTCCTACTCACGGATATCTCTACTTCGACACTTCTGCGCGTGGTTGCTATCGTCCATTCAGAACAAGCTCATTCCTACGGAGCTGAACCCGGAGGCAGCACCGAGTCGTACATCGTTCACCAGCGAATGAGCCGAAGGGGACGTTCTGGGGACGGAATCGCCCACCCAGCAACGTAGCCGAGGGTACCGAAGACGGGAATCACGAGTAGTCCCACAGCGAACACGACGTAGGGATCGTACCCGGCGAGATACCAAGGAATCGGGAGCCGTGTCACGAGGAGGTTCGTCGGATACCGATACGCCCCAACGGAATCCAGTCGATGTACATCGTCGTCCAGTAGGCACCTGTGAATCCAACACCTCCAATTGCGCCGGAGATAGCGCCGTACCGGGCTCGTCGATGCTGCGGACGTCCATCGAGTCGAAGTCCCGCCGCAAAATGATGGGTGAGCCGGCCTCACGGGCGAGCGCCGTTTTTTGGAGTGACCAACGCGGCCGTACTCCCGTGCGGATTCGTTCAGCTCGGCACACTCGTCGACCCGGCTCGAGTCGCCGAGGCTCTCACCGGTCCCCTCAACGAGGTTCTGTTCGGCGTGGAAGGGACAGAACATCTCCCTGACGCGGTCGTCGTGGTCTTGCTCGCTGTACCAGTCGTCCAACCGGAGCCGGATTTTCGAGATGTGCTGGGTCGTCCCATCGGTGAACGGTCCGTCCCCGATAGCGACCCGGTCCTCGCTGGCCTGGTTTTTCTGAAAACCCGTTTTGAATCCCGTATACAACGGGGCGTCCTCCGGGACGGGATCGGAGTCGGGGATGCCATCGACGTCCTGGTGGTCAGCAGGCAGGCCCTCGCCGACGAAGCCCGTTCGGCGATCGACTCGCTCGAAGACGTCTTCGAGGGACGCCTCCACGTCGACGCCGTTGAGTGTGTCTTTCTGGCCGAGTAGTGCCACCTCGGCAGCGAGGACGACCGACCCGTAGTCGCTCGCGAGGTGGATGACTGCGTGGGGCGTGTCAAACTCTGGTTGTTCGAACGGCGAAAAGGGCTCTGGCGCGGGGAGATCCACGCTGTCGGAGAGCAACGCGCCGAAGCGTTCTCTGCACCCGAGTCAGCGCCTGCCGACGAGTGATTCGGGTGATCGACGCCGGCCTCGACACTTGTCGAGCTGCAATCCACTCTCACCGTGCAAGTCACACATTCCATAGACCGTCATTCTCCAGAACATTAATGTGTGTTCGAGTCCCATACTGTGACACTCCGCTGATGAGCCGCTCGGCACTCCATTCGACGACCGACGGGGAGGTCATGGCCGCCCTCGACAATGCGGGCCCGACCACCCAGTTCATCATCGCTGACGTCACCCGCGACGACGCGTGGCTCTCGATCACCGCCTCCGAGACGCTCGATCTCGACGAGTGGCGCTGAGTCCGGTGGCCACTGACCCCGGAGTGCGTCCCCAGTGACCGTGTCGTCCGTCTCGCTCACCGACTCGACACGCCACCTCGCTGCATCCTGGTCAGGGAACCAATCGTCGCTCCCGGTGACTGTAATCATCCCCAAACCAGTACGTCTGGACAGAGATTATCCTGAAACAGTTGCAGTTGCAGAAAAGCGCCGTCCATGTCTGTGGGTAACAATACCTCCTCGAGTACGTCAGACACTATGGGGGCTAACAGTAGCCAGACCGCGACACAGAGTGCCAGTGACACCGTCTCCGAGACGGAACGAGAGTTCCACCACCTGACCGGCTTTCAGCGCGACCTCCTGGTCGCGCTCGCCGACCTCGAGAAGCCGTCCGGCCAGACGATCAAGGACCAACTCGAAGCTCGGCTGAACAAGGACATCACCCACGGTCGACTGTACCCGAACCTCGATACCCTCGTCACGGAGGGATTCGTCGACAAAGGGGCAATCGACCGCCGCACCAACTACTACGCGATCTCCAAGACGGGGCAAGACGCACTCGCTCAGTACATCGAGTGGGCGAGCACGCACGCCGAGGACTGACCAACGCTCGGTTACGACTCGACTGACAGGGACCACGGCCCGTGAGGCGATTTGCCGTGTCGAGAGGTCCCCGTCTCTTGTGATACAGTGCGTCGACACACGAATCAGGGAGTGGCTTTATCCACGATAATTCCATATTGTCGACTGGATGGGTTGGCCCCATCCCCGACTTGGCCGCTGTTCGTCCGAAGAGGAGGTGTCTGAAGTGGGCGTACACCTCCTCACGGACTCGTCGCCAGAGACGTTCTGGTAGCACGTACCACCGGGTACCGAGCGGAGTACGGTGGACACACTCACGCGCGAATCCGACGACGACCACCCAGGACAGACAGCGTGTCCTCCAAGACGGGGACGGCCAACGGTCGAGTAGCGCTCGGAGATGGCAGGACACCGCACGGCGCTGCGGTCACGGTCTGGCCGGTGAATACGAGATGGCCGTGCTGCGTGCTGTCCTGCCGTAGCTCAGTGATGGTGATCTGGCAGAAGTGGTCGGCCCATCTGCGAGGTACTCGAATGCTGGGTGTCGCGGAGGGTGCAGAGCCTCGCGTCGCGGGCCGACCATCGATGCAACGGTCGTGGGAAGCGACGGTCGTTCCCGTCGGGCACCTCAATCAATCGAAGACCGAGACACCGATTTCACGGTAGGTTTCAATGATAAAAACTCTTGTGGCACGATATCATGGTTCGTGATGCGGTTGGTACACCTGGAACGGTACGTCCAGAGCCGATTACGTGCCGGAAACGCCGATGCATCACCGCGACGTCCTCGCCGAGTCCGTGCCCGAGGACGACATCGCAGCGATGAATGGTAGAGAGAATCGCTGCCGACGTTCCATACCCCTGAACCTGAATGTATCACCCGCGAAACCGCCCAGAGAATCCGCCTTCTCGATATGTCTCGCAACCACACCATGTGCCTCGAGCGTGAGGAGCACAATTATCGACGAAGTCTCACGCGATACAACCGGGACCACGTCGACGGCTGTGCGTTCTGCGGGCGCGACGCTTCTATTGTTTCCTGGAATGAACACCCTCCCGCGTCGATTACGACGGTGACACAGCCTGCAAGGTCGACGACCGAATCGACTACCCGACGCTCCAGTTCTGCGACTAGCACTTCTCGACGCCAGAGACGGACGTCGAACCATACGACGCGAGAATCCACCGAAACGCATGCCGATCGACCGACCGCTGACGCCTCAATAGGCACTCAGTGAGGTGTCTCGGTATGAGGAGAGAGACGACCGGATGTCCTGCTCTCGCCACCCCATCGGCGAGAGGATGCTCTCCGTCGCTCGAATCGCCAAGCCTTCGTAGAATTCGACATCGTACTCACCGTCGTCGGCTTCGTCGACGAGGCGGACTCGGTCGCGTCCACGCGTGCTGTCGACGACGACGTACTGGACGGACTGCCCAGGGAACACCTGAAGGCCGGTGTCGTCGGCACGTTCCAGGGCGGCGACCCCACGGGTCGCCTGTCGATACTCCTCACCGTCGATAGCCACGGTCTCCAACGCGCCAGCAGCGACGTCACGCTCCGGGATGGTGAGTCGCAACGTCGTTGGCTCACGCTTTGGGGAAGCACTCAGCCCGTGTTCGAGACAGTAGCGGAACTCTCGCGAGAAGTCGACGTTGAACAGCCGGTAGTCACCGGGACGACCCTGCCGTGCAACGAACCACGCCACCTCCTCGACAGCATCGAGGTCGGTGACGGCGATGTGGAGCACTGGCTGGTCGCCGTGCCGGAACCCGGGGCGCTTCATCGTCAGTCGTGTCGCTGCCACCTGTGGGAGCGCTTCGACGGCCTCGTTCAGGTCGAGCAGCGCTGCTTCGTCTACGGTTCCCGGTGGCGTGCTCGCGTACAGCGATGGTGTGTACAGTGGGTTGTGATGGGCGGTGGCTCCATCGTGGGTGAGTTCCCACTCGAGGACACCATCGTCCAGGCAATCAATCTAGTGCGGCATCCGGACCTCTTGCTCCCCTTCCTCGTCGAATCGCTCCTCCAATTCCTCGATACGCCGTTCGTGCTCGAGAGCGATGGAAACCAAGATTGGATAGAGTGGCTCACTGTCGTTCAACGCGCCGGCGGCATCGGCATGAGCGGCAGCGTGCTCGAACAGCCGGTCGAAGTGCGGCTGGCCACGCCGACGAAGGGCCCGCCGGTATGCCTGCCAGTAGTCCTCGTACTCCCGGAGTTGGTCCCGGAAGGTTGGGTTCGTGCGGCCCATCGCTCATCCCACCACAGCTGGAGCCCTCTGACTCGACTCGGCATAGAGTGGCCGCCGGTCGGAGAGCATCTGTTGCCAGAATGCGATGGTCGTCTGGAGTAGACCATGACCGACTGGGTAGACGAGCGTCTCGAAGCCCTCGCCGGCGAACCGCGGCCCGTAGCGTGTCTCCTCGTAGGAAATGCACTCAGTGGCGGCCGTCGCGATGGGGTCGGCGAACTCGTCTGAACGAGTCCGCGTCACCAGCACTGGGATGTCGTGGCTCCGGGCCATCGACGAGAGGCGGGCGACTGCCCGGAGGAGCAGTGCCTCAGCCTCTTCATCCCGGCACTCTTCGCGGTAGGGTCGGTCGAGCGCCGGGCAGACGACGAGCGCCGTCTGTTTGGAGACGCGGTCGGCCAATCGCTCGACGAGTGAGGCGTGCTGGTGGAGCGTGAACGCCCGTGCGACGGTGATCCGTTCGAGGAATCGCTCGCTCGGGACGAGTCGAGCTATCGGCTGCGCCGAGGCGTGGCCTCCGGCGTCGACCCACTCGACGTACCCTGAGTTGAGCAGGAGATGGTCGAGGACGAGCGCCTGGACGACACTGGTTGATTGCCGACGGGACGAGTCGGGTGCTTCGAGGAGGCGAACGCCAGGCCGGAGGGATGGCAGCTCCGGGGTGGCATTGGTCTCCTGCGACTGTAGCGAACTGTGGTCGGGTCGCATATCTCTCGAATCTCATCATATCGTCATAACGCGAACCGGGTCCGTGCCAGATGTACCACATCGGACGAAACCAGCGATTTCAGTGGTTTCAGCGACCCCTGGGTATCCACGAACAGCTGAGTGAATCTGGTTGCCAGATTCGTTGCCAGAAGTCAGAGCCACTCGGGCACGTAACTGATGAGTAGCACAGCCACTCTCTGCAATATTTGCCTGTATCTCGTGTGTCGAGCGGCTCGCGAGATCGGAGGAATACCGTCGCACAGTTCGCTATGTCGTACGGTGCAGCAGTTCACCAGTGTCTCGGGTTCGTGCAGAGACACCCGGAGAGCCCCGACTTAACCATGCGAATCCCGTGGTCAGAACGTGGCACTGACGCTCCTCATCGCAGCGGTCGTCGGAACTGGCCTCGGAGTCTTTCTCCAGAAGGGCCGGTTCTGCTTCGTGAACGCCTTCCGGGACTTCTTCGCGTACAAGGACTCCCGAGTCACGAAGGGCGTCATCGCGGCGACCCTGTTGACCATGGTCTTCTGGGGCATCGCCTACCAGCTGGGATATTACCAGGGTTTCTGGACGCCGGGGTGGGGGCTCACCGGACTGTTCGGCGGGTTCATCTTCGGCATCGGGATGACCTACGCCGGCGGGTGTGCCAGCGGGACGCTGTATCGCGCCGGCGAGGGCTACCTCCAGTTCTGGATTACCCTCCTGTTCATGGGCGTGGGCTACGCCGCGTTCACCATCGCCTTCCCAACCCTCCAGAGCACGTACTTCGCCCCCCTGACGTTCGGTGAAGGCGTAAGCCTGTTCACGATCTCGCCGATTCCGGCAGGCCTCCTCGCCATCGGGGTCGCCGCCCTCGTTCTCCTCGTGTACGCGACGCTGGTCGGACGAGCGGCGACCGGTGTCGACCCCGACGACCGAGCGACGACGGCCTCCGTCCGGATGACGTCGCTCCTCGCCCCAGTCGTCGGCCTTCGGCAGTTTGCCCGCGGGACGAGCGCGTACCTGTGTGGTCTCGTCGAGACGTGGAGCAACCCCATCGCAGCCAGCAAGCGGCCGTGGGACCCGCGAACCGCCGCGCTGGGCATCACTGCGATGGCCGTCGTCTGGTTTACGCAGGTATCCATCGTCGGGGTCACCGGTCCCGAGGCCCGTTGGACGGGCTACCTGCTCTCGCAGGTCGGCGTCGATGCGGGGTCCTTCGAGTACTGGGGCTCAGTACTGTTCCAGGGACAGGGCGTCGGCCTCACCGTCGACATGGTGATGATCGGCTTCGTCATCGTCGGCGCGGCACTGGCTGCCCTCTGGAGTGGCGACTTCTCGCTGCGGATGCTCAAGCGTCGACGACTCCCGAACGCCGTCGTCGGCGGGCTCCTGATGGGCGCAGGGTCACGGCTCGCTCCCGGGTGCAACATCGGAAACATCTACTCCGGCATCGCCGAACTCTCGGTCCACTCGTTCATCGCGGCCATCGGCATCGTCGCCGGGGTCTACGTGATGACCCATTGGATCTACCGCGAAGTCGGCTGCGCAATCTGAATCGCTCGCTGACCGATATCACCATACACGACACCAATGCCATCGATCGACGACGTCACCGACGCACCGGATGAACTGAGCGACGAACAGGCCGAAGAACTCCTCGAGGACGCCGACCTCGTCCAGGACATGGTGGGCGAGGTGTGTCCGTATCCGCAAGTGGAGGCGAAGAAGGGACTCCAGCAGCTCGAAGCGGGCGACCTCCTCGTCCAGGAGACGGACCACGTGCCCTGTACCGAGAACGTCCCGCGGGCCGTTGGCGACGACGCCGACGCTCGTGTCTGGCGGAGCGGTAACGCGACCTACCGGATCTATCTCCGGAAACAGTGATGGTCGAGGAACTCACTCCTGCCGCGGTCCACGAGCGCATCGAAGGCGACGCGGCGTTCGACCTGATCGACATCCGTGACGACGACGCGTACGAGGACAACCATCTCCCGACCGCCGAACACGTCACGGTCGAGGAACTCGAGGAGACGGTTGTCGACCGAGACTGGGCCGACGAGGTCGTCGTCTACTGCTACGTCGGACAGACCTCCGTTCAGGCAGCGCGACTCGTCGAGAAATACGGGAATGCCGACTCGGTTGCGAGTATGGCCGGTGGATACGAAGCGTGGGAGCCGGCCGTGGACCCGGCCACAGACTGACGACGCCCACGACATTCCTATCGAGGGGTGCTGGCTATCCGATGAGGGGGCGAGTCCGCTGTTCAGTAGTCGACGCGGCAGTACCGACGATCCCGACTCGTCCTCTCGATGCGAATCAGGTTGTACCGTGCGAGCTTCTGGAGGTAGTTTCGCACCGTTCGGTCGGCCTTCGGTGAGTCGACGCGCTCGCGGTACTCGCGATAGAGATCTGAGGGAGCGACCTCACCGCGTTCGTCGACGAGTTCGAACAGCGCGCGCTGATGCGGCGTGAGGGTATCGACGTTCTTCCGGCGGACTTCGTGTCGGGCGTCGGGGATGGCCGCTTCCAGCAGGTCGGGTGTGATGCGCTCAACGCCCTTCTGCTGGGCGTGGCGAGCTGCGTTCCGGAGGATGTTCAGTGCGGCGCGGGCATCACCGGCGGCGACGTCGGCGACGGTCCGGAGCGTCTCGTCACCGACAGCCTCCCGTTCGAGGCCCCACCGGACGCGCGCCTCCATGATGGCGATGAGTTCCGGGACCGTGTAGCGGTAGAACTGGATGCGCTCAGCGCCGACGAACCGACTCGTCACACGGTCGTCCGCACCTGAGAAGATTTCAGACTCTTCGTTGGCGACGAGGACGAGCGTGAACTTCGGCAGCGAGTGCAGGTGGTAGAGCATCCGCTTGTCCTCCAGTTGGTCGGCCTCGTCGAGGATGACCACACACGGTGGGCCGTCGTACTGGCGGAGGCGTTCGAGCAGTTCGTCGTGCGGTGTGGACTGTCGGTGGATATCGACGGTCTTGCCCAGCCCTTCCAAGAGACGATACAGTACCCGGTACTCGGAGTAGTTCTGCCAGCAGTTCACGTACTGGACGTCGATGTCGAGGACGGCCTGCCGGAGTTGTTCGAGCGTATACTGCGAGATACAGGTCTTGCCTGCGCCCGAGGGTCCAAGGAGGATCGCCGGGGCCGAAGGGTCGCCGTCGACGAGGGGTTCGAGGACGGCAGTGAGTGCATCCACTTCGGAATCGCGGTACTCGACGTCCCGTGGAACGAAGTCGGCACGGAGCACGCGAGCGTCGGTAATCATCGTCGTTTGGGTGTTCATTCCGCGATGTATATACCAGTCGGGGGGTCGATTCCAGAACTGCCAGAACTATTGGCATAGATGTCAGAAGGAAAGACGACGGCATCGGGATGTACCCATGATTGTGTCCTGGTCACACCGAGAGGGAGGACAGGGGTTGGACGAGTGTCGTGCTTACCAATCCAAATTGTCGCTTCACGGGAGCAGACGCCGTAGTGCCCATCGAGGGGGCGCGTCGGTCAAGTCTGTCCCGAGTCCGGTCAGCACGCTCAATCTGCGCCAGCGAGCCACAAGAGCAGCTCAACGGTGTTTGGGCACCTCGTAGACACGGTGCTCCACACTGTCAATCGAGGGGACCGCCGACACACTTGGGGACTACCGTGGGGCGGTTCTGGAATTCGAACGGGGGCTCACCCCAATCAGTCTGGCGAGAGATGGCTCGGTCGTTCTACGTCCTCTTCTACCCAGTGGAGAGACGTACCCCGTTGTGATTGACTCGTCAGATGCGCCCGCACTCGACAGTTTCGTCCAAGAACTGTGGCCGGACGCTCGGATTTCAGCGATGGCGGCGACCCGAAAGAGCTCATCAGGTACAGTTGCTTGGTCGATCCGACCGACCCGGCTCCCATGCACCTTTCAGCCGCACGCCTCCATTCGTATCTCAGCTACAAAGACGACCATGTAAACGGAGTTCAGCGGGCGAACCCCGGTGGTGTAAAGCGGATTCAGGAGGAGAGCGAGTCCCTCAGACGATTCCTCGCCGGATACGTGGTAGAAGCAAGGAGCAATTTTTCTCGGCGGCCGCTGACCGTTGGACCAGATTGAGGAGCCCCTCGGTCAAGGTCGGTGAAGCGACAGTGCCGCCATCTGAGCGGTCTCTGTACCTGGCACCGCTCGTTCGTGGTGGCACCGAATCGCCACGCGATGTGCCGAGGGTGAGTATGAAGGTCAGCTGCGTCTCATACAGAGTCCTTTGGTCTCTGATGCTGCATTGACCACACAAGACGCGTTTTCAGTAAGTTGTATGGGTCATGAAGAACAATATCATAAGACGTCAGATATATTAATAATATAACTAGCTTTGAGGGTGCAAAAATGCCGTTCGTTCTCAATTCGTCAAGTTTATATCAACTATTTGCTGATGTGTAATCGGCATCACTGTCTAGCTACCCTCCCGAGCTGGCGTTCGTCCATCGAGCGATTGATGCGGCCGCTGAAAATTATAGTAATGAATGAACACTACAAGCCAATGACGGACGCTCCGCCGACTCTCCACCCACGAATCGTGGAAATGATTGACCTTCATTTTGGACGTGTGAAACCACCTTTCGATGAGGTTTCGGTCTGTACAGTCGACCCGATGTTCAGCCCTAATCGAACGAAGGTAGTCCGATAGCCGAAGGCATCGGTGAGAAGCGTAAGGTCCTCACAATCGTGCTTCTCGGCGACACCATGAAGGAATGCAGTCGCCGAGTCAGTTCCGTGCCGTTCGAACAACGGCACGTCAACAAGCAGCTTTTCGTCGATGTCTATTGTAACGTATAGCCAAGACTACTCGCCATTTATTTTGACAGCGGTCTCATCAACTTCGACCCGCGACGGCTGCGCTGTCAGGGGGTCAGAAACGCTGTCAGCAAGCTGATGTACCCATGGAAAAATCGCTTGGTGAGAGCTTCAACGCTTAATTCAGCGAGAATAGAAGCTATTCTCTAAGTGAACAGCCGTCCGCTCACGCACCCAATATACTTTTAAATTGGCTGCAAACGACTCATTGAGCAGGTCTTCGAGACATTTTAGACGATTAACTCAAGGGGCTGTTCACTTCTTGAATTGGTTTGAATAGATAATGCCGAGAGGGAATTATTACTGGCATATGTATCGGTCCATCTAACGAAAAGTTGGCCTCTCTCCCCACCCCGTCAATTGATAACAATCGCTCAGATAAACCCAAGTACCGATGGTGACTACAGCGCCTAATCAGTATCCAGCGGCTATCGAGCCTGAACCGAGATCCCCTTTAGGAGAGCAACCACTCCATCAGTATCTCTCCCAGTGGGCCAACGAGACACCGGAAAATTCCGTCATCAATTACTACGGTAACGAGATAAGCTATCGCGAGCTGGATGACGCCGTAGACCGATTCGCACAGTTCCTCACGAGTCGAGGATACGGACGAGGAGATACACTCCTTCTCTTCCTTCAGAATTCTCCACAGTACTACATCGGGTACTACGCAGCGCACAGACTCGGCCTCCGAGCGAGCCCCTGCAGTCCGATGGCCAAGGGGCACCGAGTGAGCTATCAATTGGACGATGGTGACGTCGATGTCGTCTTGGCGCAGGATACGTATTCGGACGTCGTCGAGAGTGTAAGAGGGGAGTCATCGCTGGAGGATGTCGTCTACACTCGGCTCGAGACGTACCTCCCCGACGACCCGACACCGGACCTCCACGATGACATGACCGACGCGATCGAGACCGACCGGCAACCGACAGGCGATAGCACGAGGTACCTGTCGTCGGTACTCGACGAGACTAACCGAATAGAGCAAACTCCTGAGACAGCGATGGACGACGTCGCGCTCCTTCAGTACACCTCGGGGACGACAGGGATGCCGAAAGGCTGCAAACACACGCACCGTACTATCTTGTACAAGGCCGCCAGCAACGCGACGGCGATGGGGTACAACGACGCCACCCGATTCCTCGAAGTGATGCCAATATTCCACGTTGCTGGGAAGTTGTTCGGCGTAGATACCCCCATGGTCAGTGGAGGAACGACGGTTCTACTCACCCGGTACTCGCCCGACGCTTTGCTCGAAGCCATCGACGCCCATCGACCGACGATGAGTTGGTTGACGACGCCGATGGTTCGAAGTGTTCTCGGTGAATCGGATGTCGAACAATACGCCCTCACATCCCTCGAGCGCACCCCGACGACAAGCTTCGGGCAGGCACTCACCGAGGAGTTGTGCCAGAAGTGGCACGAGGTCACGGAAGGAGAGATGTTCGAGGCCGCCTACGGACTCAGCGAGACCCACACGATGGACACGTTCACCCGCGGGCTAGGAGTCGTTGAGGAGGGGTTCGTCGGTCGACCGTCACACGGAGTCGACATCGTCGTTCGCGATTGGGACACCCACGACGAAGTGCCACTCGGTGAGACGGGCGAAATCAGCGTGAAGTCACCCTCTGTCATGAAAGGCTACTTGAACAAGCCCGAAGAGACGAGAGAGTCATTCTACGACGACTACGTCCTCACCGGCGACGTCGGGAGGATGACCGAAGAGGGGTTCCTATACTTCCTCGGTCGTCGTAAGAACATGATCAAGACCAGTGGCTACTCGGTTTCGCCGGCCGAAGTCGAGCAGATTCTCAAGGAACACGATGCCATCGACAACGCTGCGGTCGTCGGAAGAACACACGATGCCAAGGGTGAGGAGGTAGTCTCGTTCGTCACGTCACCCGACGAGACACTGAGCTCAGATGCCATCGTCGACTGGGCGAAGGACGCGATGGCGGCCTACAAGCGCCCGAGAGCAGTGTTCGTCGTCGAAGAGCTCCCGACCACGGATGTCGGGAAGCTTGACCGGCAGCGACTCGAGGAGATGGTCGATTGACCGTCGAATCCCCGAGAGCGAAGTGATTGCTCTGTGAACAGTTATTACGCTCGGAGCTACCATTCGGTACGATTTATATCTCGAACCGCCAACTCGCGGTATCAGCTATCGAAGAACTCCCCAAGCGCGTGTTGATACTCCTCTGTTTGCAGTAGTCGAAGCCCAGCATTGAGCTCGCGTTCGAGTGAGTCCTCGTACTCACCCTCTCGACCGTAATTGAGCAGATGCTTGGCCGCCACGAGGCCCGAAGGGGATTTCTCTAATAAACTCTCGATGATCTCCTCGCTTCGATTCTCCACCTCATCGTCCGGGACGGCCTCCGCGACCAGTCCTAGAGTGGCCGCCTCCTGTCCCGAGATGCGCTCGCCGGTGAGGACGAGTAGCTTAGCTCGTTGAAGCCCGACCGCTCGTGGCAGCAGATTCGTGACGCCGTTCGTAATCGATAGTCCGATCTCGGTCTCGGGAAACCCGAGTGTCGCCGATTCCGCAGCCACCGCGATGTCGGAGATGACCGCGAGCTCCAGTCCCGCACCGAGTGTGTTTCCCTCGACGGTCGAGACGACGATCATATCCGTCGAATCGACGAGACGGCTAAGGTCCTGCAGAGCTCGTTTCCCCCCCGCGTGCCGCTCGAAGTTCTCGTACGACATCCCCCCCATGTCGTCTTTGAGCTCGTTGAGGTCGAACCCCGACGAGAACGACTCCCCTCGTCCCATGATGTGGACCACGAGTACCTCTTCGTCGTCGTCGAGTCGCTCGAACGTGTCGCGAAGTTCGATTGCCAACTCACCGTTAATGGCGTTCAGTACCTTCGGTCGGTCCAGGGTTATCTGTGCTACCGGGGCGTCCGTGCTAACCGATATCGTGTTGGTCATTGCCGTATCCTCATCAAGCAGGTGATGGGAACGTGTTAATAAATCTACCGGGGGGTAACACCACGTTCCACGAACAATTCCGCAATTGAGAGGAGACAGGGGCGACTAGCCTTCGACGGCCCGGTTGTCCAACGGGCGCTAGACACCAGTCGAGACCTTCAAGTACCGATCGATAAGGTCCGAGTCCCGCTGGAGGTCGTCCGTTTCCGCGACTACCTTCCCTTTCGTCATCATATATATCCGGTCAGAGATCTCCGAGACGGCCTCAACGTTCTGTTCGACTAGCAGTATGGTGATGTCGTCACGAATCGTGTCGAGCGCCTCGATAACGTCTTCGACGATAAGCGGCGCCAGCCCCTCGGTCGGCTCGTCGATGAGAAGCATATCGAAGTCACCGAGTAGCCCACGAGCGATAGCGAGCATCTGCTGTTCACCACCACTCAGCTGACGGCCGAGGGCGTTGGACAAGTCGTCCAGTTTCGGGAAGTACTCGTATGCCGTCTCGGTCGCCACACTGTCGTTCCGGATCGCCAGCTCGAGGTTCTCCTCGACTGTGAGTGAGGGGAATATCTTCCGATCCTCCGGAACCCAGCCGATTCCTCGGCGCGAGATTCGATCCGGAGGTTCTCCGGTGATGTCGTTCCCGTCGAAGCTGATGGACCCCGAGGACGGAGGGGTGTGACCGAGGATACTGCGGAGCGTCGTCGTCTTACCGACGCCGTTGCGCCCCAGCAACGAGACGACCTCCCCCTCGTTGACGTGGAGCGACGTCCCGTGGAGGATGTGCGAGTCCCCGTAGTACGTGTCGATGTCGTCGACCTCTAGCAGGGAGCTCATGTTAGACGGTCCCCCCGAGATAGGCCGCCTGTACGTCTTCGTTCGCCGCAACTTCGTCAGGTTTCCCTTCCGTAATCACTGACCCATCTGCCAGCACAGTAATCTTGTCCGAGAGCTCCATGATGAGGTCGATATCGTGTTCGATGAGCATTATCGTGTAGTCCTCGTTCAGTGAACGTATCAGGTCGACAACTTCCCGAGTTTCTTCGGCAGACATTCCAGCAGCTGGCTCGTCGAGCAGGATTATCGAGGGATTCTGCGCAACGACTAAGGCGATCTCCAATAGCCGTTTCTCGCCGTGAGACATCGTGGAGGCGACCGTCTCCGGGCTCGCTGTGATACCGATTTCGTCGATGATTTCGTCGACCCGTCGGTCGAGACTCTCGATTCCGTCGACTTGCGACCAGAAGTTTCGGCCGTATCCCGCACTGTTCTGGAGCGAGATCCTGATGTTTCGTTTCACCGAGAGCCCCGGGAAGATATTTGTCACCTGAAACGAGCGTGCGATTCCCTTTTTTACGCGCGCCTCGGGCTTTTCGTGGGTGATTGGGTCCCCGTTGAACATTATTTCCCCCTCTGAGGGCTCCAGCAGACCAGTGATGAGGTTGAAGAAGGTCGTCTTCCCGGCCCCGTTCGGCCCGATAACAGACCTGAGCTCTCCCTCCTGAACTTCGATCGTAACGTCGTCTACCGCGACGAGGCCACCGAACCGCTTCGTGAGGTTCTTGGTAGTAAGTAGCATGTGCTATCAGTTTTCGCACCCGCATTTGTATCTTGTCGTCTGTCCGGCCGATTCGGTCGTCGAAGTATGATATGAGCGATACATCGTTACTCTCTGTCGTCGGAGGTGAGGAGTCCGACGATTCCCTCCGGGAAGAACAGCACTACGAGGACGAACGCGGCACCGACCATCAGTCGCCACTGGTCTGTTATCGGACTGAGGAACTCGTCGAGTAGAACGACGAACCCTGCCCCAACGACAGGTCCGAAGAGCGTCCCTGCGCCACCGAAGAGCGTCTGCAGGAGGACGTCACCGGACATCGTCCAGTTGAGGAACGTTGGCGAGGCAAAATACAGGAACAGACCGTACAGCACACCGGCGACTGCGGAGACGGACCCCGAGAGCGTTAGGGCAGCGAGCTTGTAATAGAACGTGTTGTACCCGAGCATCTCCGCCCGTTCCTCGTTTTCGCGAATCGCTCGGAAGACGTCTCCGACAGGCGATTTCAGCACCCGCTGGAGCACCAGATACGTGACTAATAGTATCACGACGGTCACGACGAAGAATTGGAATTGATCGCCGAGGTCTATCGGAAGGAGCGTTGTGGGCCGGTCGAAGATAGAGAGTCCCGACGCACCACCGAGAGAGTCACCGAGCCTGACTGTCAAGATGTACAGCAGCTGTGCCATCGCCAGCGTAATCATCGAGAAGTAAACCCCTGTCGTCTGCAGGGACACGATCCCAATCAACGAAGCCAGAACTGCACCGAGCACTATCGCAGCGGCGATGATGACCAACAGCGGCAGGCCGAACTCTGCCGTCAGGTACACTGCGGTGTACGTCCCGCCGCCGAAGAACGCGGCGTGGCCAAAAGACATCAACCCCGTGTACCCGAAGAGAAGGTCGTACGCCATCCCGAAGATACCCAGGATGAGGATCTGGTTGAGGATGGAAAGCTGGTGTGGAGCGAGGAGCGGTCCGATTGCAACGAGTGCGACCGCGACAGCTAACGGGAACACCGTGATGACTTCCGATGGGAGGCGGTCTAGGAGGGCGACCTTCGCCTCGCTGATCTGTGCCTTCATCGCTCCAGTGGTTGAGGTTCTATCACTCATATTACTCGGTGAACACCCCCTCGACGCCGAATAGCCCCTGCGGGCGGTACAGAATAATAGCTATCATGAGCAGGAACGGTAGTGCTTCAGAGAGCGACGGCACGTAGATCCGTCCGAACGACTGAGCGAGCCCGATTAGTAGGCCGCTCGCGATTACGCCCTTGAAACTCCCGAGTCCACCGACGACGACGACGATGAACGTGATGATGATAATCTGATGACCCATCCCCGGGAACAGTCCGAACAACGGTGCAATCAGTACCCCCGCGATAGCGGCGTATGCGGCCCCCAGTGCGAAGATGAACGTATAGGTACGTGAGACGTTGTACCCCATCGACTGGACCATCTCGGTGTCGAAGATTGCGGCTCGAATTATCAACCCATACTTGCTCCTCTGGAGGAAGACCCATAGGAGCCCGACGAGGATGACACCGGAGACGATCAGGAAGAGCCTGTACAGGCCAAACGAGTAGCTACCAACGGTGAACGTCCCTGACAGATAGTTAGGGATAGGGAAGGGCTTACTGTCGGAGCCAAGGACGAACTTGATACCCTCTATCATCACGATAGCGACCCCGAACGTCGCTGGAAGTTGGTAGATGGGATCCCGATCGTAGAGTGGCCGAATGACACCGATTTCGAGTACACTTCCGATGGCGATTCCTCCGATTATGGCCGCGACGATCGCGACGGGAAAGCTCCCAGTGATTCCAAAGAGGACGAACCCGGAGTACGCACCAATCGCGTACAGTTCTCCGTGTGCGAAGTTGATCACTCCCATCAGTCCGAAGACCAGCGACAACCCGGCAGCGGTCATGACGAGAATCATACCGTACGAGAGCCCACTGTACACTCCCTGGATTACCGCACCCAGTCCAGACTGCAGAGGTGCGAGCATGACGGCGGTGCCAATACACAGGCAGTCGGGTATCATAGCGAGTCGTCGTGGTACATCATTCTCCGAGGTCGCACTCTAGTCGCGAGGTCTGTTCCTCACAGCTCAACAGTATCTGGTCGGAGGCCACGGTACCCTGGACGTTCCAGGAGACTGCACCCTCGCTACTGACTTGGTCGACCTGCGCGATGTACACCGGGTACTCTCCCTGGTGATCGCAGGCGCGGATGGTGTAATCGCCAGTGATGACGCTACCGCTCCAGCCCTCGAAGGCTGAAACCAGTGCGTCCGCCTCGAGACTGTCAGCTCCGTCCATCCCTTTGAATCCGGCGTCCAGGTGGCGGTACGCATTTCCGGCAGCAAGACTCGGGTTGCGTCCGAACTCACTGTTGAACGCCTCGACGAACTGATTGTTAGCTCCCGTGTCGATCTGATACGTGTACTCCGTCGGGGTATACACGGGAACCGTGTTGAAGATGTCTCCAGAGGCTCCGCTCACGGTCTGTTCGTAGAGGACGTGGTGGAACTGTGGGTATTCGAGTCCTTGTTGGTTTGCTTGTGTCATGAACGACACGGCGCCCGAGCCGGCGAACCCGACCTGAATCCAGTCCGGGTCGGCACTCTGAATCCGCGAGATTGCCGTCGAGAAGTCCGAGGCACCGAGTTCGACGTACATACTGTCGACGACGCTTCCGCCGTTGTCCTCGATAACCGTCTGCCAGTCCTGTTTAATCTCCTTCCCCCAGCTGTAGTCGGGGTTCAATTGGAACACGTTCGAACCGAATTCCTCGACTCCAGTCGGACCTCCGGCCTTTGCTTTCGCGAGGGTCGAGGTCGGTCCCCGGAACGCGTATGGGTTGCATGCCTGCTCGACGAGCAACCGTGCCCCCGTAGAGCAGGTGATGAGCGGTGTTTGGTTTCGACCGGCTACGTTCATCGCCGCACGCGCCTCCGGCGTGCTGAGGAAACAGCCCATTATGTCGATGCCCTCACTTTCCACCAACTCCCGTGCCTCCTGGATTGCCTTCTGGGCATCCCCTTCAGTGTCTCTCGTCGAAAGTTGGATCTCCTGCCCCTGAAGCCCGCCTTGTTCGTTCCAGTTGTTTACGAGCATCTTGGTGGCGGCGACGATGTCATCGCCAAACGCAGAGTACGGACCGGACTGGAAGGTCACGAGCCCGAACTTCACGGCGCCGTTACCGCCACCACCACTGCCGCCACTATCGTTACCGCCACCACCACCACCGCCTCCTCCAGTTCCGTTTCCATCACTACCGTTGTCACCGTCGTCGCCTCCCGTACAACCTGCGAGCCCGGCTGCGATTCCCGTACCAGCAGTCGCCAGTAAGGACCTCCGGGTAGTGCTACCTTTTGACATCCTGTATCAGGTCGAACGCATCGGAGGATAAATATGTTACTGTTCGACTTATGGTTGTTATCCGTGAATTCTACTCGCCGCCCCGTAGTTTCCGGCGTTGGACTTTCCCGGTAGTCGTGGTCGGGAACTCCTCGACGAATTCGATCTCTCGAGGGTACTCGTACTTCGCTAGTCGATTCTTCACGAACGACGAGATGTCTTCCCGGAGTTCATCAGAGGGGACCTCACCGTCCAGAAGTTTGACGAATGCTTTGATCACTTCCCCGCGCACCTCGTCGTCGACGCCGACGACTGCCACGTCCCCGACAGCAGGATGCTCGATGAGAGTGTCTTCGACCTCCGCGGGGCCGACCCGGTAACCCGCCGTGATGATGACGTCGTCCTTCCGTGATTTGTACCAGAAATATCCGTCTTCGTCCTTTACGGCCATATCCCCGGTTAGCATCCAATCATCGATGAACGTGGACGCTGTCTTGTCGGGTTTTTTCCAATAACGCTTGAACATGACGGGAGCGGGCTTTCTCAGCGCTACTTCCCCCATCGTCCCGACATCAGCGACGTTGCCGTCCTCGTCGAGTATCGCGACAGTGCTCCCCGGTACTGGCTTTCCCATGCTTCCCGGTTTGATATCGAACCACGTTGGCGAGTTCGCGATGAGCATGTTCGCCTCAGTCTGACCGAATAGATCGACGAGCGTCGCATCGAGCGTCCCCTCGACCCAACGAACGAGCTCGGCACTACACGGTTCACCGCCGACACTTATTACCTGGAGACTGGATGTGTCGTACTCCTCTACAGCGTCACCGAGCCCCATCATCATCTTGAGCGCTGTGGGAGGAATGAAGGCGTTCGTCACTCCGAACTTCTCGATGGTTTCGAACCCCCAGTGTGGGTCGAACCCGTCGTCTTTGAGCCGACTCACGTAGGGCTTCCCGTAGTGCCACGCACTGTAGAGATGGGCGACCAGGCTTCCAACCCACGCCCAGTCACCAGGAGACCAGTACATCTGGTCCGGTCCGATTTGAAGGTTGTTCCACATCTCGAACCCCGGTAAGTAACCGGCGACGTACCGATGGCCGTGAAGTACGCCTTTCGGATCTCCGGTCGTACCGCTCGTGTAGACGAGTAGAGCATCGTCGTCCTTGCTCGTGTCCACGGTGTCGAATGATCGATCGTAGTCCTCGAGACGTTCACGGAGCGAGACGTCGCTCCTGTCGTCCTGCTCGACAGACGCTAAGACGTCCAAGTCGGGGAGCGTATCGAGGAGTGGAGTGATTTTATCGAGACCGTTCGCATCGCCGACGAACATCCTCGATCCGCTATCTCGGAGCCGGTACTCGAGTGCATCGGGACCGAACAACTTCGAGAGTGGAACGACGACCCCGCCGAGCTTGTAGACGGCCAGATGTGTGACGACAGTCTCCGGAAGGTTCGGGAGATTGACCGCGACCCGGTCTCCTCGTTCGATTCCGTAATCAGTCAGGAGGTTCGCCGCCTGGTTCGATAAGACGTCTAGATCGTAGAACGTGTACTTTTGAACGCTCCCGTCCAGATCCTCGAAGATCAATGCGAGTGTTCCACGTCGATCGTCGTGGCTGGAGACGAGATCGGTCGCGATGTTGTATTGATCCGGGATGTCCCATTCGAACTGCTGTCGAGCCTCCTCCCAAGAGTCGTACTGTGCTATCTTCGGTACGTGATCATAGTGAGCCATACCCATGCACTACAGTGAGGCGAGTTAAAATTTCCCCAGGCGAAACAGTCGGGGCGTTTGTCCGGTGTATCGATTCCAGATGTCTGTTTGGGCTACAGTTTCGGACGCAGTGTACAGCCGAGGACGATCACAGTTTGACGATGATCTTCCCGAACACCCCCCTGTTCTCCAACCGTTCGTGAGCGTCGGCGAGGTCAGAGAGAGGGATTTGACTATCGACAACGGGGGTCAGTTCATCGGAGAACACTCGTTCCATTACCTGCTGGAATTCGTATGGGGTATCACCTGTCGAGCCGACGACTTCGAGTTGCTTCCAGAAAATGTGTTGCAGCATTGCCTCGTCAGCATCCCCAGTGGTCGCCCCGAACGTCACCAGCCGGCTCCCTCGGGCGAGGCTCTTCGCGGCCTGCTTGTACACGTCACCACCGACAGATTCCACAGCGAGATCGACTCCCCGCCCATCGGTCAGTTCCTTGACCTCGGCATCAATGTCCCCAGCGGTGTAGTCGATAGTGTGGTCGGCACCGAGGTCACGGAGACGAGTGGCCTTCTCGTCGGTGGACGTACAGGCAAGCACCCTCGCCCCCGCATTGGCCGCGATCTGGACTGCTGCGTGGCCCACACATCCGCTGGCGCCGACGACGAGAACGTCATCGTCGAGTGTGAGATTTCCCCGCGTCATGAGCGCGCGCCACGCTGTTCCGAAACTTGAGGGGGCTGCAGCGGCGGCCGTGAACGAAACTGAGTCCGGGAGCGATAGGATGTTGGTAGCTGGAACGGTGACGTATTCTGCATGTCCCCCATCTCGACTTTCCCCGATTGCGCCGTAATCGACGCACATGCTCGGGTCCCCCTTCGTGCAGAACTCACACTCGCGGCAGGCGATAATCGGATAGACCACGACCCGCTCACCTTCACGGACACTCGAGACGTTGGCACCCGTCTCGGCAACCTCACCAGCGATGTCCAGTCCCGGAATGATTGGGGGGATTCCATCTGTGACCCCCCGTCTCACCCATATATCGGTGTGGTTCACTGCACAGGCGGCTACTTTCACCAGTACGTCTCCCGGTCCCACCTCGGGACGAGGCACACCGTCTCGGATTTCGATTACATCTGGTCCTCCACTGTCCGTGATGACTGCTGCTTTCATTGGATTTGTTGACTTACTTATTGGTCATACTTACTGTTCGCTCGGCTACTGTCCGCCCTTCACTTCGCGGAAAACCCAGCATCGACGGGGAGTGTGACTCCTGTGACGTACTTCGAAGCCTCGCTCGATAGCCACAGGACGGCCTCACTGATGTCGCGCTCGGTCAGCGGGTTGTCCTCTTCGTCGAAAAGGTTGAACGAGCCTGCTATGCCCGTGAAGTCCGGGGGTGTGTCCTGCGCCTGTGCATCGGCGAGCCCCTGTCGCATCATCTGCGTGTTGACCGAACCTGGGCACACAGCGTTGACGTTGATACCATGACTCGCATACTCGATGGCCATCGTCTTCGTGAGGCCGACGATACCATGCTTGCTGGCGGAATAATGGACCGATCCTGGAAAGCCGACCAAGCCCGCGACGGACGAGATGTTGACGATAGCCCCGCCCGAGCTCTGCTCAGCCATCCGGTTTGCGACTTCTGCAGCACAAAGCCACGCCCCCTTGAGGTTGACATCTAGAGTTCTGTCCCAGGTGGACTCGTCAACCTCGAATGGATCCGCTACCTCCCAGACACCTGCGTTGTTGACCAAGATATCGATTTGACCGAACCGGTCTTCGATCCGGTCCACAGCTCGGCGGACCGCCTCGAGTTGGCTTACGTCCACTTCCAAAGCGAGTGATTCTTGTCCCTCCGCTTCGACAAGTTCGGCCGTCTCAGCTAGCCCGCCGTCGGTGCGAAGATCACCCACAGCGACGTCAGCTCCGCTTTTCGCGAACTCGACTGCGTGCGAGCGTCCCTGACCACGTGCTGCACCAGTGACGAACGCTACCTTCCCCTCGAAATCGTACGTTGGCATTCGTTAGCCCGTCTTGCCAAGTGTGACCATACCACTTAATGCTTCTCCACAAATCTCAGCGTACCCTCTGGGGAAGTTGGTCCGAGATCCGCCTAAAGGTTTAACTATCGTGTTACGAGATACCACATGTATGCCAGTCGAGCTTGAGGCGGTAGAGATGTCGAGAGAAGACAGTATCGCGTGGCTCACTATCGACCGTGTCGAGAAACACAACGCACTCAGCCTCCAAGTCATCGAGGACCTCATCACGGCTGTCGAGGCCGTCCACGAGGACGACCATTCTCGAGTCATCGTCGTTCGTGGTGACGGAAAGAAGGCGTTCTCAGCCGGAGCTGATATCAGTGAATTCGCCGAACGGGATGCGTCTGAGCAACTCCACTACAACCGGCGACTCGGAGATCTGTGCGAACTGCTCGACACTGGTCCAGTTCCGACAATCGCCGGGGTAAACGGTGTCGCGTTTGGCGGCGGAGCGGAACTCCTCCTCTCGTGTGATATCAGGGTCGCATCGACGAACGGATCGTTCAGCGAGGCAGAAATCAACGTCGGCGTCGTTCCGATGGCCAAACGACTCATCGACCTCGTCGGATACGGAGTGGCGGCGGAACTCTGTCTAACTGGGAGGACGGTCGACGCTGACGAAGCAGCTGACCTCAAGATATTCAACCGGGTAGTCGAGCCTGGTGACCTTGACGAAGCGATCAGAGAGATGGCGGATAGCATTATCGAGAAGACATCTCCGTCTGTCGAACTGACGAAGGAAACGTTAGTGGCTGCTCGTGACAACCCGACTCGAGAGGCCAACGTTCACCAGCTCGTGAATTTCCACCAGGCATTCGAAACAGACGAGGCGCAAGACCGCATCCAAGCGTTTCTCAACCGAAAATAGCCCGTCTATCGCTCGATTCACGACTAGAACGAGTGGCCCATGCGAACATTTATCAAGACGCTCAATTACTGTGGTGGCTGTATGGAGTCAAAATACTTCGACGAACTGGATATTGGTGAGACGTTTACTACGAATGCTCGGACGATAACCGAAGCGGACCAACTCAACTACGCCGGGTTGAGCGGTAATTTCGACCCGATACACCTCGACAAGGGGAAGATGGAGGCGACAGAGTTCGGCGGTCGGCTCGTGTACGGCTATCTCGTCCTCAACGTCATGGAAGGGCAAAAAGTGCAGACTGGCCTCATCGAGGATTCCGTTATCGCGTTTTACGGGATAGACAAGGCCCGTTTCACCAATCCGGTGATGATCGGTGATACGGTCCACACCGAACTCACCGTCCTCGACCTCGACGAAAAGGACGAGAGCAGTGGTGTTGTGGTCCTCGAAGAAAAAGGCGTCAATCAGGACGGAGAAGACGTCGTCGTGGCCGAAACCAGAACCCTGATCAAGAAACGCGACTGACCAGCAGCGTAGCAGATCTCCGCGTGCCTCAGTCCACCCGACAGCGGCTCATTCGCCGAGCTGGTCGTTGAAATCCTGTTGGAGCTTGTACTTCTCCATCTTGTTCGTCTTCGTCGTTGGGATGTCGTCGACAAATTGGATATATTTCGGTCTCATGAATTCAGGCATCTCTCCACTCAGGAACGCCCTGAGATCTGACTCGGTGAGTCGCTCGCCATCTACCACCTCGACCGAGATAGCGACTTCGTCTTCGCCGCCTTCATGAGCTGGAACGGGATAGGCCGCAGTCTTCTCGACCTTGCTGTTCTTGTTGGTGATCTCCTGTACCTGCAACGAGGAGATGTTCTCGCCGCGCCTCCGGATGATGTCACCTCGTCGGTCAAGGTAACAGTAGTTCCCCTCCGAGTCCACGTAGGCTGTGTCTCCTGTGTGGAACCAGAGATTCGAGAACGCTTCTACAGTTCGTTCCGGTTTTCCGTAGTATTCTTTGAGCGTAATCTCGGCTACCTTCGGCCGAATAACGAGTTCCCCAGCCGCCTCCGCCGGTACTGGCTCGTCGTGGTCGTCGACGATTGCGACGTCCACGATGGGGTCGATGGGCTCACCCATGTACCGTTCGGCAGGAGCTTCGTCCAACACCGGAACGCCGACATCACGGACTGAATCGACGATTTCGTTGGGAGTCATTCCTCTGCGGACATCTTCGGGCGTCGCGTCTCGACCCTGCGCGGCGTGGATGGCACCCGCAATTGGAAGTCCCGACTCCGTTTGCCCAAAGCCGACGGTGACGAAATCGAACCCGAACCTCTCCGCAACAGTACGGTAATCATCCGGCAAGGGCTGCATGTGAACTTTGTTGAGGGTGTTCGGCGTGTCTCGTCCTCCGTGTTTCGAGAGCCAGGTGGCCATGACGGAGACCAGCGTGACGGTCGTGGCTTCGTATCGATCGATTCGGTCCCAGAAGTCGTTAGGACTGAACCGATCCCAGAGTACTGTCGAGGCTCCAGATACCCACCCGGTATGCAGGTCGAAATAGACGCCCCCGACGTGGTACATCGGTAACGAGGTGTGGACGACGTCGTCGTCACTGAGCAACTGCTGTCGGAAGAGCGTGTAGTTCTCAAAGATCCAGCGGTAGGGTAGCACGACGCCTTTGGGCATTCCCGTAGTTCCAGAGGTGTATACAATACTGGCTTCGTCGTGCCACGAAACATCGACCCCCGGTTCACTCCGATCACCGGATTGAAGCTTGTCGAAGGTTGGCCCCGATAGGTTGGACGGGAGTGTCGCACTCTCTGTCCCCGTATCAATCACCACGACGGTAGGAGCGTCCTCGAGACTGTCGACAACCTCGTTCAGGCGACCGACGTACTGGTCCTCGACAATCAGTACCTCCGGACCGGTGTCGTTTAGCTGGTAGGAGAGTGCTTCACCCTTGTACTCGAAGTTTATCGGGGAGTAGACCATCCCTGCTTTGTTGATTCCAACCATCGCGAGAACGCTGCTCAAGGGGTTCCGAGCCATCACAGAGACCTTCTGTTGCTTCTCGATTCCCATCTCGATAAGCGAGTTCGCGATGGCGTTCGCGACGTCGTTCAACTCGGAAAATGAGTACGCTCGGTCCTCTGGTCCGTACGTCACCGCAGTCCGATCTCCGATTTTCTCTGCACGGTTTCGCAGCAGATCGGTCACAGTGAGCTCGCGCAGCGGTTCCTCATCGTAGTCTGCGGTCCAATTTGTCATGGCAAAGACTGACTCACACACCACTAAAAGCGTTTGCGTTACTTCAGGTGACGATGGGAGGTCACCTATTCTGGAGTCCGACCGCTCGGGAAGTCAGGTCGACGCTTCTCGAGGAATGCTTCTACTGCTTCCTCGTGGTCCGGGTGTTGTTGCCCAGTGGCCTCGAGAGCGAGACCCTCGGTTAGCGCGATGTTGCAACCGAGCTCTAGCCAATTGTTGAGTGTCTTCTTGGTGTACCGGATAGCCGTTTGCGGCCCCGTAGCCAGCTTTTCGATCATCTCCTCCGTCCGGCTGTCGAGTTCGTCTGGAGGCACAGCGTAGTTTACGAGGCCTAAGCGTTCGGCTTCCTCGGCCGAGATCAAGTCTCCCGTCATCAACAACTCTTTGGCTTTGTTCATACTCGTGAGCAGGGGCCAAATCACGGCTCCGCCGTCTCCAGCGACGAGTGCTACCTTAATGTGGGGGTCACCAATCCGTGCCTCGTTACTCATCAGACTGATATCGCAGAAGAGTGCGAGCGTGGCTCCGAGACCAGTCGCGTCTCCGTTGATCTTCGTGACTATCGGCTTTTCGAGATTGACGATTCCCTGAATGATTTCCTCGGCTTCACGGATAGTCTTCTGGAAGTTCTCGGGGTTCTCGAGGTTGTCTTTCATCCAATTGATGTCCCCGCCTGCCGAGAACGCCTCACCTTTGCCAGTGAGGACCACAACGCGTGCTTCTGTATCGTATACGTCACGAAACACCTGAGCCAACTCTTCGTGGAGCAGGTCGTTCACTGCGTTGAGATCGTCCGGTCGATCGAACGTGACTGTCAGCACATCCTCTTCTTTCTGCAGCCCCACATGGTCATATGTGCCCATGGCGCATGCTCCGATGGACGGTTGATTCTTAAATCTTACCGTGGAGTGTTCTCCGAGTCAGTTAGTGCGAAAGAGTGGGTCCTTCTGCCCATCCTCGTCAGGTGCTCTACAGAGTTCGAACCATCTGAGATCGTGGCGTACTGAGAGAATGGGGAAGGGGGATACCGATGGTTATCACCCAAAAATCACCCTCGTCCAGTGCACCTCCAAAAGGAAGACGCCCCGCGGACGATATCCCTTCCTGTTCGCCACAGTCTACTGTCTCAAACTCAGTGCGGGTCCCTTCATTCGGTATCAGATTGGGGGGTAGGTGCCAACCACAGCTACAACTACTAGCCGTCTGCAAGTAGGCGATTGCGCACACAATGTGATGTGTGGGCTATGACCAACAAAAATCGTTCCAGACATGATACATATCCCATTTCAGATGAAGTAATTATGTTGAAAGACACCAATATTCTAGTTTGGTATGGTAGGGTATTCACAAACCCAGGTTGTCATCAAACGTTCACTCTCCGAAGCGCCATTTCGGCGCTAGGAAATTGTTGGGCATAACCCAATAGGACTTTGGTAGTTGAACTCACAGTGCACGATGGACATGGGACAGAACCACCGGATCAAAACTACGGAAACGGTGTTCGAAATCATCGAGACGCTCGTCCGATTAGAAGTGGCGAATCTCTCGGAGGTTGCGGCTGCGGTCGAGAAGCCCCGAAGTACCGTCTTCGACCACTTAGCCACACTCCGCGAACTCGGCTACGTCGTCAAAGACCAATCGAACTATCGACCAAGCCTTCAGTTCCTCGAACTCGGTGGCTGTATCAGGTTCGATCGGGACATCTACCATGTGGCGCGGCCCGAATTGAGAAAGCTCACCGAAGAGACAGGAGAACCAGCGACGCTGGGAGTCGAGGAGAATGACTACGCCGTGTTCCTCTACTCGGTAGAGGGAGAGTACACGACCCGCTCGACAGAGTTCGACGGATCCCACACGTGGTTGCATGCGAACGCACTTGGCAAGGTTCTGCTAGCGTTTCAACCGGAATCGCGTGTCGAACGGTTGGTCAACCAGTATGGCCTCTCTGCGAGTACTGAGAACACAATCACGGACCCGTCTGAGCTGTATTCTGAGTTGGAGTCAGTGCGTGAGAACGGCTACGCAACCGATATTGAGGAGGGAAAGCTGGGATTGAACGGCGTCGCGATGCCAGTATTCTGCTCAGATAAGGAGCCAGTCGCCGCGGTTAGCGTCTACACGGGGACTAGTCTCACTGATATCGATGACTTCGTTGACAGAGTCATCGAGCCTTTACAACGGACCACCAGTGTAATCGAAGTAAATCACTCATTCGAAACGTAGCCCACACAATCGGTTTGAATTCGATACGAAATAGGAGAGAGTGTAGAAACACTATGGACCACAATCACGTTTACAGCTATAGATCTGTAATAACACTCACCAACATCGGTTGGGATAGGTCGGTACCAGGGTTGTATTTGAGTGCCTGCCCGAGGGGACAGTAATGCTATGACATCGATATGCCTGTAACGCACCCACAACAAGAGGTAGTCAAATAGAATGATAGTGCCAGCAGAAATCTTCTAGTCCGTCGTCGTCCGTAACCAGATCCTCCGAGAATCATCACAGCACCAGACGCAGAGAGGAAGCCTATTCGAGTCTGGTAATCGTTTGGACGTTGCCCAAAGTTTTTCTCACGGTCACTTGTCCACGGTAGTGTCGCTTGGCCAAGCCGTGCAGGATGCCGGCCGATAAAATCTCTGAACGAAGTTCTCGGAGTTCAGGAAGGAACTCCGCAAGCCGATGGCAACCTCGAGGTGGTCGAGCGACCCACAAGTTTTGCGGCTCGTGACCTACCTAATCGGGACGCATGAACTCGGGGAACCTCCCGTCGAGATACTGTCTGAGTGACAACTGAGAGAACTCGACATCGTTCACTGGCTCGACGGCAGCACCGATTTGATCTTCTCCCCCTTCGGCTGCATGTACGGGAAAGACAGCAGCTTGCGCCACGGGCTCGTACGCGTTGACTGCCCTCGAACGAGACTGCTCGGTCGTCCGGCCCCTACGTGACCTGCGTCGAGGAGTCGAAGCCTCCGCGTTCGGGGCTCCAAGATGCTGCTCATCGTTTGCTGCCGCAGCAGGTCGTCATCGAACTCGGTCGTCACGCTCGAGACATCGACCTCATCAGAGGACCTATTTTACGAATGATTATGGCGCTCACATGAATTTCCGGCCACATAGACAGCCTGGATTCGGTCGACTGGGTGGGTCAGATAGGGTTTATTCCGTGTTTCTTCGGTGGCCAGGATTCTTCGTACTCGGTCCGGGACTGATCGAGCGAATCCACGATCCAGTCTCGGGTTTCGGTGGGATCGATAGCCGCATCGACGCCGAAATCCTCGACTGCCCTCACCGCACCGGTTCGATTGATGAACTTCTGGACGAGTTCCTCTCGTCGCCGTTCGGGGTTGTCGGCGTCCCGGATTTCGCGTCGATAGACGATATCCACGGCACCTTCGATCCCCATGGCGGAAATTTCAGCGGTCGGCCAGACGATAGTCAGTTCGCTATCGGTCGACCGACCGCCCGCCATGAGGACGTATCCGAACCCGTACCCTCGTCGAAGGACGACGCTCACTTTCGGGACTGTCGACCGGTTGATCTCGAACATCACCTTTCCGGAGTGCCGAGCGATTCCCTCCCGCTCCGAGTCGGGTCCCGGCAGTACGCCCGGAACGTCCATCAAGAACACGAGGGGAAGTCCGAAGGCGTCACACAGGCTGATGAAATGAGACGACTTGTCGCAGGCAGCCACGTCGAACGTCCCCGCCTTGATTCGTGGATTGTTCGCGACGATTCCGACGGAATTGCCTTCGAACCGCGCGAACCCAGTGACGATGTTGCGTGCGTAACGAGGTTTGAGTTCGAAGAACGACTCGCGGTCGATCAACCCTTCGATAGCGGTGTAGATATCGTACCCTCGCTTTGGATTGTTCGGAATGATGCTCGATAACTGCTCTGCCGCGTTGGGGGTCGGCGGTTCAAAGTGACTGTCGGTGGGGGGCATCTCGTCTGCGTTCTGCGGGAGATA
Source organism: Halomarina litorea (assembly GCF_024227715.1). NCBI lineage: Archaea > Methanobacteriati > Methanobacteriota > Halobacteria > Halobacteriales > Natronomonadaceae > Halomarina > Halomarina litorea. Next base: position 30,941 of record NZ_CP100449.1, on the reverse strand, counting down.
GGAGAGGAACGTCTTGATACTGTCGAGGCAGGCTTCGTCGTCCGCGTAAGCGGCGTCTGCCATCCCGGTCATCCCTGTCTGGAACTCTGCACCACCGATTTCGGCTTTATCCAGTTCGACGCCGAGTGCTGCTTTTACGAGTGATGGTCCCGCCACGCCCATCGTCGATTGTCCCTCGACCATCGGGACGAAATCGCACGTCGCGGCGTAGTTCGTCGGGGCGGCGAACCCAGGCCCCATCATCGCAGATACCTGTGGTGCCCATCCGGAGAGTCGGGTCTGAAACACGAAATCCCCGCCGTGAGCGTACGGTCTGGCATCGAGTCCCTCCTGAATGCGGTGGCCGCCCCCGTCGTGGAGCAGAACCAGCGGGAAACCCCGTCGGAGGGCCAACTTCCCGATGCGGCGGACCTTCTGAAAACCGGTGTGTCCGATCGACCCCCCTTTAACGGTGAAGTCGGTCGCCCCCACTGCCACGGGCCGCCCGTCGATCTCTCCGATTCCGGTCACGATTCCGTCCGAAGGCGCGTCCGATCGGTCCCAATCGACTGTTTCCGGCGTCGCAGGGGCTGGAGCCGCGAGCCGGCCAAATTCTCTAAAAATTCCCGCATCACAGAGATACGCAATCCGCTCTCGGGCAGTGAGTTTCCCTGTAGAGTGCTGCTGCTCTACGGCTTCCGGGCGCCTTTCGTCAGAGACCGTCTCTTTGGCCTCTTGAAGGTGTTCACGAAGCTCTTCAGTCGTGTAATCCCGTCTGTCGTTGGGTTCGTCCTTCATAATCGGCTCCAACTGAGAGCGCAAACCGTATGCCTCTATCCCCACTGTCTCGATCGTCCAGACGAGGTCTATCCTGTAAGCCTCGTTCGGAGCCACTGACTCGGGTATCTCATCCGAGAGGGGAATCACCGAAGAGCTCACTTACGATGACTCCGATCGTTTTCGATCGTGTCCGTAGTGGTTCCGTCAAACGATGGCGGGGTCTCATTCGTTGATATCGAGCAAGGTCCTCGTATCTGATCGCACTATCTCGCACTCGTAGATTCTGTTTTCCCTCGTCGCGGTGGAGAGCTGGACGGAGTCAGTTCCGCGACAATCAACCGACGACTCAACACTATCGAGCGGTTCGAGTGGACCGACAGGAGTTCGTGACGCGCATGTTTGAAACCAGCGGACCGAAACTCGACAGGAGTACCACAGACGGCCGCGGCGACCTCACTGAACACCTGTCCCCCTTTGCCGATAATGTCGCGTGCCTCGAGAGCCAAGTCGAATAATCCTCGCCATGCTCAGCAATTGAACTCACCGACCCAGAGTTCGTCCACGAGGTGATGTACGAATGTACGACCTCCGACCTAATCTCGCAAGACGAGGAGGTGGAGATACTGGGAATTCTCGCGCGCGCGAACCGTTCCGAATAAGTCCTACCGAGCACCGCAGTTGCGCGGACAGTTTCGGCAGTGCGAAGTCAGCTTCCGGGCTGTTCGGATATCGTCCGTCCCTCACTGTCGGGAAGGAGATTGAAGTACCCACGAAACTCACGTGCGTTCGATGGTATCAGACTTCCAAATCGACCTGACATTATCCACCGACCGATACGAATCGCTGGACGAGGTCGCACGATTCACTCAGGAGGCCGAGGAACTCGGGTTCGAGTACGTCGGATTCGGCGAGACGACGGGATGGGACAGTGTCTCCCTGTTGACCATCCTCGCAGAACGCACCGATAGTATCGGCGTGTCCGACGACGTCATCGGGCCGTTCTCCCGTTCACCTTGTCAGATTGCTCAGGCCGCCGCATCGGTTCAGTCGCTCGCGGGGGGGCGACTGCGTCTCGGTTTGGGGACGAGTTCACCGGCACTCGTCGAGGGTTGGCACGGGCTCGAATTCGACCGACCGCTGCGCCGTCTCCGCGAGGCCATCGAGATTATCAAGCAGGCCACGGCTGGCGAGGAGGTCACGTACGACGGTGAAATATTCACCCCCGAAGGGTTCTCGCTCGAAATGCCGACGCCGGTGGATGTTCCCATCGACGTCGCTGCACTCGGTCCGAAAGGGGTCGAGCTCACCGGTCGCTTCGCCGATGGCTGGGTCCCACAACTTTTCACACCGGATGGCCTCGACCAGCGTCTCGACGACCTTCGGCGTGGTGCCGAACTCGCCAATCGGGACCCCGAGGAGTTCCGGACATCGGTCCTCGTCCGCTCCTGTGCACTCGAGGACGGCGAGCGAGCCCGCCAGCTGGGCCGCCAACACGTCGCGTTCATGATATCTCTCTACGGTCCGTTCTACCGCCAATCAATCGCCAAACAGGGCTATGAGGACATGGTAGAAACCGTCCGCGACCATTGGATGGATGGCGACCGCGAAAAGGCGGTCGCCGCCGTTGAGGACGAGGTACTCGACGGACTGGTCGCCTGTGGCACGCCGGACGAGGTCAACGATATTATCGATAGATTCGCCAGCGTAAAGGGCTGTGACGCGGTTCGAGTCGGCTGGGTCGGCCCGGCCGACGACGAGGAGATTACCTCGACGATGGAGGCCGTGGCTCCCGTCAACCGCTGATTCGGGGATGAAAGGTCCATCGAACCGCGACGTGGGTTCTCGATGGAGACAGCGCGATCCCGATGCAGCCGAACCATGGAAAGAACTATCATGCAACATGCGGAAGATTTCGTGTTATGGTAGACGTCGAACACGTTTCCGTCATCGGTGGCGGCGTCATGGGGAGTGGTATCGGGCAAGCATTTCTTCAAAACGGCTACGATGTGTCGATACGGGACATCGAGCAAGAAATCCTCCAAGAGACCGAGGAGCGCATCGTCGACGGGAACTACGGGCTGAACCGCGCCGTCGAGAGTGACCACCTCTCCGAAGAGGAGAAACAGGCTGCCCTCGATAGGCTCACGCTCACCACCGACCTCGGGGAGGCTGTCGCCGATGCCGACTTTGTCTTGGAGGCCGTCTCCGAGGACCTCGAACTCAAGGGCCGCGTCTTCCGTGAAATCGACAGCGTTACCGGGGACACCCCCCTATACTCGAATACCAGTGGCTTTTCAGCCACCTCGCTCTCGAACGCTCTCGAGGACCCATCGCGGTTTGCCGTGGCCCATTTCTTCAATCCGGCACAGATCATGACACTCGTCGAAATCGTCCCCACCGGTCAGACCGACGACGAGGTTGTCGACACTATCGTCGAGGTTAGCGAAAGGATGGGAAAAACCGCCATTGTCCTCGAGGATGCCCCGGGTGATTACGGGTTCGTCGCCAATCGGTGCTACGCAGCCATGCGTCGCGAGGCCGAACGTATTGTCGAAGAAGGCGTCGCGACCGAGAAGCAGGTCGATACCGCTCTCGAAGAGGGGTATAACCTTCCTGTGGGTCCGTTTTCTCTCCGTGGTATCGGTGAGGAGTGGGACTGAGTGGTCCTCGCGATTCGTTGGTCCAGCTAGCTGGTTTCGCCGGGAGGCCCCTCTGCAGGTGGTCGGTGGTATCGACATGGACAGGGTCCAAACTGAGTACTAGCAACTGCTCTCGAGAGGACGACGCCTCCGTCGCGGTTCGCAGACTCGGAGAGACTACCCATTCGCACCGTAGCCTCCACTGGTGACAGAGACGATTTCGACCGTAATTGACATAGCGACGCTTTCCAGTTCGATGTAGAAACGGTGTGAGCCTTTTTGTAGTGGAGTGAGAACCATGGATATGGAAGATGTACACCGATTCGAGATTCCGACACCGTTCGACGTGGGGAGGGTGAACTGTTACGCCTTCGTTGGAGATAGGTTGACGCTACTAGACCCCGGACCGGCGACTGGAGAAGCGTATGACGCGCTCTCTGCTGGGTTGGAATCCTTGGGATTCGCGGTAACTGACGTCGACCAAATCCTCGTTACCCATCCCCACATGGATCACTTCGGGCTGGCTGCTCGAATCGTCAGGGAATCTGATGCTCACGTCCACGCACATCGAGACGCGGTTAAGCCACTCAGTGACCCATTAGGTCACTTCCGCTGTGAACAAGTGTTCTTTCGGCCGTTTCTACGTCGTATGGGGGCACCGGCGGAAATCGTCGAGTCGGCCGTTTCGCTTCCGGAGGCGTACACGGACTACCAAGACCCGCTTGCAGTCGATTACGAACTGACGGATGGCGAGAGCGTTGAAGCCGAGGTCGAATTGACGGCGGTTCACACGCCTGGCCATTCGCCGGGATCGATATGTTTCGTCGCAGCGGCGAACGCCGTCGCGTTCACCGGTGATCATGTGCTCCCACATATTACTCCGAACCCACTGCTTACAATCGCGCCGGATACCGAGAGCGAGCGGACGCGGAGTCTTCCGACCTACCTCGACTCGCTCCACAAAATCACCGATGTCAATGTCGATATCGGTTGGGGTGGTCATGGAAAGTCCATGCCAAACCTGAGCGAGCGTGTTCGAGCGACTATTGACCACCACCTCAGCCGGAAGGAACGGATCGCAGATATAGTCGGGAAAACGGGTCCGACTACGGCATACCAGGTCATGCAAGTGATGTTTCCCGACCTGCCTGCTACCGAGGTATTCCCAGGCATGTCCGAGGTAATCGGCCATCTCGATCTCCTTGAGGACGAGGACCGCGTTGACATCACAGAGAGGGAAGGGTACCGCCAGTATACATTGCGCTGACACTGGGAACCGGGCTGTCGGGGTAGATAGCAGAAGCTATCGGCGAAGTATAGTAGCGTTCGATACGGCACATACTCTCGCAAGAGACTCTTGACTGACACCAGGTGGCCCCAGTTCATCTCAAACTAGTCCTTAGAAATGTTCTCCTCTAGCCTCAGACCGGATTGTGTTAAGATATAGCGATATACGATAGATAGACATCGCTACTGTATTTAGCGGGACTTCTGACCTCCAACCCGTAGATGAAACCATTTCGGTAAGAGCTCTATTTCACCTTGGTGTAGGAGAGTACAACAAAGTAAATTCTGGCGGGGTTCGCCGTCGGTGAGTCGAATTTCGTCGGATCACCGAGAGCGATGGCTACCCACACGGCGTCGAGCCCTCTCACCACTGGCAGGGAGAGGTACGGGTCGTGTCGCCGCATCCGCCGAACGTCCCGCAGTTATTCGAGGGCGTCGAGGTCGGACGGGGCGTCCACGTCGCGGACGACGCCCGGGTCGTCCGTCGCGACGAGGGCACCCCCCGCCGAAGCCAGCAGCACGCCCCGACCACCGACGTCCCCGTCGACGGCCGCGAGGGCATCGAAGTGCCGGGCGTCGAAGAGGACCGGGTTCCCCCGCCTCCCTTCGTACGCGGCGGCGAGGGCGGTCCCGACGCCGCGTTCGTACGCGTCGACGAGCAGTCCGACGGTGGCCGGCCGAACCGTCGGCATGTCGCCGAGGGCGACCACGACGGCGTCGGCACCGTGGTCGCGGACGGCCTCGACGCCGGTGCGGACCGACATGCTCTGCCCTCGCTCGTACTCCTCGTTGGCACACACGTCGGAGACGACGCCGTCGACGGCGTCCCGGACGGCGGACGACTGGTGGCCGACGACCGCGACGACGCCGTCGAGGGGCGCTGCGGCGAGCGATTCGGCCGCTCGCCGCACCAGCGGTTCCCCGTCGAACCGTTCGAGCAGTTTGTTCCGGTCGCCGTACCGACTGCTCGTCCCGGCGGCGAGGAGGACGCCCCAGACCGACGCGCCCTCCTCCGGCGCGGCGTCGGGGAACTCGGCCGGCCGCACGAGCGGGATGGGTTCGTCCATCTCACTCCACGACGGGGTAGGGGACGACGTCGACGGCCTCGCCACCGCCGAGCGCCGAACGAGTGAGGACGAACCCGTCGGCCCGCGTAGCGCGCGTACTCGACGAGAGGACGCTCGGGTCGAACGTCCCCTCGTACACCTGCAGCGGGGAGTCGACGTGGCCGAGCGGCATCGCCTCGTCGCCGTCGAGCGTGACGGGGACGGCGTACTCGAACCCCTCGGGGCCCAGTTCGACGTCCCGCGCGCAGGTCGCCTCGACCGTCGGAAGTGCCGTCTCCCCGGTGAAGAGCGGCCGGACGACGAGCGTCGCGACGGTGTGCGCGCCGAGTGGTTTCCCCGGGACGGCGAACACGACGGCGTCGGGCAGTTCCGCGAGGGCGAGCGGTTTTCCGGGACGGACGCGGACGCGGTGGAACCGGACCTCGCCCAGTTCCGAGAGCGCGCGGACGACGTGGTCCCCGTGGCCGACGCTCGTCCCGCCGGTCGTCAGGACGACGTCGTACTCCGCCGCGAGATCGGCGATGGCCTCGCGGACGCGGTCGTACTCGTCGGGGACGGTCCCCTCGTACGTCGCTTCGTGGCCCCACGAGCGGACCAGACCGGCGAGCATGTTCGAGTCGAGGTCGGACTGCCGGCCCTCGTGAATCTCGGTGCCGGTCGCGAGAACCCCGACCGTCAATCGGGCGCGGACCTCAACCGAGTCGTGCCCGAGGTCGCCAAGGAAGACCGCGTCCTTCGGCGAGAGGCGCTCACCGCGGTCGAACAGCACCTCGCCCCGTTCGACGTTGCTTCCCCGCTCGTAGGTGTAGGTGCCCGCCTCGATGGCCGGCCCCGTCAACTGGTCGCCCTCGACCGTCGACTCCTCCCGCTTGAGGACGGCGTTCGCCTCCGGCGGCAGACTCGCCCCCGTCGCGATTTCGACCGCCTCGCCCGCGCCGATGGACGGCGGGTCGTCCTCCGGGTACACCTCGTCGTGGACGACGGTGAGCGGGTAGTCGGCGGCGGCGTCGAAGGCGTACCCGTCCATCGTCGCGCGGTCGGACGCGGGGAGGGTCCGCGGTGCGGCGATGGACTCGGCGAGCACGCGACCCGAGACGGCGTCGAGACCGACGGACTCCGTCCCGGCCGCCGAGAGAACGGCCGCCCGCACCTCCTCGACGGTTTCGACCGCGGCCGGTCGCCAGCACATGTCCTTGTGACCGTGGCTCATACCCAATCGTGACCGACCCCCGGCAAAAGAGTTGTCGTCGGGGCCACCGCGACGCGCTCGCGTTCGCGGCGAGCATCGGGGGCGACACCCCAGCCACACGAACGCTTTTGCTGGCGCGTGAACACGCTGATCCATGCCACCAGTACGGGTGCCACCACGCACAGCGAGGACTCCGACCGTCCCCGAACGGGGAACCGGGATAGAGGGACCGCAATGACGGACCTGCTCGTCACCAACGGCCGCGTCGTGACGCAGAATCCCGAACGGGACGTCGTCGAGGACGGTGCAGTCGCCGTCAGCGGCGACCGAATCGAGGCGGTCGGGAAGACGGCGGACCTCCAAGCCGACTACGACGCCGACCGGGTACTCGACGCGGACGGGGGCGCGGTGATTCCGGGGTTAATCAACGCCCACACGCACGTCTCCGACATCCTCCTGCGCGGGGCGTTCGCCGCCGACCGCGGCCTCTACGACTGGCTGTACAACGTCAAACGCCCCGGAGTGCTTGCGATGACCCCCGAGGAGCACGAGGTCGCCGCCGACCTGTACTGCGTGGAGGCCATCCAGTCGGGCGTGACGACGTTCGTCGAGAACGACACCGAGGTCGTCTGGGACGGCTGGGACGCCATCGAGGCCAAACTCGACGCCTACGACCGGGCGGGCATCCGCAGCGTCTACGGCGCGGGGTTCGCCGACGACCCGTCCGACGAGGCCTTTCGAACCCTGCTGGCCGACATCCAGACCCGAAATCCCGGCGTCGACCACCCCAGGGCGGACCACTTCACCGTCGACACGGAGACGGCGCTAGCAGAGGTGGAAGCGCTCATCGAGACGTACCACGGGAGCGCGGGCGGTCGCCAGTCGGTCTGGCCTGCGCCCATCGTGCTCGCGACGTCGACCGCGCGCGGGCTTCGGGAGGCCTACCGACTCGCCGAGGAGTACGACGTGATGACGACCACCCACGTCGCCGAGGCGGAGGTCGAAGAGCAGGGCGTCGCCCTCTCCAGCGTCGAGTACCTGCGGAACGTCGGCTACCTCGGAGACCGGGCGTTGCTCGGCCACTGCGTCCAGGTCGACGCGGCCGACGTGCGCCTGCTGGCGCGGACGGACACGCGGGTCGCCCACAACTACATGGCCAACATGCGCCTCGCGACCGGGTACGCGCCGATCGTCGCCATGCTGGACGCCGGCGTCACCGTCGGCCTCGGGACGGACAACTCCAACCTGAACGACACAGTGAACCCCCTCTCGGACGCCCGCGCCGCCGCCGCGGGGCACAAGGGCTACCACCGCGACCCGGGGGTCGTCCCCGCACAGCGAGCCTTCGACATGATCACCGTAGAGGGGGCGCGCGCCATCCGGCGGGGCGACGACCTCGGCTCCATCGAACCCGGAAAGCAGGCCGACCTGGCCGTCGTCGACCTCAACTACCCTCACCTCACGCCGTGTCCCGACCCCGTGTTCGCCCTAGTCAACGGGGCACAGGGGTTCGAGGTCGAGACCGTCCTCTGTGCCGGTGACCTCGTGATGCACGACCGGGAGGTCCTGACACTCGACGGGCCGCTCGACGACCTCCTGACCGACGCCTCGGCCGCGGCCGAGGCCGTCGTCGAACGGGCGGGCATCGAGTGACTCCCCGGTCCGCCCTCCCGGGCGACGGTCGACGCCTCGACACCCCGCGCTACGGCGGGTCGGACTCCCGGCCCGGGGTCGGTCGGCCTCCGATGTTCGAAATATGAAAACGGACTCGTCCGGATGCGGAGCGTTCGGGCGTTCGAAACGGGCGGTCGATTGTCTTTACCCCGAATTCGTGGCCGTCGAGCGCGGAGCATCGCGTTCTGGCTGGTGGTCTCGACAGATGCGACCGGACCATCGGCGCGCTTCGACGCGATAGATGCCGTCGAGGCGAGCACTGTTCACGGGAGAGTCGCCCCGATAGTTACAGCCATATGGTTGTAATTCGAGTCACTATTTTATCGATGTCCGGCGCAGAGCGTGCTCACCTCGTGTTTGATATATGCGAACGCTTCCCGGGGCGAGTTGTGGGAGCCGACGGAAGCGTGAGACGACCCCGTGGCACGACCGGAAGCGAAGGCCCTCCTGTCCCGTCGCGTCGGGAGGTGGCCGGTCCGTCGTGGACGGCGGACGAGACGATACCGACGGAACCCGGAACGACGCCGGATGTCGACCCGTGTGATTGGCCCGCGTTCGGGATTCGTCCGGCCACACGTCAGCCGGGGGAAGCTTTAAATGACCGACGGCCACCGTATGTTGTGTAGGAAGCTAGCATGCCCGGGGTCAGAAACCGGTCCGGTTCGCCAGTCTCGCACGGTCCCCGAGTCGCGAGGGCTCGGAGCGACGGCATCTCGTCCCCCGGGGCGGACCGCTCTTGCCATCACCAGCTAACGACAATCGCCATGGAAATCGATCTCACGCTGAACGAAGACGACGTAACATTCGAGGCCGCCCGCTCAGACACGCTACTCGACGTCCTGCGGGACAACGGGTACACGGGTGCGAAACGCGGGTGTGACACCGGTGACTGCGGGTTCTGTACGGTACTCGTCGACGGCGAGCCGGTCAAGTCCTGTATCCGCCCGAGCCGGCAGGTCGAGGGAAGCGACGTCGAGACCATCGAGAACCTCGGGACGCAGGACGACCTCAGCCCGGTCCAGGCGGCGTTCGTCGACAACGCCGCGCTCCAGTGTGGCTTCTGCATCCCGGGGATGATCATGCGCTCGAAGGCGCTTCTGGAGGAGAACCCGGACCCCGACGAGGCGGAGATTCGCGACGCGCTCTCGGAGAACCTCTGTCGGTGCACGGGCTACGAGAAGATCATCGACGCAGTCCGGGACGCCTCGACCCGGTTGGACGGGGAGGCGGTGGCGGCCGACGGGGGCTGTCCGCCCGCCGACGGTGCGCCGGGCTGTGGCTGCCGCGAGGAGGGGTTCGACGGATGAGCAAGCACGACGAGCCGACCCCGAACGAGGGGACCGCCGACGCGTCGGCGGTCGAGGAGGCCCACCCGATGGAGTGGGAGGAGGCGCCGAACAACCGGAAGGAACCGGACGAGCGCCGGACGGTCTCGCACCGCGAGGAGAAAGACGACGCGCGGAAGATCGTCACCGGGGAGGCGAAGTACGCGGCCGACTACGCCCGGGAGTTCCCGGACCTCGCCGAGGCGAAGGTCGTCCGCTCGGACATCGCACACGGCGTCGTCACGGACATCGACACGAGCGCGGCCGAGGAGATGGACGGCGTCTACGCCGTCATCACGCCGGATTCCCCCGAGGTGCCGGACAAACCCTACACGTCCGCCGGCCAGTCGTACCCGGAGCCCTCCCCGTGGGACCTCCGGGTCCTCCGACGAAAGGTGCGTTTCGTCGGCGACCCCATCGCCGCCATCGCCGCCGAGGACGCGGCCACCGCGAGCAAGGCCGCGCGCAAACTCGACGTCACCTACGAGGAGTACGACGCCGTCTTCGACACCGCGGAGGCGATGGAATCCGGCGCGCCCCAGATTCACGACGAGGCCGACGTAGAGAACGTCCAGCCCGGGGCGGACTACGAGCGGAACATCGAGGCGCAGGCGACGGGTGAGATCGGAGACGTGGACGCCGCATTCGCGGAGGCGGCGGACCGCGAGGACCTGACCGTGACCGAGACGGAGTGGGAGACCCCCTACCAGTCCCACTGCGTCCCCGAACCGCACACGACCATCGCCCACCGCGACGAGGACAACCGTCTCCACCTCATCTCCAGTACGCAGGTCCCCTACCACACGCGGCGGCAACTCGCCCACCTCTTCGACCTGCCCATCCGCGACGTCCGCGTCTCGAAGCCGCGAATCGGCGCCGGCTTCGGGTCGAAACAGGGGATGATCCTCGAACCCATCACGGTGGCGCTCTCCGAGGCCGCCGACCGACCGGTGATGATCGAGACGACGCGCCGCGAGCAGTTCCACGCCGTGCGAAACCGCCGGCCCGCCCGCGTCACGCTCCGGAGCGTCGCGACCGAGGACGGCGACCTGAAGGCGCTGGATATGGAGGCCGTCACGAACTCGGGCGCGTACGGCCCCCACGGGATGACCGTCGCCATCTCCATCGGGAAGAAACCGCTGCCGCTCTACACGCACACGCCGAACATCCGCTTCGGGATGACCGCCGTCCACACCAACCTCCCCATCGCGGGTGCCATCCGCGGCTACGGCGCGCCACAGGGCCACCTCGCCGTCGAGGGGCACATGGACGAGGTTGCCCGCGACCTCGACATCGACCCCCTCGAACTCCGCGCGCGGAACGTAGTGAAAGAGGGCGACTTCGAGGTGGCCTCCGGCATCCTGAAGGACAAGGAGTACGGCCGGCGCATCCGGTCGTGCGGTCTCGACGAGTGCATCGCCGAGGGCCGGGCGGCCATCGGCTGGGACGACGTCGAACAGCCGGACGAGGACCACCTCCACCGTGCCTGTGGCGTCGCGCTCACGATTCAGGGGAGCGGCGTCGCCGGCGACGAACTCGGCGCGGCCCACATCAAGATGAACGAGGACGGCTCGTTCATCCTCCAGACCGGCGCGGTCGACATCGGGCCCGGGGCCGACACCGTGATGGCCCAGATAGCGGCCGAGGTGCTCGGCGTGCCCCCGGAGGACGTGCTGGTCCAACCCTCGGACACCGACATCTCCCCGTTCGACCACGGCGCGTACGCCTCCTCGACGACCTACATCACCGGACAGGCCGTCAAGAAGGCCGCCGAGGACGCCCGCGAGATGCTCTTCGAGTTCGCGTCGCGGATGCTCGGCGAACCCGAATCCGCGTTCACTATCGACGAGGAGTCGGTCGTCTCGGGGGAGACCGGCGAGTCGGTCTCGCTGGAGGACATCGGATACGAGTCCATGTACGGCGACGAGGTGCGCGCCCACGTGATGGGCGAGGCGAGCCACTGCACGGACGAGTCGCCGCCCCCCTTCGGCGCGCAGTTCGTCGACGTGACCGTCAACGAGGAGACCGGCGAGTTCGAGATCAACGACATGGTGTACGCCGTCGACTGCGGCACCGCGCTCAACCCCGCCCTCGTGGAGGGGCAAGTAGAGGGCGCGATGCACATGAGCTACGAACTGGCGACCGGCGACGGCGTCACCTTCGACGCGGACGGACGGCCGGAGGTGATGGGCTTTCGCGACTACGACATGCCCACCACGGCCGACCAGCCCCCGATGGAGTCCATCATCGTCGAGACGCACGAACCGACCGGACCCTTCGGCGCGAAGTCCGTCGCCGAGATTCCCGTCAACGGCGTCCCGCCCGCGCTGAGCAACGCCATCCGGCGCGCCGTCGGCGTCCGAATCGGCGACATGCCCATCACGCCGGAGAAGGTCAAAGCCGCACTCGACGAGCGCTGAGCGCCTCGTCACCCGTCAGGAGACCGGAGACGAGCAGCGGTCACCGGGCGTCCTTCGCTGCCTCTCCCCTCGTCGTCACTGCTCGGGCTCGACTCGCGCGTGGATCGATCCCTCTTCGTCTCTCAACCGGGTCCCCTCGCGGCCGTTGCTCACCGCCAGGGCCTCGCTGACGATACTGAGGGCGATCTCCGTCGGGGCACCGCCGCCGAGGTCGAGGCCGACCGGCGTCGCGATTCGGCCGGGGTCCGTGCCCGCGACGACGTCGCTGTCCTCCCGGAGTCGCTCGAATCGGTCGCGCGGTCCCATCAACCCGACGTACGGGACGCTCGTCTCGCGCAGGAGCGTCTCGACGGCGATTCGGTCGTCGACGAGGTTGTGCGTCATGACGACCGCGTACGTGTGTTCGGGGACCTCGGCGCTCGCGTCGACGGTCGAGGGGTGCCCCGTCTCGACTCTGTCCGCGTGCGGGAAGTCCTCGGGACCTCTCGCCCCGCGGGGCGAGTGGACCACCACCTCGAAGCCGGCGTTCGACGCCGCGCGCGCGACGGGGTGGACGTCCGGCTGGCTACCGACCAGTAGCAGCGTCGAGACGGGCACCAGTCCGTCGACGAGCACCGCGACCGACCCGCGGTCTGTCTCGACGTCGACCGTCGTCGTTCGATCCCGGCCGTGTATCTCGGAGACGGCCGACGCCGCGGACTCGACGACGCTATCCGGGACGGCGGCGCGCTCGGCCACGCCTCGAATCTGACTGCTCCCGGCCGTGTAGGAGCGCGCACCGACGGGGACGTCGGAGTCGGTCGATTCGACGACGGTCAGCACGGTCACCGCCCTCCCAGCGTCGAGTTCGTCGAGGGGCTCGCCCCAACTGGCGTCGAGCGGTTCGAGCAGGACGTCGAGGACGCCGTTGCATCCGAGGCCGAGTCCCCAGCTGTCGTCGTCTTCCAGCAGGTCGAACGTCACCAGTCGGGGTTCGTCGGCGTCGAGGACCTCCATCGACGACGCCGTGACCGCGTCCTCGAGACAGCCTGCGGTGACCGCGCCGACCGGCGTTCCGTCGCCGTCGACGAGCATCTTCGCGCCGGGACGGCGGTACGCGGCCCCCTCGACGTCCGCGACGGTCACGAGGACCGCGTCAGCGTCGCGCGCCAGTTCGCGTCGCATCTCACCCCGGAGGTCGCTCGCCGTGACGGTCCACGGGTGGGTGGTGTCTCCGTCCATGTCGCCGGCTTGGGTAGCCCCGGTGTTATAGCTGCTCCCTCACGGCGTGCGCTTCGGGGCGGGCCGGCCGGTGGGCGCTCCCCCGGACCGAGGCGGCGTCGGTCACCGACCCCGGAGGCCTCTCGTCGAAGAACCGACCGTGACCGATTGTACCACTCCTTAGTTCTGGAATAATTCTTTGAAAATAACAGACTTTAATTATTAGTAGCAATATTCCCTGCGCGAGCCATGTCTGACAACACAGAGGACGGTATCGACCTCGCGTACGGCTTGGAGGAGAAGCCGCCGCTGTCGAAATCGCTCCTGCTCGCCTTACAGCACGTATCGGTCATGATCGTCCCCTCGACCGCCGTCGCGTTCATCGTCGCGGGAGCCGTGGGACTGGACGCCGCGTCCACGACGTTCCTCGTCCAGATGGTCATCCTCTTCGCCGGGGTGGCGACCGTCGTCCAGGCGTACACCGTCGGGCCGGTCGGCGCGAAACTCCCCATCGTGATGGGGACGAGTTTCGCGTTCGTCGGCGCGATGTCCTCCATCGGCGCGAGTTCGGGCCTCGACGTGGTGTTCGGCTCCATCGTGGTCGCGGCGACCGTCGTTCCGTTCCTCCTGGGCTGGCAGTTCAAACGGCTCCGGTCGTTCTTCCCGCCGCTCGTCACGGGACTCATCGTCGTCATCATCGGCCTCTACCTCATCCCGGTCGGCATCCAGTACGCCGCGGGCGGCGTCGGCGCCGAGAACTTCGGGTCGGTACAGAACCTCGGGCTCGCGGGGCTGGTCCTGCTCATCGCCGTCCTGTTCAACCTGCTCCTGCGCGGCGTCTGGCGGATGTTGAGCATCATCATCGGCATCGTCGTCGGCTACGTCGCCGCCATCGCGATGGGCGTCGTCGACTTTGGCCCCGTCGCCAGCGCGGCGTGGATCGCAGTCCCCACACCCGGCCGGTTCGGCTTCAGCATCGAGGTGGTCCCGCTAGTGACCTTCGCGTTCCTGTTTCTGGTCTCGGGGATGGAGACCATCGGCGACATGTCGGGCATCACCGCCGCGGAGGGCCGCAACCCGACCGAGGAGGAGTTCCGCGGCGGCATCTTCGCCGACGGGTTCATCAGCGCCCTCGGGGCCGTCTTCGGGTCGTTCCCGCAGACCTCGTTCTCGCAGAACGTCGGCATCATCAACTTCACGGGCGTGATGAGCCGCCACATCGTCGGCATCGGCGGCGGAATCCTGATCGTCCTCGGCTTGGTGCCGAAGATCGGGGCGGTCGTGACGACCATCCCCTCCGCCGTCTTCGGCGGGGCCGTCCTCATCATGGTCGGGATGGTGGCCGCGAGCGGGATGCGGCTGCTGTTCTTGAACATCGAGATGAACCGGCGGAACATGGTCATCATCGCCACGGCGCTCAGCCTCGGCCTCGGCGTCGCGACGGTCCCCGAGGCCCTCTCGGGGTTGCCGAGCGCCGCACGGACGTTCTTCGGCGAACCGGTCATCGTCACCGGCGTCGTGGGGCTGGTGCTGAACACGTTCGTCCCCGGCGAGTCGAGCCCACTGTTCGACAGGACCGACGCCGCCACCCCGCTCTCCGAACCGGTCGACGACTGAGCCGCTGACGACCCCGACGAGCGTGCGGGCGGGGTGTCCACCGGACGGCGGACGCCTCGCGCCACCCGGCGGGGAAACCCTTTTACTCCGATGTCGTATACGAGCGACACATGTTGCTAACCGGGATCGTCGTCGTAGACGCTGAGACGGTCATCGACGACGGGGCGGTCGTCACCGAGGGGTCTCGCATCGAGCGGGTGGGCGAGCGGTCCGAGGTCGCGCCGCGGTATCCCGACCACGAACACCAGTCGTACGACGTCCTGATGCCGGGCCTCGTCGGCGGGCACGTCCACTCCGTCCAGAGCCTCGGCCGCGGCATCGCCGACAACACCGAACTGCTGGACTGGCTGTTCGACTACATCCTCCCGATGGAGGCCTCCCTGTCGGCCGAGGAGATGCGGGTCGCGGCGGAACTGGGGTACCTGGAGATGATAGAGAGCGGGACGACGACGTGCATCGACCACCTCTCGGTCGCCCACGCCGAGGAGGCCTTCGAGGCGGCGGGCGAGATGGGCATCCGGGGCGTCCTCGGCAAGGTGATGATGGACCGTCGCTCGCCCGACGCCCTCCTCGAGGACACGCAGGAGGCCATAGACGCGTCCGAGCGGCTCATCCGGGAGTACCACGGGTCGTTCGACGACCGCATCCGGTACGCGGTGACGCCGCGCTTCGCCGTCTCCTGCACCGAGGAGTGTCTCCGCGGCGCGCGCGAACTGGCCGACGCGTACGACGGCGTCCGCATCCACACGCACGCCAACGAGAACCGAAGCGAGATCGAAACGGTGCAGGACGACACCGGGATGCGCAACGTCCACTGGCTCGACGAGGTCGGTCTCACGGGCGAGGACGTGGTGCTGGCACACTGCGTGTGGACCGACGAGAGCGAGCGGGAGGTCCTCGCCGAGACGGGGACGCACGTCACGCACTGTCCGTCCTCGAACATGAAACTCGCGAGCGGCATCGCCCCGGTCTGGGACTACCTCGACCGGGGAATCAACGTCGCCCTCGGCAACGACGGCCCCCCGTGCAACAACACGCTCGACCCGTTCACCGAGATGCGCCAGGCCAGCCTCCTCCAGAAGGTCGACCGACTGGACCCGACGACGGCACCGTCCGCCAGCATCTTCGAGATGGCGACGGTCAACGGGGCGAGGGCCGCAGGGTTCGACGAACTCGGCGCGCTCCGGGAGGGCTGGCGCGCCGACGTCGTAGGCCTCACGACAGACTGCACGCGCGCGACCCCCCTCCACGACGTGCTCTCACACCTCGTGTTCGCCGCGCACGGCGACGACGTGCGCTTCACGATGGTCGACGGCACCGTTCTACAGGAAGACGGTGAGGTGACCGCCATCGACGCCGAGGCGGTCCGGCGCCGCGCGTCGGAGGTGGGCCTCGATCTGGACCTCGAAGAGGAGCGGCGGTCCGCCCGGCGGCAGAAACCCTGAGCGGGGCAATCGGACGCCCACAACGGCGGTGACTCCGACTCCGCACCCGTCGCAGTGAAAACTTATTTGTTCCCAGTAGGGTAGTGAAGTGGTATGGCAAGCGATAGCAATGCAGGGTCGCGCGTAGCGTCGTTCTTCGAGTTCGACCGGCACGGGACGGACGCCAGGACCGAGGTGGTCGCGGGTATCACGACGTTCCTCACCATGTCGTACATCATCGTGGTGAACCCGGCCATCCTGTCGGAGGCCATCTCCATCCAGGGCTACTCCGAGGGAGAGACGTTCCAGATGCTCGCCATCGCGACGATTCTGGCCGCCGCTATCGGGTCGGTCGTGATGGCGCTGTACGCGAACCGGCCGTTCGGACTCGCCCCCGGGATGGGCCTGAACGCGTACTTCGCGTTCACCGTGGTCATCTCGCTGGGGATACCGTGGCAGACCGCGCTCGCGGCCGTCTTCGTCGAGGGCGTCATCTTCATGGCGATGTCCAGCGTCGGCGCGAGGCGGTACATCATCGAGTTCTTCCCGGAACCCGTGAAGTTCGCCGTCGGGGCCGGTATCGGCCTGTTCCTCCTGTTGCTCGGCCTCATCGAGACCAACATCGCCGTCGCGGACGAGGCGACGCTGGTCTCGCTCGGGAACGTCGCGTCGGACCCGGTCGCGTTGCTGGCGCTCGCCGGACTCGCCTTCACCATCGTCCTCTACGCCAAGGGGGTCACCGGCTCCATCATCATCGGTATCCTCGCGACTGCGGCCGCCGGGTGGGGACTGACGCTCGCCGGCGTCGTGGGCGGCGGCGTCCTCACGCCCGGTGGCCTCCCACCCGTCCAGTACGACATCACGCCACTGGTAGGGGCGTTCGTCGGCGGCTTCGGGACCATCGAACCCATCCCGTTCGTCATCGTCGTGTTCACGTTCTTCTTCGTCGATTTCTTCGACACCGCCGGCACGCTCATCGGCGTCTCGCAGTTCGGGAACTTCCTCGACGAGGACGGCAACCTCCCCGAGATGGAGAAGCCGCTGATGGCCGACGCCGTCGCGACCACCTGCGGGGCGATGGTCGGGACGACCACCGTGACCACCTACGTCGAGAGTTCGACCGGAGTCGAGGAGGGCGGCCGGACCGGGCTGACCGCGCTCGTCGTCGCCGTGCTGTTCCTGGCGTCGCTCGTCGCCGTCCCCGTCGTGGCCGCGATACCGACGTACGCCTCCTACCTCGGACTCATTCTCGTCGGCCTCATCATGCTCCAGGGCGTCACCGACCTGAAGTGGCAGCGCTCCGAGTGGCTCATCCCCGGGGGACTGACCATCGTCATGATGCCGCTGACGGCCTCCATCGCCAACGGCATCGCCGCGGGCATCATCAGCTACCCCCTTGTCAAGTCGGCGCAGGGCGACTACGACGAGGTCCACGCGCTCCAGTGGGCGCTGGCCGGTTCGTTCGCCCTCTACTTCTACGTCACCGCGGGGGGCGTGATGAGCTGACGCGAACGACGCGAATGACGCGAACGATGCGCGCGAACCGCCTCCGCGCCCCTTCCGCGACTCGCCGACGGACGCGCCCGCCACCGCGAACCCGCGGTCACTGGTTCGAGCGTATCGAACCGTCCCGTCGCTCCCGAGCCAAACTACTATCTACCTCCGGTGACCACGTCCGGCATGTGGCTCACTGACACGCCCGGCGGGGCAGCCGAGACCACGTGCGCCCGCCAGCGGGTGAACCGTACGAACCGGACGCGCGACACCGTCGTCGGCACGGTCGACACCGATGAGTGACACGGTCGACACGCTCGTTCGCGGGACGCTGGTGAACGTCAGCACGGGGACGCTCGAAGACGGCGCGGTCGCTGTCGACGACGGCGAGATCGTCGCCCTGGAGGAGCGTCCGGCCGACCGCGTCCTCGACGCGGGCTACGTCACGCCCGGACTCGTCGACGCCCACATGCACGTCGAGTCGAGCATGGTGACGCTGCCGGAGTACGGGAGCGCAGTCCTGCCTCGCGGCGTGACCAGCGTCGTCCACGACCCGCACGAACTCGCGAACGTCCTCGGGGAGGACGGCGTCCGCGCCGTCGTCGAGGACGCGGCGAACACACCCCTGAAGGCACGCTTCACCGTCCCCTCGAGCGTCCCGGCCTCCGGGCTTCAGGACGCCGGGGCGACGCTCGACGCGGCGGCCGTATCGGACCTGCTCGACCTCGACCCGGTCGTCGCGCTCGGCGAGGTGATGGACGTCCCGGGGCTGGTCGCTGGCGACGGCGAGGTCCACGCGAAGGTGGCGGCCGCCCGCGAGCGCGGCCTCACCGTCGACGGGCACATGGCGGGCGTCGACGGGGCGGCCCTCCACCAGGCCGCCCGGTATCTCGACACCGACCACGAGAGCATCACGCTCGACGAGGCGCGACAGCGAGCGCGCCTCGGCATCCGGGTCTTCCTGCGCGAGGGGTCGTCGAGTCGGAACCTCGCCGACCTCCTCCCGCTGGTCGACGAGGTCGACACTCGGCGGCTCTCGCTGTGTACTGACGACACGGAGGTGACCGACGTCGTCGACCGCGGGGGCGTCGACTTCGCGGTCCGCAAAGCGATGGCGGAGGGCGCAGACCCCGTCGACGTCGTCCAGATGGCGACGCTCAACACGGCCGAGTGCTACGACCTCCCGTTCGGCCGCCTCGAACCCGGCACGCCGGCCGACCTGGTGTTGCTCGACGACCTGGAGTCGTGGGACGTCGCCCACGTGCTGGTCGACGGCGAACTGGACCCCGCGGCCGGGAACTCGACCGGGACCACGAACCTGCCGACGGACACCGTCCAGTTCGACCCGGTCTCGGGGAGGGACCTCGCCGTCACGGCGGCGGACGACACCGGGGAGACGGCCACCGTCCGCGTCATCGACGCCGTCGGGGGGCTACAGACCGACCGAATGCGGGCGACCGTTCCGGTCAAATCGGGGGTCCTGGTCCCGCCCGACGACGAGGACGTCCGCTCGCTGGCCGTCATCGAGCGACACGGCGGTGACGGGGGCATCGGGCGGGGGTTCGTCCACGGCCTCGGCCTGTCCCGCGGGGCCGTCGGCTCCACCGTCGCCCACGACGCGCACAACTGCGTGGTCGTCGGTGCGGATTGCGAGTCCATGGCCCGCGTCGCCAACCACCTCCGCGACATCGGCGGCGGTATCGCCGCGTTCGACCCGGCGGCCAACGAGACGGTGTCGCTCCCGCTCCCGGTGGCGGGACTGATGTCCGACGAACCCATCGAGGTGGTCTACGAGCGCTACGAGGCCGTCGAGGCGTTCGTGACCGACCTCGGCCTGGTCGACGACGGACTGATGGAACTGTCGTTTCTCGCCCTCGAGGTCATCCCGACGTACCGACTGACGAACAACGGGTTGGCCGACGTCGAGGCGGGCGAACACGTCGACGTCATCTGCTCCTGACCGTCGGTCGGGACCTCCGACGCGGGCGACTGCGGACCCAGCGAGCGGGAGGGGTCGGCGCGGTTCCCGGCGCGAGTACGCTTCCCACGTGTACTTTTATGTCGGTCGTCGGTCGAGATGCACCCGATGGTCGTAGACACTGTTATCGAGGGCGGGACGGTCGTCTCCGGGACCCGGTCGTTCGACGGAGCGGTCGCGGTCGACGACGGAACCATCGTGGGACTCGGCGACCCGGAGCACCTCCCAGCGGCAGAACGGACGCTCGACGCGACGGGGAAGGTGGTCATGCCGGGAGTCGTCGACCCGCACGTCCACATCGGCGACCACGTCTCCGTCGACAGTTACGAGACGGCGACGGCGGCGGCGGCGCTGGGGGGCGTGACGACGGTCATCGACTTCGCCTGGCAGGCGTACGCGGACGAGGAGAGCCCGTGGGACGAGGCGGGGACGCTCGTGGAGGGAATCGAGCGAAAGCGGGAGCGAGCCACCGGCGCGCTGGTCGACTACGGACTCCACGGGGGGATTCTCAGGGAGGGCGACGACCTCTTCGACGAACTGGAGGCGGTCGTCGACGCGGGCGTCACCTCGTTCAAGATGTACACGGCCTACGAGTTCGGCCTCTCGAACGGGTACATCCACCGCGTCCTCGAGCGACTCGCGGACCTCGGCGCCGTCGGTGTCGGCCACACCGAGGACGATTCGGTCTGCGAGGCGGTGACCGAGCGACTCCGAGCCGAGGGGCGCGGGGCGAGGAGCTACCCCGAGTCGCGCCCCGACTACGCGGAGGCCATGGCGGCCGACGACCTCGCACGGATGGCCCGCCACCTCGGGGCGAAGTACTACGGCATCCACACCTCCTGTCGGAAGTCCGCCGAGGCGCTGGCGCGCCACCGGGAGGACGGGAGCCTGATTCGCGGCGAGACGTGTACGCACTACACGGCGCTGACGGGTGACCTCCACGAGGAGATGGGGAACCTCCCGCGCATCGCACCGCCCCTCCGCCGGGGCGACGACGTCGACGCGCTCTTCGAGTACCTCGAACGGGGCGTCCTGAGCGTCGTCTCGACCGACCACGTCGCACAGAAGCGCGCTGCGAAGGAGGGAAGCGAGTGGTGGGAGGGGCCGTTTGGCGCGAACGGCCTGCAGCGGAGCCTCCCTGTGTTCCACGACGAGGCGGTGAACGAACGGGGACTGTCCTACGAGTTCCTCACGAGAGTCATGAGCCGAAACCCGGCGGCCACGTTCGGCCTCCCGGAGAAGGGGACGCTCGACCCGGGGACCGACGCGGACATCGTCATCTTCGACCCGAACGCCGAGGAGACGATAACGGCCGCGGACAACGCCTCGAAGGCGGACTACTCCATCTACGAGGGGCGGACGGTCCGGGGAAAGGTCGAGACGACCCTCGTCCGCGGCGTCGTCGTCGCGGACGACGGCGAAATCGTCTGCGATCCCGGCCACGGCGAGTTCGTCGAACGCGAGCGTCCGGACTGGACGCCGTAGTCCCTCGACGCCCGAGTCCGGCCCCGGACGACGGGGGCGGATTCCCGACAGAACCTTTATTTTCCACTCACCAGTTGGTCGTGCCGTGACGCAACTAGAGTTCGACATCGAGGGAGACGTGTACGTGGCGGACCTGCTCGAAGACGAGGCGCCGGAGTCGGTCGAGGCGCTTCGCGACTTCCTGCCGCTCGAATCGGAGTTGATGCACGTCCGCTGGAGTGGGCACGCGACGTGGGTCAACATCGACGAGATAGACCTCCCGGAGATTCCACGCGAGAACCACACCGTCTACCCCTCGCGGGGCGACATCCTGCTCTACCCGGGGTACCGGAACGAACAGGAGATTCTCGTCCCCTGCGGGCCGACGTGCTTCAAGAGTCCCGCGGGTGAACTCGCCGGCAACCACGTGGCGACGCTCGACGCCTCGCGCGAGGAACTCGCCGAGATAGAGGAGGAGACCCTCCAGACCGGCGCGAAGGATATCGTCATCCGAGAGCGGTGAGGGGTCGGTAGACGGGTCCCGGGTGAACTACCGCCTCGGTTCGACGCTAGCAGGACGCCGGTATCTTCAAATCCGGGGGGCTGTAACTCGTGGACAATGAGTACCACGGAGCATGCCTACCGAGCGGTGAGCGAGGAGCGTCTCCGCGACGACATCACGACGAACGCGGAGTACGGTGCCATCTCGACGGACCAGGGATGGGGTCGGACGGTGCTGACCGGCACGGACGCGAACCGGGGGGCGCGACAGTACCTGCTCGACCGACTCGATGCGGCCGGCCTCGACGTCCGAATCGACGCGGTCGGGAACATCGTCGGGCGCTGGGTGTCCGGTGGCGCCGACCCCACCGCGCCCGCCGTCGCGTGTGGCAGCCACCTCGACTCCGTCCCCGAGGGCGGCATCTTCGACGGCGTCCTGGGGGTCTACAGCGCGCTGGAAGCCGTCAGGGCACTCCAGGACGCCGGCCGTGACCTCGCACGGCCGATAGAGGTCGTCTGCTTCACCGAGGAGGAGGGCGGGCGGTTCTCCAACGGCGTCCTCGGCTCGTCGGTCGCCAGCGGAAACCGGACGGTCGAGGACGCACTCGCGCTCGAAGACGGCGAGGGCGTGACGCTCGAGGCGGCGCTGACCGACATCGGGTTTCGCGGCACCGGGCGACTCGACGCGAGCGAGTGGGACTCGTGGCTCGAACTCCACGTCGAACAGGGCGAGCGACTGCAGGACGCGAACGCCGCCGTCGGCATCGTCTCCGCGATTACGGGGACGATTCGCTGCGAGGTCGACGTGGTGGGCGAGGCGAACCACTCGGGGTCGACGGCGATGGACGCGCGGACGGACGCGCTGGCCGCTGCGAGCGAACTCGTCCTCGAGGTGGAGGCGGCGGCGAACGACGTCCTCGACGAACGCGGCGGCGCTGTCGTCGGGACGGTCGGGAAACTCGACGTCTCGCCGAACGCCATCAACGTCGTGCCGGGACGGGTGGAGCTCGGCATCGACGTCCGCGACGTCCAGTACGCGTCGATGGAGCGCGTCGTCGAACGGATCCGGGACTGCCTCGCAGGGCTGGAGACCGAGCGGGGGGTCGAGGTGAGCTTCGAGCGACCGTACGACATCGCGCCGAGTCGGATGAGCGACCGGTGTATCGCGGCCCTCGAACAGGCCGCCGCGACGGTCGACGCCTCCTCGCAGTCGCTGCACTCCGGCGCCGGCCACGACACGATGCACGTCGCGGACGTCACCGACACCGGACTGCTGTTCGCGCCGTCCAGAGGTGGGTTCTCGCACAGCCCCCGCGAGTGGACGGAGTGGAGCAGTTGTACGACGGCCACGCGGGTCCTGACCGCGGGCCTCCAGCGGCTGGCGGAGGCGTAACCGCCGCGCGGCGCGGCGTGCCGGAGGGGCCGGTCCGGCGAGGAACCGTCTCGGGCGCGCGACGGTCGTCGCGCGGCGTCGGGACCGTCGATACCTCTCGCCGGGGCTGTCGTCGCGCGGTGTCGGAGAAGTCGGGGGTGCGGCCGCGCTCTAGCTCCCGCGGTAGGTCGTGTACCCACCCTGCGAGAGGAGCAGCGGGACGTGGTAGTGCTCGGTCGGGTCGTCGATCAGGAACCGTACCGGCACCTCGTCGAGGAACGACGACTCGGTGGGGCCCTCGCGGTAGTAGGTGCCCACGTCGAAGACGAGTTCGAAGGTGCCGGCCTCTATCTCGTCGGCGTCGAGCAACGGCTCGTCGACGCGGCCGTCGTGGTTCGTCGTCGCCGCGGTGACCTGCTCGCGCTGGTCGTCCTCGAGCCGATAGAGCGTCACCTCGACGCCCTCGGCCGGCCCCTCGCGGCTCGTGTCGAGGACGTGCGTGGTCAGGCCGGCGCTCATCGTTCCGCGGCCTCGTCGAGGTCGCTCCGGTCCATCGAGAACTGCTGGAAGCCGGTCGGCCGCGGCGGTTCGCGCAGCACCTTCGCGTCGCCCTCCATGTCGTCGCGGACCTTCAGCCACGTGCGGTTGTTGGCCTCGAAGCTCACTTCCGACAGCTGCGGGAAGCGCTCGAGCACCCGGAGTCCGACCTGGTAGATGAGGTCCTGAATCGAGTTGACGTCCTGCTCGTGGAAGACCACCTGCGCGATGTCCCGGACCTGCTCTGCCGGCACGTACTCGGTGGGGTCCTCGCCCAGCGCCGCCTCGGGTTCGTCGTACCGCCAGAAGATGTCGAGGCTGATGTACAGCGTCCGGTTCTCCCGTTCCGGCAGGGTGGTGTACTCGTCGTGCACGTAGCCGACGAAGGAGTTGTCCTTGACCTTCACGAGTTCGAGGCCGGTGACGCCGCTCCGTTGCTCCTCGACGACGACGTCGCCGTCCTCCCGGGAGAGGTAGAACTCCCCGAAGGCGGACTCGTCGTCGGAGACGCGGAAGACGAGGTCGCTCGGCTCGAAGCCGCCGTCACCGTCGGGCACGGGGCGCTCGTCGAACGCGAGTTCGTCGGCCGACATGCGGACCGACTCCATCTGGTCGTAGGTCCGGAGGAACGCCCCGCCGACGTAGTGGAGGAAGCCCTCGATGGTCGCGCCGTCGTAGTCGCCGGCGTGGTGGAGGATGAAGTTCTTCATCGAGTCCGTCGCCACCACCTTCGTGTTGTCCCCGTCGCGGAAGGAGGGGAGGAACTCCTCGCCTTCGACCTGGGCGCGCACCTCCATCCCGAAGAGCGTGTTCGGCTTGCCGTCGAACGCCGACTCGGGTATCTCGCGGACGCCCTCCAGCGGGGTCGCGTACGTCCGATAGACGTTGACGTGCTCTTTCCCGTAGTTCATCGTCCGCTCGCCGGCGGACCCGTGCTCGGTCATATCGGCTCCCCCCCGAGCGGTCGGCGGACGTCGAGTGTCTTCGGGTTCATCGGCTCACACTCCGCATGCTATGTGGTCTCATCGTCCAGTTAGGGATTCCGTCGCCGGTACAAAATAGTTTGCCTCGATGCGGCCCGCGTGGCCGCCGGCTGGCGATTGCACCGGGACCCGCAGAGGGAACTGCGCGGGGGGGTGCGGCCGCTCGCGGGCGAACGGCCGCGACATCGCGACGCGACCGCCGCTGTATCGGTGGCTCTCAGCCCGGAGGACGCGCGTCCGACCGTTCGGCGGGGCTACGAGTCCACCGACCCGCGAAACCGGTCGTCGAGCCGGAGACGGGCGATTTCTTCGACCTCTTCCAGCGCGGTTCGGAACTCGGTCGACTGGTCGTTGTCGACGCGCGCCTCCATCGCCGCCTGTATCTCGTCGGGCGACGCCCCCTCGACGGCCATGATGAACGGGAACTCGAATCGCCGTTTGTACCGCTCGTTCAGTCGTTGAAACGCCTCGTACTGCTCGGGGCCGAGTTCGTCCAGCCCGGCCGACGCCTGTTCTGCCTCCGAGGCGTCGGTCAGCGCCGTCTGCTCGCCGAGGTCCGGGTGGGCTCGCAGGAGATCGAACTGTTTCGCCTCGCCGGCCTCGCGGACGACCCGCGCCATCGCCGTGTGGAGGTCGGAGACGGTGTCGAACGGTCGCGCCGACGTGGCGCGCTCGGCCACCCACGGCGAGTGTTCGTACACGCCGCCCAGTTCGTCCACGAAGGCGTCGTCGTCGAGACCGTTGAGGTCCTCGATGGTACGTACGTTCATCCCATCCCCGCCTCGCCCACGTGCCACTTAACAACTCGCATCACCGCCGGTGCGGCGGTCGGAGTCGTCCCCACGCCGTTGACCCGCCTCCCGCCAGCCCACCGGCAGCCGGTCGTTCGATATCTTCGAACACGCTCGGACGTGGCGGCCTGTCCGACTCGTCGACAGCGGTGTCCCTCGGGACGGAGCGAATCAACCCCTGCCGGTCGGGTCGTCGCCGTGCGTAGCCATGTTGACGTTCACCTCGATGAGGTTCGCCGCGCTCAGGACCGCCTCTGGGAGTTCGTCCTCGAACTGTTTGCCCTTCAGGCGACTCGTCGGGCCGGCGACGCTCAGCGACCCGAGGACGTTCTCGTTTCGGTCGATGACGGCGGCACCGACGGCTCTGAGTCCCTCGACTTCCTCCTCGTCGTTGTACGCGAACCCCCGGTCACGGACGACGTCGAGTTCCGCTTTGAGTTCGGCGCGGTCGGTGATGGTGTTGACCGTCTGAGCGGGGAGGCCGTGCTGGTCGACGATCTCGTCGACGCGTTCCTCGGGGAGGTGCGCGAGAATCGCCTTTCCCGTCGCGGTGCAGTGGAGGTGGTCGGGGCGCTGGAGTTTCTCGGTCTGGTACCCACTCCCGACGGCATCGCTCCCCCGGACCTTGTACAGGTTGATGCCCATGCCGTGCTGTTCGGTGAACAGGTTCGCGTACTCGCCGGTCGACTCGGCGAGCGTCTCGACTTCCTCCTTGCCGTACCGGTACAGCCGGTTCCGGTTCCGGACGTACTCCCCCGTGAGGAGGAACTGCAGGCCGAGTTCGTACCGGTCGCCCTTCTTGACGACCAGGTGTTGCTGCCGGAGGGTGGCGAGGTACTGGTACGTGGTGCTTTTCGAGATGTCCAAATGGGACGCGACCTCGGTCACGCCGGCGCCGTCGAGCGCTTCGAGGACGTCGAGGATGCGGGCACACCGTTCGACCGTCTTCAACGTCCGCGGCGATCCGTCCTGTCTCGGAGCCATGAGGTGACATCACTTGCCACCCGTTTAGTTGTTCGGATATATCAAACGACCGGCCTGCCCACTCGTCGCCACATTACAGGCATAGGGGTGTTATCCGGTCGGTGATGACGGCCGAGTTCTCTCGAGACGAACGCCCGACGAACGGGGGCCTCGCGCGCCTCCCCGTCCGTTTCGACGGGTCCGAGCGCGACGTTCCCGTACGCGACGGAGAGGGCAGGCCGTCTAAGACACGCGGCGCAGCGGTACGCGGACACCACCCCCAGATATATCGACATACGGTGTATCGGCGTGGATGCTCCGCCATCGGCAGTCCCCACAGCCGTGCGGTCGATACAACCAAGTAGATTGAAGTACACGTCCGTCCTCGGTCGACGCCATGACCGACGGCACCGACCCGGACGCCCTCTCCGACCTCGTCTCGCGGTATCTCGACTCGAAGAGTCGCGGCGCGACGGCGTCGGGCGAGGCGACCGGGACCTACCGCGCCAGCGCCGCCTCCGAACTGACGCGCTGGCTCGAGTGGATGGACGGGCGAGAGTACACTCTCGTCGACCTCTCCGAGGAGGGCCGACGGGTCATGGCCCGGTACGCAATGCACCTCGCACGTCGGACGCGAGGCGAGGAGGGCATCGCCGCCTCGACGGCCCGGACCTACTACGCGTACGTCTCGGGGTGTCTCTCGTACGCCGTCCGCGACGGCGTCCTTCCGACGAACCCCGCGCTGGCCGACCGGGCCCGCGAGGAACTCCCGCAGGACGCCGACAGCGACCGCACGGACCAGCAGTTCTGGAGCCGCGATCAGCGGCGGGCCCTCACCCGATACGTCGACGAACGGGCGAGCGAAGCCATCTCGGAGCGGGGCCTCGACGCGGGGACGCCCGTTCGGGACCGTGCGCTGGTGCGTGTCCTCGCCTACAGCGCCGTCCGGGGGGCCGAGGTGCTCAGACACCCGAAGGACGCCCGGACGGGTCGTCAAGGCCTCCACTGGGCGGACGTGGACCTCGAACGCGGCGTCATGCGCGTCCTCGGGAAGGACCAGCACCGCGAACCCGCGCTCCTGCCGGAGCCCGCTCGGCAGGGTCTCGACCGGTGGTATCGCGTCCAGCGGCCCGCGAGCGACGACTGGCCGGTGTTCCCGACCGACCACGCCCCCTCGAAGTTCCGCGCCGGGCGGGATCGACTCGACGGTGCGTTCGACGACCACCTCGACGCAGTCGACGGCGACGTCGATGCACTCCTCCGGGAGCACGATATCGCACCACCAGCACTCACGACCGAGGGGGCGCGCTCGCTCATGCGACGGCTGACCGACGCGGCGGGCGTTGACGTGGACGAGGAGTGCGGGTACCTCCAACTGCACGGCGCGCGCCGGGGAATCCTGGAGGAGATCTACCGCCGCGACCGAGGGGACGCACAGGATCTCGCCCGGCACAAGTCCCTCTCGACGACGCGGGCGGCCTACCAGCACATCGACGCCGAGGAGAAGACCCAGCGTATCGACGACCATTTGGCGGACATCGAGTAGGGGGACCCCGGCGACGAGTTAAGTATCGGGACGGCGACACCCACGGCATGGCCACGCTCGACTCCTTCACCCGGGAACGTGTCCGCGATGCCGTCTACCGGTCGCTCACCGCGGAGTTCGCCACCGCGAGCGGCGACCGACCCGTCACGTTCCCCGCGACGCCGTTCTACGACGACGACCGGGGCGTACTGGTCGTGAGTTCCCCGCCGGCCTTCGCGGGGAAGGTCGACGCCGCCCGGTCGAACCCCCGCGTCTCGCTGCTCCTCGACGGCAAGGGTGGGCGAGTGCTCGTCCGTGGCCGCGCGACCGTCCGGGACGACGACCTGCGGGCGAACGCCGCGTACGTTCGCGAGCGCATCGAGGCCGAACCGGTCGGCCCGAAACGCGACGCCTTCCTCCGGTCGAGCGCCGCCCAGACCTCCGAAGTCGGCCGGTTCCTGTTCGACTGGTACGCCCTCCGAATCGTGGTCGAGGTCGAACCCGAGCACGTCGAACGACTCGGCGTACCCGGACGGGTTCACGTCCCGCCGTGGCCCGCCGTCGGGATGGACGAGTCGGAGGCGACGGAGTACGACCGAGCGACGTTCACCGTCGTCGAGGACGGCTTCCCCGTCACGCGTCCCATCGAGGGGTTCACCGTCTCCGACGGGAAGGCCCACATCGAGAGGTGGTCGGGACCCGTCGAAGACGGGCGACCCGGCTGTCTCCTCGTCCACTGGCACGACGACGACGTGAGCCGGCTCGGACAGCGCGTCGTCCGCGGTCGGTGCCGCGCGGACGAGGGGACACTTCTCTTCGACCCCGGCAGTTCGTTCACCCTGCGGAACGCCAGTCTCCTCGACACCCTCCGATTCGTCTGGGAGGGGAAACGGCGGACGGGAGCCTACTTCGGGGTCCGGAACCCGCTCGGATGGCGCTGGTAGGGCGAGCCCATCGTAAGGCTTCGCACCCTGCACAGCAGGTGAAGCCTCGTCAGTCTCCCCGAGTTCCACACACTATCCAGACTAGACACATGGAGCAGCCTTAGGAAGCGGTATAGTCTATAGAAATTATCCAGCCTTCAGAGCATAACAATGCTAAAGAGATTTGAAAATGTATGGTGCATTCTGGTCGAAGTATTGAAGTAGTATATTTTTTCTGTATAGATTGTGCAGACTTCTCATGCTCTGTAGATTATACATTTCGCCTACAGCGTACACGCCGTCGAGTGTGGAGAGAGCACGGAGGGTGGAGAACTCACAGAACGTAGTGAGCCCACGGAGAGCAGGGACGAGGGGAGTTCCGAGTGCCGGTCGCCCGCGGCTACTCCGAGATGTAGTCGTCGGGGTCGAGTCCCCGCTCCTCGAGGAGGAGTTCGGCCACGCGTTCGGGTTCCTCGCGGGCGAGTCGGAGTGCTGCGTCGTGGAACTCCCGCTTGGAGAGGCCGTCGACGCCCGCCCGCCGGAGCGTCGGGACGAGGTCGATGTCGTAGGTGTCCTCGAACGCCTGCCAGGTCTCGTCGCGGACGTACACCGAGTGGTTGAGGTGGTTGCCCGCCTCGAACGCGGGAGTCGACTGGGGGTCCGGGGCGTCGGGTTCTTCCGTGGCGTCCTCCCCGTCACCCTCCGACGCTCGGGGGGCGGACTCCTCCCCGGCGACCGACTTGTCGAGGTCGGCGAAGGGGTTGTCGTCGCTCATCGAGAGACACCCCCGCGTTCGACGATGGTCGCCAGTTCCTCCAGGTGCTCGAGTTGGTCGTTCTCGGGGTCGTAGTCCAGCAGGGGGACGTTCTCGCCGAGGGCCTGCGTGAAGGCCTTCCGTTCGCGGATGCCGGGTCTCGGTGGGTCGATCTCGCCGCTGTCGATGCGCTCGAATTCCTCCGGAGTGATGTGCGCGAAGTTCGGGAGCCGTTCGGCGAGGTGCTCCTGTGTGTTGAGGTTCTCCAGCAGTTTCCGGTCCTCCGTCTGCTGGTCGATGCGGTCTTGCAGTCGGTTGGGGACGATGGCGAGGATGTCGACATCCATGTACTCGCGCAGCGGCGAGACGAGGCGGTCGACGGTCCGCCGGAACCCACCGATAGCCTCTGACCCGGGCGTCATCGGGACGATGAGGTTCCGACTCGCCACCAGTCCGTTGTTGTTGAGCATCCCCGGATACGCCGGCTGGTCGATGACGACGTACTGGTAGCGGTCGCCGAGGACGGGTTCGACCACGTGTTTGTGGAGGCGACTCGACCCCTGGATGGCACCGGTGAGTTCCTTCTCGACCTGTTCGAGCGTGTTCGAGGACGGGAGGACGTCGAACTCGGCGTCCGTCTCGACGACGACGTCGTCGAGCGTCGCGTCTCGGTCGTCGAGGACGAGGTTGCCGAGGTTCACGTCGCGCTCGTACGCCTCGTCGAGACCGAGGCCCATCGTCGCGTGGCCGTTGGGGTCGAGGTCGACGAACAGCACGTCGTGGCGCGTCGCCAACTGCCGGGCGAGGTTGATGGAGATGGTGGACTTCCCGACGCCACCCTTCAGGATGACTGAACTGACCGCGCGCGGTTCCACGTCGCTCATAGCGCACCCGAACTGTGCAGGCTCGATGCCGTCCCGAGACTGTGTAGACTATACAGCGTACGGAGTCTCGAGAGTGTCAGTAGTCCGTTCATGGTCGTACGGACGCTTGCGGCGTCCTCCCTTAAAATTTGTGGGGGCTAAAGAGATTCCGCAGATTTTCTAGACTACATA